>NZ_JBIRGD010000008.1:0-317025 GCF_044327805.1 Streptomyces sp. NPDC018019 | reverse complement strand
CGTTCGGCGTTTCCGCTTTCCGTTTCCGGCTCCCTGCTGGAGCGGGCCGGCCGTCCGGCTTTCGCTTTCCGGCCTTTCCGACGTTATCAGATCCGATTTCCGGTCCGTGCTGGACGGAATTCGCTTCCGATTCCCCGTCGGCGGGGTGTGGTTACGCCTTTCGGCGTGATCACTACTTTAGTCGAATTCCCGGTCGGCTCATAATCGGGCCACGGGGTCGAATTTCGGCAAGCGAAACAGGACCCCGCCGGGGTGATCGTTCGTAGGTAGTGGGTTCGCGTCGCTCGACGGCCTGCGCAGACAGCGCTGCCCGTTTCAAGCGGCTCGGGCCACGTTAGGCGGTCGGCGGGGCAGAGTCAAGCAGCCCTGCTCCGGCGCTTGCGCGGCACATGCGCCCGGTACGGGCTGACGGTGGGATCGCCGTCGATCCAGAAGCGCCACGGGTGCACGGCCCCCTCACCGCTGATGCCCGTACGCGGCCCGTTGCGCACCTCGGCGGCGTCCGCCTGGTGCCCCTGGAGGACGGTGAGCGGCTGGTCCGGGTCGGTGGAGCAGATGTCCGTACCGTCCAGGGATCGGTCGATGTCGAGGGCGGTGGCGAGCCGGGCCGGGCCCTTGGCCAGTTCGCGCGTGTTGCGTGCCTTCGGCCGGCGGGCGGCGGCCTGCTCCGTACCGGTGAGCACCTCGCCGGCCCGCAGCAGGACACCGCTGGCGGTGCCTTCCTTGTTGCAGACCAGGTTGAGGCTGAACCACATGCCGTAGATGAAGTACACGTACGCGTGACCGGGCGGGCCGAACATGGAGGCGTTGCGCGCGGTGCGGCCCCGGTAGGCGTGCGAGCCCGGGTCGGACGACCCGTTGTATGCCTCCACCTCCGTGATGCGCAGCTCGATGGGGCCTTGTGGGGTACGGCGTACGAGGGTGCGGCCGAGCAGCTCAGGCGCGACGTCCAGGACGGGACGGTCGAAGAAGTCCCGCGTGAGCGGCCGGCGGTCCGGTGCGACGATCATGCGGATCAAGGGTAACGGAGAGCGACGCGAACCATCGGGTGAGCCACTGGCCACCAGGGCCCTCCGGTTGGGAAGGTGTGGCGCACGGAACCGGAACGCGCCGCCCGGCGTGGGTAGGGACCGGGTCGGGCCACCGGGTTCCCGGCGCATCGCACGAGGCACAGGCATCTGCCTGGGAAGGACGAGCATGGGGTTCAAGAAGCTGCTGGCCAGCTTGGGGGCCGGAGGCGCATCGGTGGAGACGGTGCTCTTCGAGGAGAACGTCGTGCCGGGCGGGGTCGTGCAGGGCGAGGTGCGGATCCAGGGCGGTTCGGTCGCCCAGCAGATCGAGGGGCTGTCGGTGGGCCTCCAGGCGCGCGTCGAGGTCGAGGGCGGCGAGGAGGAGTACAAGCGGGACGTCGAGTTCACCAAGTTGCGGCTCGGCGGGGCCTTCGAGGTGCAGGCCGGTGCGGTGCACACGGTTCCCTTCGGGCTGGAGATCCCGTGGGAGACGCCGGTGACCACGTTCCTGGGCCAGCAGCTGCACGGGATGCACGTCGGGGTGACCACGGAGCTGGCGATCGCCCGTGCGGTGGACTCCGGTGACCTCGATCCGGTCAACGTCCACCCGCTGCCGGCGCAGCAGGCCCTGCTGGACGCCTTCGGCCGGCTCGGGTTCCGGTTCAAGAGCGCGGACCTGGAGCAGGGGCACATCCGGGGCACCCGGCAGCGGCTGCCGTTCTACCAGGAGATCGAGTTCCACGCGCCGCAGCAGTACCGGGGCCTGAACCAGGTGGAGCTGTCCTTCGTCGCGGACGACCGCGAGATGGACGTGGTGCTGGAGATGGACAAGAAGCCGGGGCTCTTCAGCGAGGGCAGCGACACGTACCGCTCGTTCGTCATGCCGCTGGACGGGTACCAGGGGACCGACTGGGCGGCGTACCTGAACCAGTGGCTGGCCGAGGTCGGCGGCAAGCGGAACTGGCTCTGAGACGAGGTGTCCGGCCGGGGGTGATCCACAGGCTCTAACCTGGCCGGACAGGTGTCCATTCGCGATTAGGAGGTGCCCAGGTGTCCGAGCTCAAGCGCCGGCCGCTCCCGCACGATTTCCATCCGCCGGTGGCCGGGTTCACCGTGGTGAGCGACGAGCTGACCGACGGCGGCCCGCTGCCGTCGGCGCAGGTGCAGGCGGAGGGCAACACCTCGCCGCACCTGCGGTGGGAGGGCGCGCCGGAGGGGACCCGCAGCTACGCCGTCACCTGCTTCGACCCGGACGCGCCGACCGGCAGCGGTTTCTGGCACTGGTCGGTCTTCGACATCCCCGCGTCGGTCACCGAGCTGCCCGCGGGCGCCGGTACCGGTGACATGAAGGGGCTGCCTCAGGGCGCCGTCCACGTACGCAACGACGCGGGTTCGCGGGACTTCACGGGTGCGGCGCCGCCGCCCGGTGACGGGCCGCACCGCTACGTCTTCACCGTGTACGCGGTGGACCAGGAGAAGCTGGGGCCGGACGCGGACGCGACGCCGGCCGTGGTCGGCTTCAACCTGCGTTTCCACGCGATCGGGCGGGCGCAGTTGATCGGCGAGTACGAGGTGCCGACCGAAGGCTGAGCAGCGGGCCGGTGTCCGGACCGCGGCCCTGTGCGGCCGTGCGGACGCCGGCCCCGCAAGCCGGTGCCCGGATCCCGGCCGGGGTTCGGGCACCGGCTTTAATTCCGTTGCGCCCCGGCGCTTTCGCTCGCACAGTGGTGCTTGACCGGCGAACGGCTCGCGGTTCAACCGTCGGGCAGCCGGCACCGCAGCGGCGGAGGCGGTGGGGCGCAGGTGTGTCGCCCGCCGCCTGCCGGAGTCCGTTTTCGTGTCGGACGGCCGCGTCGGCTGCCATACGCTCCGGGGTCCCGGCGAACGCACGGGGGTGGGGCCCCGGAGCGCGCCGCCCGTTGCGCGCCGCCCCGCGCTCTCTCCCGCCCCTCCTCGCGCCCCCGTACCTTCACCTCCCCGTCATCTGGCATCTCCCTTGTGGCGTGCGGAAATTGCGTTGTCCAGGGGATCACTGGAGCTGCACAGTGGAGCCACTTCGCCGTGCGGCGAACGGGGACCGGGAGGTGGACGGGATGCGCGAGACACTGGTGCTCAACGCCAGCTTCGAGCCGCTGGCGACGGTGTCGCTGCGGCGCGCGGTGGTGCTGGTCATGCAGGACAAGGCCGTGGTCGAGCAGGCGCATCCGGGACTGCGGCTCCGGGCCGCCGCGGTGGAGGTGCCGGTGCCGCAGGTGATCCGGCTCAGCAGGTACGTACGGGTGCCGTTCCGAAGACAGGCGGCGTGGTCGCGGCGCGGCGTCCTGGTACGGGACCAGCACCGGTGCGCGTACTGCGGCCGGCGGGCGACGACCGTGGACCACATCGTGCCGCGCTCGCGCGGCGGCGGCGACGACTGGCTGAACACGGTCGCGTCCTGCGCCGAGGACAACCACCGCAAAGCGGACCGGACGCCGGAGCAGGCGGGAATGCGGCTGCTGACCCGGCCGTTCGAGCCGACGCCCGCGGACGCGCTGGTGGCGGCGCTGGCCGGAACCGTACGGGAGGAGCTGCCGGCCTGGCTGGGGCTGCCCGCGTAAGCCCGTACGGACCTACTTCAGCAGCAGCTGGCTGATCGCCGCGATGCCAACCGCGACGATCACCCCGCGCAGCACGGCAGGCGGCAGCCTGCGCCCGATCCGCGCGCCGAGCAGCCCGCCGAGGGCCGAGCCCACGGCGATCAGGACGACGGCGAGCCAGTCGAAGTGCGCGACGAAGAGGAAGAAGAGTGCCGCGACGGCGTTGACGAGCAGGGTCAGCACGTTCTTGACCGCGTTGATGCGCTGGAGGCCGTCGCCGAGCAGCAGGCCCATCAGGGACAGGTAGATGACGCCCTGGGCGGCACCGAAGTAGCCGCCGTAGATGCTCGCGAGGAACAGGCCGGTCAGCAGCAGGGCACCACCGTCCGCACGGGCGGTGGTGCCGTTGCGTTCGCGGCGGGCACGCAGCGCGGAGGCGAGCCGGGGCTGGACGACCACGAGGACGAGGGCGACGGCGATCAGGGCGGGCACGATCGCGTCGAAGGCGTCCGAGGGCAGTGCCAGGAGGAGGGCCGCGCCGATCAGGCCGCCGGCCAGGGCGACGGCCGCGAAGCGCAGTATGCGGCGGCCCTGGCCGGCCAGTTCGCGGCGGTAGCCGATCGCGCCGCTGAGCGAACCGGGCACCAGGCCGAGGGAGTTGGAGACGTTGGCGGTGACCGGTGGCAGACCGGTGGCCAGCAGGACCGGGAAGGTGATCAGGGTCCCGGAGCCGACGACGACGTTGATCGCACCGGCGGCGCCGCCCGCGGCGAAGACGGCGAGCGCTTCCCAGACGGTCATACGGGCTCCCTCGGCATGATCGGTACGGTCCGGCCCGATCATGCACCAGGGCCCGTACCCGGGGACAGCGCTTCCTGTGCGCCGGCGGGTACGGGCCCTGGGCGGGGCCGTGTCAGTCGATGGGCGGCTGTTCGCGGTGCGGGGCCGGCTTGGTCATGCCAGGGCCGCCGGCCGGGGCGCCGCCCGCGGGGTTGAAGCTGTTGATGGCGCCGCCGAGGCCCTTGAGGGCGTCGCCGATCTCGCTGGGCACGATCCAGAGCTTGTTGGCGTCGCCTTCGGCGATCTTCGGCAGCATCTGGAGGTACTGGTACGACAGCAGCTTCTGGTCCGGGTCGCCGGCGTGGATGGACTCGAAGACCACCCGGATCGCCTGGGCCTCGCCCTCGGCGCGCAGCGCGGCGGCCTTGGCCTCACCTTCGGCACGCAGGATCGAGGACTGCTTCTCGCCTTCGGCGGTGAGGATCTGGGACTGCCGGACACCTTCGGCCTGGAGGATCGCCGCGCGCTTGTCACGGTCGGCGCGCATCTGCTTCTCCATCGAGTCCTGGATGGAGGTCGGCGGCTCGATCGCCTTGAGCTCGACGCGGTTGACGCGGATGCCCCACTTGCCGGTGGCCTCGTCCAGGACGCCGCGCAGCGCCGCGTTGATCTCCTCGCGGGAGGTCAGGGTCCGCTCCAGGTCCATGCCGCCGATGATGTTGCGCAGCGTCGTGACGGTCAGCTGCTCGATGGCCTGGATGTAGCTGGCGACCTCGTACGTCGCGGCGCGCGCGTCGGTGACCTGGTAATAGATCACGGTGTCGATGTTGACGACCAGGTTGTCCTGGGTGATCACCGGCTGCGGTGGGAACGGTACGACCTGTTCGCGCAGGTCGATGCGGTTGCGGATGGAGTCGATGAACGGCACGACGATGTTCAGGCCCGCGTTGAGGGTGCGGGTGTAGCGGCCGAAGCGCTCCACGATGGCGGCGCTGGCCTGCGGGATGACCTGGATCGTCTTGATGAGTGCGATGAACACGAGCACCACCAGGACGATCAGGACGATGATGATCGGTTCCACTGCGGCTCCCGGTACCCCTCGGTGACTGGCTGCGGCGGCCTGGGCCGGCCTTCTGCTTGATCGAGTCTTTCAGAGCGACCGGCCGGCACGCAGGCGGTTCGGCTCATCGGTGCGCTCGTACGACGACTGGCTCGAACTCTCACATGACGACCGCCGTGGCGCCCTCGATCTCCACCACGTCCACCTGCTGGCCCGGCTCGTAGACCTGGTCGGCGTCGAGCGCACGGGCCGACCAGACCTCGCCGCCCAGTTTGACCCGGCCGCCGGCGGCGTCGACCCGTTCCAGCACCGTGGCCGAGCGGCCCTTGAGGGCGTCGATTCCCGATGCCAGACGCGGGCGCTCGGTCCGGTGGCGGTTGGCGATGGGGCGGACCACCGCGATGAGCGCGACCGAGACGGCCGCGAAGACGATGAACTGCATGACCGTGCCGCCGCCGAGCCCCGCGGTCACGGCTCCCGCGACGGCGCCGACCGCGAGCATCCCGAACTCGGGCATCGCGGTCACGACGAGCGGAATGCCCAGTCCCACGGCGGCGACGAGCCACCACACCCATGGATCCACGCCTTCATGGTAGATCCGCCGGACGGCCCGGGACAGGGGCCGTCCGGCCGGGAAGTGGTCCGCGGTGTCAGGAAAGCGGCAGGCCCTGGGCGGTCCAGCGGTCGCCGTTGCGCTCGACGACCAGCGGCAGGCCGAAGCAGCGCGAGAGGTTGCCGGAGGTCAGCTCCAGGTCGAGCGGTCCGGCGGTGAGCACCTTGCCCTGGCGGATCATCAGGACGTGGGTGAAGCCCGGCGGGATCTCCTCGACGTGGTGCGTGACCATGATCATGGAGGGGGCGTACGGGTCGCGGGCGAGCCGGCCGAGGCGGCGTACGAGGTCCTCGCGGCCGCCGAGGTCGAGGCCGGCCGCGGGCTCGTCCAGGAGGAGCAGTTCCGGGTCGGTCATCATGGCGCGGGCGATCAGGGTGCGCTTGCGCTCGCCCTCGGAGAGCGTGCCGAACTTCCGGTCGAGGTAGTCGTTCATGCCGAGGCGGTCGAGGAAGGCGCGGGCCCGCTGCTCGTCGATGTCCTCGTACTTCTCGCGCCAGCCGGCGGTCATGCCGTACGCGGCGGTGAGCACGGTCTGCAGGACGGTCTGGCTGCGCGGCAGCTTGTCGGCGAGCGCGATGCCGGCCACGCCGATGCGCGGGCGCAGGTCGAAGACGTCGACCTTGCCGAGCGTCTCACCGAGGATCGTGGTGGTCCCGGTGCTCGGGAAGAGGTAGCTGGAGGCGACGTTGAGCAGGGTGGTCTTGCCGGCGCCGTTGGGGCCGAGGATCACCCAGCGCTCGCCCTCCTTGACCGACCAGGAGACCTGGTCCACCAGAGCCCGTCCGTCGCGGACCACGGATACGTCCACCAGCTCCAGCACATCGCTCATGAGCGCGTTGTCTCCCATTGCATATCGGTCGTCTCGTGCGCCTGTGGGCGCATCCCCCCTGCAAACCTACGCCACTCGATGTCAGTGCCTGTCCTTAGGCTGGGGAGCATGCTCGATGAACCTCGTTCGGGACGCCTGGCCGCGTGGGGAAATGCCCTGTTGGCCGGGCTTGTCTCACCTGATGAAGCCGTGCAGCGGATCGCGGACGACGACGCGGTGCACCGCGTGCGGGGCCTGCCCGGGGAGCCGGGCCCGGTCGGGCTGACGCTCGCGCTGGGGCGGCTGCGGGCGCTGGGGGCGACGGGCCTGCGGGTGGCGCTGCCGGCGCCGGGGCACCCGCTGGGGCTGAGCGGCCCGCCGGAGTTCAACGCGCGGGCGATGGAGGCCGAGGAGGCGGTGCTGGCGTCCGGGGCCGCGCTGGGCCTGGTCCCGGAGGTGTTCGAGTCCGGTCCCGAGGGCTCGGCCGTGGCGCGCGCCGACGTGCACGTCGAAGTGGTGTGGCACTGCCTCGCCGTACGGGACGCGCCGCCGGCCGACGTGCCCTCGCTCGGCGAGGCGGAGCGGGAGCTGGCGGAGGCGCTGCGGGAGGCGACGGAGGTGCTCTCCCGGCTGGACGTGGCCGGGTCCGGCCCGGTCGCCCAGGCGGCGCTGGAGGCGTACCGCGCGCGGGCCGAGGCGGGCCGGCAGGTGCTGGCGCCCGGCTATCCGCCGCGGGCGGTGCGGGTGCTGGAGCTGGCGCAGCGGGTCGGCGCGCTCATCGGCATCGCGCAGGGCGCCGGCGGGGACGGGCGGGAGCACGGCGGGGCGGTGAGCGCGTCCGAGATGGCGGCGCGGGCCGAGGCGCTGCGCCCGGTGGAGCGCACGGCCCGGCGCGCGCAGGTCGCGGCGTACAACGCGTATGTGGAGGAGGCGGAGCGGCGCCGGAGGTGACCGGGCCGGGGCGGCGGCCGGGGCCGCTGCCGTACGGGGAAGACCCCGGCCGACCGGGTGCGGTCGGGCGGGGCCTTCGGGAGGACGCGGTGCTGCCGCGGTCCGGGCGCCGTGGCTCGGTGGCGGTGGCTCAGTGGCCGTGGCTCAGTGGTTGGCGGCGGTGTTGTGGTGGGCCGGGTTGAGGAGGCCCACGACGTCGATGGTGTTGCCGGAGACGTTCACCGGCACGTTCACGGGGACCTGGACGAGGTTGCCCGACAGGACGCCGGGGGACTTGGCGGCCGCGCCGTTGGCGTGCGCGTTACCGGTCGCGGCGGCGGAGCCGGCGGCGGCACCGGCGGCCAGTCCGGCGGTGGCGAGGACGAGGGCGGCCTTCTTGGCGGTGTTCATGTAGGTGTTCCTCACGTGTCGGCGCGGGGCCGGGATGGTGGTGGAGTACTCGCTGCGGCCGGTCCGCCGGCGGTGGGCGCCGGGCGGCCGGCCGTGCCGGGCCGTCAGGAGTTGTGGCTGCGGTTCCCGAAGGCCGGGTTCAGGGCGCCGATGACGGTGACGGTGTTGCCCGAGACGTTCACCGGGATGTGCACCGGGACCTGGAGCAGGTTGCCGGAGGCGACACCGGGGGAGTTCACGGCGTGGCCCTGGGCGACGCCCTGCGCGGAGGCGATACCGGCACCGGCGAAGGCGAGCCCGCCCGTGGCGATCGTGACGGCCACGGCCCTCTTGATGTTCTTCACTTCTCTTGACCTCTCCTGACGACGTCCGCGGTCGACTTCCGCGGCACGCCATGGAGAACGGCCGGGCGCCGGGCGGGTTGCGCCACATGGGTGACGTCCACCCGACGGTATGAATCTCGGATGGGATGACACCGGACCGGCCCGCGCCCTGATAGTCCGATCACGGCCGGTGCCGCGTCCCGGCCGGGACGCGGCACCGGCTTCTTCAGGCCCCGATGCCGTGCCGGACCGCCCAGAGGGCCGCCTGCGTCCGGTCGGCCAGGTCGAGCTTCATCAGGATGTTCGACACATGGGTCTTGACGGTCTTCTCGGAGAGCACCAGCGTCCGGGCGATCTCGCGGTTGGAGCGGCCGTCCGCGATCAGGGCGAGCACCTCGCGCTCCCGGTCGGTCAGCGAAGTGCCGCGCCCCTGCCCGTTGTTGCCCTCCTCCTGGGCGAGCAGCGCGCCGGCCACCTCGGGCTGGAGCAGGACGTGCCCGGCGTGTACGGAGCGGATGGCGCCGGCCAGCGCCTCCGGGTCCACGTCCTTGTAGACGTAGCCCGCCGCGCCCGCGCGGAGCGCCGGGACGACGGTGCGCTGCTCGGTGAAGCTGGTGACGACCAGCACGCGTGCCGGGTTGTCCAGTTCGCGCAGCTTGCGCAGCGCCTCGATGCCGTCCATGCCCGGCATCTTGACGTCCATGAGGACGATATCCGGGCGCAGTTGCTCGGCGGCGGCGATGCCCTCGGCACCGTCGGACGCCTCCCCCACCACCTCGATGTCGTCCTGGACTTCCAGGAATGTCCGCAGCCCGCGGCGGACGACCTGATGGTCGTCGACCAGGAGAACCCGGATCGCCTGCCCGGCACCCGCCACCGCGCCGCCCCTCTCGTCTTCACCCACCGGGTACCTCCATCTCCACAGCGGTGCCCTTGCCGGGCTCCGATTCCACGGTGAGCCGGCCGCCGACGCCGCTCGCCCGGTCACGCATCGACACCAGTCCCAGATGCCGCCCGGCGCGCCGCACCGCGCCGGGCTCGAAGCCGCGGCCGTCGTCGGCGACGCGCAGCAGGGCGCCCTGGCCGCGCCGTACGAGGGTCACCTCGACCCGGTCGGCGCGGGCGTGCCGCAGCGCGTTGTGCAGGGCTTCCTGGGCGACGCGCAGCAGCGCCTCCTCCTGGGCGGCCGGCAGAGCCCGTACACCCCGGGCCTCGAAGGTGACGCGGGCGTGGTGGGCGCGGTCGAGGACCTGGGCCTGCGAGCGCAGGGTGGCGACCAGGCCGTCCTCGTCCAGGGCGGCGGGCCGCAACTCGACGACCGCCGCCCGCAGTTCGTCGGCGGCCTCCGCGGCGAGGGCGGCGACCTGCTGCAACTCGCCCTTGGCGCGCGCCGGGTCGCGGTCCACGAGGGCGGTGGCGGCCTGTGCGGTCAGCCGCAGCGAGAAGAGCTTCTGGGCGACGGCGTCGTGCAGTTCGTGGGCGAGCCGGGCCCGCTCCCCCGCGATGGTCAGCTCGCGGCTGCGCTCGTACAGGCGGGCGTTGGTCAGCGCGATGGCGGCGTGCTGGGCGAGTATGCCGAGCAGCCGTTCGTCCTCGGCGGTGAAGCCGCAGCCGCCCGCGGGCTTGGGGCACCGTTTGTTGGCGAGGAAGAGCGCGCCGAGGATCTCGTCGCCGTCGGCGACCGGCATGCCGATGAAGTCGGACATGTCGGGGTGCGCCGCGGGCCAGCCGCCGAAGCGCGGGTCGGCGCGGACGTCGGCGAGCCGTTCCGGGGTGGCGTTGTGCAGCATCGCGGCGAGGATGCCGTGCTGGCGCGGCAGCGGGCCGATGGCCTTCCACTGCTCCTCGCTGACGCCGTCGACCACGAACTGCGCGAAGCCGCCGTGGTCGTCGGGGACGCCGAGGGCGGCGTACTCGGCGTCGAGCAGTTCGCGGGCGGAGGCGACGATCGTCTTGAGGACGTCGCGCACCTCCAGGTGCCGGCTCATGGCGAGGATCGCGCTGCTCACGGCGGGGATCCCGGCGCCCGGCCCGTCTCCCGGCCCGTGTCCGTCTCCCGGTCCGTTGGTCATGGCATCACGGTACCGGCGGGCGGTGACAGCCGTATCGGACCACCGTCGGCCTCCGCTTAGGCCGTCGGGACTAGGCCGAAGTGCCCTGGTCCGGCCCGCCCGCTGCCCGAGGTGGCCGGGCCGCCCCGTTCCTAGCGTGGGCGGTACGGACGCACGTCGAGGTGGAGAGGCGGGACGGGGCCATGCCGGTGGCGGTCATCACGGGGGCATCGAAGGGGCTGGGGCGCGCGCTGGGCGCGGCGCTGGCCGGGCGCGGCTGGGATCTGGTGGTGGACGCCAGGTCGGCCGGGCCGCTGGAGGACGCGGCGCGGGGGATGCGCCGGGCGGGGGCGCGGGTGGTGGCGCTGCCCGGTGACGTGACGGACGCCGGGCACCGGACGGCGCTGGTGGCCGCAGCGCGGGAGCTGGGCGGGCTGGACCTGCTGGTGAACAACGCGAGCGTGCTGGGCGCGGAGCCACTGGTGCGGCTGGAGGAGCATCCGCTCGACGGGCTGCGGGCGGCGCTGGAGGTCAATGCGGTGGCGCCGCTGGGGCTCGTACAGGAGGCGCTGCCGCTGCTGCGGGCGTCGTCGCTCTACGGGACGTCCGCGCCTTCCTCTTATATAGGGGACGGCAATGACTCTTCTTCTTATAAGGGGACGGAAGCCCGCGAAAACGGGGAAACGACCTTGCGGGGTGCGGGCTCCGGTGGGGCCGTGCTGAACATCAGCTCCGACGCGGCGGCCGAGGCGTACGAGACCTGGGGCGGTTACGGGGCGGCGAAGGCGGCGCTCGACCAGCTCTCGGCGGTGCTGGCGGTCGAGGAGCCGGGGCTGCGGGTGTGGTGGGTGGATCCGGGCGACATGCGGACGGATCTGTACGCGGCGGCCGTGCCCGGCGACGACTCCGCCCGCCCGCTGCCCGAGACGGTCGTACCGGCGCTGCTGCGGCTGCTGGACGCGGGCGCGGCCAGCGGGCGGTACGCGGCCCCCGGCCTGCTGGACGGTGCCCGGTGACCGCCGAGGTGCTGCGGGTACCGCCGGAGCTGTCGGCGCGGGAGCCGGTCGAGCAGCGGGCACCCGGCCAGGACCGGGACGCGGTGCGCCTGCTGGTCAGCCGGGGCACGGCGGAGCCGGCGCACCACGCGTTCCGGGAGCTGCCGCGGCTGCTGTCGGCCGGGGACGTCCTGGTGGTGAACACCTCGCGGACCCTGCCGGCGGCGCTGGACGGCCGACTCGGGGACGGCCGGGGCCGCGGCGAGCCGGTGGTGGTGCACTTCTCGACGCGTGCCGACCGGCGGCATCCGCGGCCGGAGGCGGTGGCCGGGGACTGGGTGGTGGAGCTGCGGACGCCGGACGGCTGCGGCAGTACCCGGGAGCGGGCGGGCGGTCCGGCGGGCACGGTGGTGCGGCTGCCGGGCGGTGCGCGGCTGATGCTGCGGGCGCCGGTGGACCCCGGGGGCGTACGGCTGTGGTGGGCGCGGGTGTCCGGGGCGCCGGTCCTGGACGTCATGCGCCGGTACGGGCGGCCGATCCGCTACGGCTACACGGACCGGGACCAGCCGCTGGACGCGTACCGGACGGTGTTCGCGGTGGGCTCGCCGGACGGCGGCGGCAGCGCGGAGATGCCGAGCGCGGCCCGGCCGTTCACCGCGTCCCTGGTGGCGCGGCTGGTCAGCAGGGGCGTGCAGATCGCGCCGGTGACGCTGCACACGGGGGTGGCGTCGGCGGAGGCGTACGAGCCGCCGTACCCGGAACGCTTCGCGGTACCGCCGTCCACGGCGTGGCAGGTGAACGCGGCGCGGGCGGGCGGCGGAAAGATCGTCGCGGTGGGGACGACGGCCGTGCGGGCGCTGGAGAGCGCCGCCGGCGCGGACGGGCGCATCCGGGCGGCGGCCGGGTGGACGGAGCTGGTCGTCACCCCGGAGCGCGGGGTGCGGGCGGTGGACGGGCTGCTGACCGGGCTGCACGAACCGCAGGCGTCGCACCTGCTCATGCTGGAGGCGGTGGGGCGGGCGGCGGCCGGCGCGGGGTTCGGGGGCGCGCTGCGCCGGGCGTACGCGGAGGCCGTGCGCCACCGCTATCTGTGGCACGAGTTCGGGGATCTCCACCTCATCCTGCCCTCCTGAACACCAGACTCGGAGCATGTCGACACCAACGAGGAACTGGGCACCGACCCACGGCGATCCCTACCGGTCGGTGCCGTACCACCCCGAGCGGATGCCGGCCGGCGAATCGCTGGCCCGCGCCGCCGAGCTGCGGGAGCGGATGGACCGGCGGCGGACCGTACGGCAGTTCTCCGCCGACCCGGTGCCGGAGCAGGTGGTGAAGGACGCCATCGCCTGCGCGGCCACCGCGCCGTCCGGGGCGCACCAGCAGCCCTGGACGTTCGTCCTGGTCAAGGATCCGGAAGTGCGGCGGCACATCCGGGAGGCAGCGGAGGAGGAGGAACGCATCTCCTATGCCGGGCGGCTCGGCGAGGAGTGGCTGGCGGCGCTGCGCCCGCTGGGTACGGACGAGATCAAACCGCATCTGACCGACGCGCCCCACCTGATCGTCGTCTTCCAGCAGCGGTACTGGCTGGGCGAGGACGGCACCCGGCACAAGCACTACTACGTGGACGAGTCGGTGGGCATCGCGGTCGGCATGCTGCTGTCCGCGCTGCACCTGTCCGGCCTGGCGGCCCTGGTGCACACGCCGAGCCCGATGCGCTTCCTCCAGGAGGTGCTGGGGCGGCCCGCCAACGAGAAGGCGTTCGCGGTGATCCCGGTGGGATATCCGGCCGAGGACTGCCGGGTACCGGATCTCGTCCGAAAGTCCCTGGACCAGGTGCTGGTGGAGATCTAATTCACTGACGGACTGTGCGAGTGCAATCACACCGGGCAACTAAACCTCTTGCCCGGTGTGACGCCGCGCATAGGACCCAGGTCACTTACGAACGGCATTAGTGGCCCGGTGACGCGGCTACGACTTTTGGATGATGCGGGGTATACCTGCGGCGGACCCGGACCTGACGCCGGGATGAGCCGGTGGTGACGCGATATCCACACCCCGGGTTCCACTAACCGGGATCGTAATTCGGCTCTTTGCTCAGCTAATTTCCGGCCGCTAACAATGACTGCCGTCGCTCGGCGCCGTGGACAGAACTCGGCGTTCACCGCCTTTCCCGGCCACAGCGGCGCAACCCATTGGAAGAGGTCTAACTCCGCATGCCCAAGCACGCCATTCCCGGCTACGCCCGCCTGAACCGGACGCACAAGCTCTCGGCCGCCGGCGTCGCCGCGACCGGTGCGGCCGCGCTGGTCTTCGCCCTCGTCCCGGGTTCGGCGGACGCCGGGCAGAACGACCAGGCAGCCGTCCAGAACATCAAGCCGGTCGCCTTCAGCGCGGTCGACAACGCCGCCAAGACCCAGCAGGACACCATCGGCAAGCAGGCGGACGCCTCCGCCCAGCAGGCCGAGAAGGACGCCGCCGAGGCCAAGAAGAAGGCCGAGGACGAGGCCAAGGCCAAGCAGGAGGCCGACGCCAAGGCCAAGGCCGACCAGGAGCGCAAGGACCAGGAGGCCGCGAGCCGGTCCGCCGACCGCGCCGCCGCCCCGGCCCCGGAGCCGGCCAAGACGTACAGCAACGACCTGGACGGCTGGATCCGGGAATCGCTGGACATCATGCAGAAGCACGGCATCCCCGGCTCGTACGACGGTCTGTACCGCAACATCATGCGGGAGTCGACCGGCAACCCGCAGGCCGTCAACGGCTACGACTCCAACGCGCAGCAGGGCACCCCGTCCAAGGGCCTGCTCCAGGTGATCGACCCGACCTTCCAGGCGTACCACGTCGAGGGCACCTCCTGGGACATCTTCGACCCGGTCGCCAACATCGTCGCCGCCTGCAACTACGCGGCCGCGACCTACGGCTCGATGGACAACGTGAACTCCGCGTACTGAGCCGGACGCACAGACGCCGAGGGCGGCACCCGCTGCGGGTGCCGCCCTCGGCGTCTGCCGTGCCACGCGTTACTTGCGCATGACCTCCGGCTCGTGGCGGCGCAGCAGCCGGGCCACCACGAAGGCCAGGGCCACGCCGAGCGCCACGAGGATGACCAGGTCCATCGCGTAGACGCTCGCCTCGTGCTTCCACAGCGGGTCGGGGTTGCCCGCCTCCCACGGCAGCAGCGTGTTCATGTCGGCGGTCGCGCCCATCGCGGCCACCGCCCAGCGGGACGGCATCAGCCAGGCGACCTGGGCGACGCCGACCGTGTCGAAGAGCTGGAAGAGCACGCCGGTGAAGACGACCTGGACGATGGCGAACATGACCAGCAGCGGCATGGTTTTCTCGGCGGTCTTGACCAGCGCCGAGATGATCAGGCCGAACATCATCGAGGTGAAGCCGAGCGCGATGACCGCCAGCGCCATTTCGACGGCCGGCAGGTCCTTGAAGAGCACGCCCTCGGTGGGCATCTTGCGCGGGGTGAAGCCGATCGCCGCGATGATCACGCCCTGGATGGCGGTGACCACCCCGAGCACGATCACCTTGGACATCAGGTACGCGGACCGGGACAGGCCGGTGGCCCGTTCCCGCTCGTAGATGACCCGCTCCTTGATCAGCTCGCGGACCGAGTTGGCGGCGCCCGAGAAGCACATGCCGACCGCGAGGATCAGCATGATCGTGCTGGCGTCGCGGTTGGGGCCCTTGGGTCCGTACCCCAGGCCGTGCTGGCTGGGGATGAGGATGGAGACCACGCCGAGCACGGCCGGCAGGATCAGCATCAGGCCGAGGAAGCCGCGGTCGGAGGCGAGCACGGAGACGTAGCGCCGCATCAGGGTCCACAGCTGCGAGCCCCAGCTCTGCGACTTCTGCATCCGGACCGGGGGCGCCTGCACCGACACCGACTGCGGGGCGACGGCGTCGATGTCCGCGGCGTACATCTGGTAGTGCGGGGAGCCGCGCCAGCGGCCCATCCAGTCGTAGTCGCGGTAGTTCTCGAAGGCGGAGAAGACGTCCGCCCAGGAGTCGTACTGGAAGAAGTTCAGCGCCTCCTCCGGCGGGCCGAAGTAGGCCACGCCGCCGCCCGGCGCCATCACCAGCAGCTTGTCGCACAGCGCCAGCTCGGCCACGGAGTGGGTGACCACCAGGACCGTACGGCCGTCGTCGGCCAGGCCGCGCAGCAGCTGCATGACGTCACGGTCCATGCCCGGGTCCAGGCCGGAGGTCGGCTCGTCCAGGAATATCAGAGACGGCTTGGTCAGCAGCTCCAGGGCGACCGAGACGCGCTTGCGCTGGCCGCCGGAGAGGGAGGTGACCTTCTTGTCCTTGTGCACGTCCAGCTTCAGCTCGCGCAGCACCTCGTCGATCCGCGCGGTGCGCTCGGCCTCGGCGGTGTCGCCGGGGAAGCGCAGCTTGGCCGCGTACCTCAGGGCCTTCTGGACGGTCAGCTCCTTGTGGAGGATGTCGTCCTGCGGGACCAGGCCGATGCGCTGGCGCAGCTCGGCGAACTGCTTGTAGAGGTTGCGGTTGTCGTAGAGCACGTCGCCCTGGTCGGCGGGCCGGTAGCCGGTCAGCGCCTTGAGCAGGGTGGACTTGCCCGACCCGGACGGGCCGATCACCGCCACCAGGGACTTCTCCGGGACGCCGAAGGAGACGTCCTTGAGGATCTGCTTGCCGCCGTCGACGGTGACGGTCAGGTGGCGGGCCGAGAAGGAGACCTCGCCGGTGTCGACGAACTCCTCCAGCCGGTCGCCGACCAGCCGGAAGGTGGAGTGGCCGACGCCGATGATGTCGTTCGGGCCGACCGGCGCCCTGCCCGACTTCGGGACCGGCTGGCCGTTGATGTACGTGCCGTTGTGGCTGCCGAGGTCGTGGATCTCGAAGCGGCCGTCGGGCGTGGCCCGGAACTCGGCGTGGTGCCGGGAGACCTGGAGGTCGGAGACGACCAGCTCGTTCTCCAGCGCGCGGCCGATGCGCATGACGCGGCCGAGGTCGAGGCGGTGGAAGGTGGTCGGGCTGCGGTCGCCGTAGACCGGCGGGGCGGCGGCGTGGGACCGGTCGGCCGGCGGCTGCTGGGCCATCGGGGGGCGCTGGGCCGCGGGCCCGCCGTGGGGCGGCTGCTGGGCGTACGGGGCCTGCGGCGGCTGGTTCCAGCCCTGCTGCTGCGGGATCTGGTGGGCCGGGGCCTGATGGACGGGCGCCTGGTGGACCGGCGGCTGCTGGGCCTGCGGCGGCGCGGCCCAGCCCGGCCCGCCCTGGACCTGCGGCTGCGCCATCGCGGGCCGCGCGCTGTGCACGCCGGCGGCCGGCGCGGCGCTGCCCGACAGGGTCAGCCGCGGGCCGTCCGTGGCGTTGCCGAGGTGCACCGCGGAGCCGGGGCCGATCTCCATCTGGTGGATCCGCTGCCCCTGGACATACGTGCCGTTGGTACTGCCCTGGTCTTCGATGACCCAACTGTGCCCGCCCCAGCGGACGATGGCGTGCCGCCAGGAGACCCTGGCGTCTTCCAGCACCATGTCACCGTGCGGATCACGGCCCAGGCTGTAGGACCGGGACGGGTCGAGCGTCCAGGTCCGTCCGTTCAATTCGAGTACGAGTTCAGGCACTCCATGCCCCATTACATAGTCCCCCGAGTGACGCCCTGTATGGGAAGTCTAGGGATGGCGAACATCGTGAGGAACTATTTCAGGCGCGGTGCCCGGAGCCAAAAACCGGGCCGGACGAGGTCATGAGCCGTCCGCGTTGACGGCGGCGAAAGGCCCACGGAGAGTGGTAAGCGCCCACGGATACGCACGGATCATGGCATCCGGCGCGTTCGGGGCGACTCGGCTCGGATCGGGGGGCATCGATGACCGCCGGCAAGACCGCACGGATCCGCTGGGGCGACGTGCTGCTGTCCGCCGTCGCCGCCGTCAGCTGGGCGTTCCTGGCGATGGCCGGGGTGGCGGCGCTGGGGCTGCACCTGCTGGGCGCCGACTCGGCGGCGTCGCTCGGGCCGCTGACCGCCGCCGCGGTGGTGCTGGCCGTGGGCGGCTCGGTGACGCCGTCGGGCGATGTGAGCGCCTTCGGACTGGCGGGGCAGGCGGCCGAATCCGCCGTTGACATCGCCCCGTTGGGTGTGGGCCTGGTGGGCGCCCTGGTGCTGGGGTGGGTGTTCGCCCGGTCGCTGCGCCGGGCCGGCGCGACCGTCGGCCGGGGTGAACTGGGCGCGCGCGCCGGGACGTTGGCGGCCCTGTTCGTCGCGCTGCTGGCCTTCCTGGCCTGGGCCGGGCACGACTCCGTAACGATCGACGGCAAGACGCTGGCCGGGCTGGGCGGACTGGTCGGTGGCGGGGGCTCCGGGGGCGGCAGCGGCGACGGCGGGCTGCTCGACCGGCTGCGGGACGGCCTGGGCGGCCTCGGGACCGGCGACGGTGGCGGGCTGCCGGAGCGGATCGCCGACCTCATCGGCGCCGAGGCGTCCGTCGGGTTCGCGGTGGACACCGGGGCCTCGCTGACCGGCGGTGCGCTGTGGGTGCTGGGGGTGCTGGTGATCACGGTGGCGGCGGCCCGGCGGGCGCCGCTGCCCCGGGCGCTCACGGCGGCCCACCGCGTCGTGCGGCCCGCGGCGTCGGCGCTGGTCACGATGGTGCTGGTGGCGGTGGCGGCGGGTCTGGCGGCGGCCGGGTACGCGGCCGTCGGCGACGCCCATCCGCGGCGGGTGCTCGGCGCGGCGCTGCTCGCCGCGCCGAACGGGGTGTGGCTCGGCATTCCGCTGGGCCTCTTCGTCCCCTGGCACGGCAGCGCCTCCGGGGTGCTCACCCGGTTCCTGCCCGACCCCGTGGACCGGCTGCTCGACGGGCGGAACGCGGCGCAGCTGACCATCGGGCGGCTCGCCGAGCTGGACGGGCGGGTGTGGCTGCTGCCGGTGGCCGCCGCGCTGATGATGCTGCTCGCCGGGGTGCTCACGGCGGTCCGTACGCCGCGGGAGGGCGCCCGGACGCTGCCGTTCGCGCTGCGCTGCGCGGCCGGTCTGGGCGCGCTGACGGCGCTGGCGCTGCCGCTGCTGGTGCACCTGACCGGCGTGGCGGCGAACGCGAGCCTGTCCGTCTTCGGGTTCGACGCCTTCGGGGCGGGTCTGGAGCTTCGGGGGAGCGTACCGGCGGCGTTCGCGCTGGGCGCGGTGTGGGGTGCGGCGGCGGGCCTGGTGGGCGGCCTGCTGGCGTGCGCCACCGGGGCCGCCGGGCGGCGGGCCGTACGGCGGCCCGGCCGTGCGGGGCCACCGCCGGAGGACGTACGGGGGTACGGGCAGGGTTCCGACGCCCGTACGCAGCGGTACGGCCAGGACCACGCCGCCTCCATGCAGGAGTACGGCGGGCCGGGTTCCCGGGACTATCCCGACGCCGCCTACCGGCCCGGCCCGTACACCCCCTCCCCCGCGTACCGTCCCCCGCACGCCGACACGAACCCGTATATGCGCCCGCCGCAAGGTGCGGAGCCGTCCCCCGGCGGGGCGCCGCAGCGCAGGCGGGACTGGCCGGCCCCACCGCCGGAGCCGCCGCAGAGCTGGCCGTCCCCGCCGCAGGGGCCCCCGACGGAGACCCAGACCTGGCCGCCACCGCCCGGGCAGCCCCCGCACACCCGCGACTGGGGTCCGCCGCCCTCCGGGAACGCGGCGCCGACGGCGCGCCGCCCCGGAGCCAGGCCGCCGGGGACTCCCCCACCGCCCGATGCCCGCCCCACGGTGGGCGGCCACCGGCCGCCCCCTCCCCCGCGTCCCCCGGCGCCGCCCGAGCCGCGCGGCAAGCCCCGGCAGCGGCCGGAGGAGGACCCGCCCGACGGGCCACCGCCGCCCGGACGGCCGGGACGAGGCCGCTGAGCAGCGAAGCGTCCGCACCACGGACACCTGTACGGCGGCCGGCGAGGTCCGGTTACCGTAAGAGCACCATGAGCGCATCGCAGATCCCGCCTGCCACCGCCGTACCGGGCGATGACGTACCCACCCTCCTCGTCAAGATCTTCGGGAAGGACCGGCCGGGCATCACCGCCGGACTCTTCGACACCCTCGCCGCCTACTCCGTCGATGTCGTCGACATCGAGCAGGTGGTCACCCGGGGCCGCATCGTGCTGTGCGCCCTGGTCACCTCCCCCGTGCCGGCCGGCGGCTCGACCGGCGCCACCGAGGGCGACCTGCGCGCCACCGTGCACAGCTGGGCCGAGTCGCTGAACCTCCAGGCCGAGATCATCTCCGGCACCGGTGACAACCGGCCGCGCGGCACCGGCCGCTCGCACGTCACCGTGCTCGGCCACCCGCTCACCGCGGAGTCCACCGCCGCCATAGCCGCCGCGATCACCGGCACCGGCGCCAACATCGACCGGATCTTCCGGCTGGCCAAGTACCCCGTCACCGCCGTGGAGTTCGCGGTCTCCGGCGCCGCCACCGAGGCCCTGCGCACCACGCTGGCCATAGAGGCCGCCGCGCTCGGCGTGGACGTCGCGGTGGTCGCCTCCGGCCTCCAGCGCCGCGCCCAGCGCCTGGTCGTCATGGACGTCGACTCCACCCTCATCCAGGACGAGGTCATCGAGCTGTTCGCGGCGCACGCGGGCTGCGAGGCGGAGGTCGCCGCGGTCACCACCGCGGCGATGCGCGGCGAGCTGGACTTCGAGGAGTCGCTGCACGCCCGCGTCGCGCTCCTGGAGGGGCTGGACGCGTCCGTGGTGGAGCGGGTGCGCAAGGAGGTGCGGCTGACCCCCGGTGCCCGGACGCTGGTGCGCACCCTCAAGCTCCTCGGCTACCAAGTCGGCGTGGTCTCCGGCGGGTTCACCCAGGTCACCGACGCGCTCCAGGAAGAGCTGGGCCTGGACTTCGCGTCCGCCAACACGCTGGAGATCGTCGACGGCAGGCTCACCGGCAAGGTGACCGGCGAGATCGTCGACCGGGCGGGCAAGGCGCGGCTGCTGCGCCGCTTCGCGCACGAGGCCGGCGTACCGCTCGCGCAGACCGTGGCGATCGGCGACGGCGCCAACGACCTGGACATGCTCAACGCGGCGGGTCTGGGCGTGGCCTTCAACGCAAAGCCCCTGGTCCGCCAGGCCGCGCACACGGCGGTGAACGTACCGTTCCTGGACACCGTGCTGTACCTGCTCGGCATCACCCGCGAAGAGGTGGAGGCGGCGGACACGCACGACGACTGAGCGCGCCGCCGGACGACAGCACCCGGGACTCCGCCGGAATGGATGAGGGCTCCGACGCCATGGCGTCGGAGCCCTCATCCATTCCGGCGGTGCCGGTGGTCCGGTCAGACGTGCGGCGCCCAGAACGCGTCCAGGCGGCCGACGCCGTGCTCGACCGACTTCCAGGAGCCGGTGAAGGACAGTACGGCGATCGAGGAGGTGGGGAAGCCGCTGCGGTTCATCCGCGCGAGCAGGTCGCCCTCGGCCTCGCCCGCCAGCGCGTCGGCGAGCCCGTGCATGCCGGGGTTGTGGCCGACCAGCAGCAGGTCGTTCACGTCCTCGGAGGTTTCGTTCAGCACGGCGATCAGTTCGCCGAGGGAGGCTTCGTACAGCCGCTCGTCGTAGACGGTCCGGGGGCGCTGCGGAAGCTCGCCCACGACGAGTTTCCAGGTCTCGCGCGTGCGCGCGGCGGTCGAGCACAGGGTCAGGTCGGGGGTGATCCCGGCTCCGGCCAGCCAGTGACCGGCGGCCGGGGCGTCCTTGCGGCCGCGTTCCGCGAGGGGTCGCTCGTGGTCGCTCTCCTGCGACCACTCGGCCTTGGCATGGCGGAGAAGGACAATCCGGCGAGGTGTATCGGCGCTCATGTGTCCCAGCTTCGCACGAAACCCGGCGTGCGGCGCGAGGTGTTGGGGCGCTCCCCCCGCAGGGTGAACGCACCGCCGGCGCCCCCGGCCACCGGCTCGTCAGGCACCGATGCCGACGAGGCGGGCGAGGAATTCCAGCACCGGCGCCAGGCTCTGGGACGCGCTCACCGCGTGCGCCGTGGACGGTGCCGCCATGACGGTGAGCAGCGTGACGAAGGAGACGACGGCGAGGGCCACGGCCCACCACGGCAGGCCCGTACGAGCACCCGGGCTGCGGGGGACGGACGGCCGGCTGGACGCGGCGGACATCGATGGCCTCCGGGGAGATGGCGGGGACGACGCGGCCGCGGGGTGCGGCCGCGCCCACCGCAGCGGCACGGTGTGCTTCGAACCTACGGACCCGCGGCGGCCGTTCCCATCCGGTACGCCACCCACTTACCCCTGAGCCTGGCCCCCTAGGGGGCGGTGGGGTTGTCCCCACCCCCGCCCCGGCCGGGGCCCCGGCGCGTCAGGGTGAGGCGAGGCTCGCGATGACGGCGATGACGGCGGTCACCGCGAGCATCGCCCCCAGCACGATGAGCAGCTTCTTCTGTCCGCCCTGCGGATTCGGTTCGAGCACTGGCATGGCTTCAGTGTCGCACCCGCGCCTCGTCCTCCATCCGGCGGTCCCGGCCCGCCAGCATCCCGACCGCCATCTGCGGCACCATCAGCCCGGCCATCAGCGCGATCGGCAACCCCCAGCCGCCGCTGTGCTGGTAGAGCGTGGCCACCAGGAGCGGGCCGGGGATGGAGATCAGGTAGCCGACGCTCTGCGTGAAGGCGGACAGCCGTACGACGCCGTCGGCGCTGCGGGCCCGCATCCCGATCATCGTCAGGGCGAGCGGGAAGGAGCAGTTGGAGAGGCCCAGGAGGAACGCCCAGGCCCAGGCCCCGGCGGCCGGGGCGAGCCACAGACCGGCGTAACCGGCCAGCCCGCACAGGCCGAGGCCGACGGCCAGCGGCCCCTGGTTGCGCATCCGGGCGGCGACCCGGGGCAGGACGAAGGACAGCGGGACGCCCATCGCCATGGTGACGGCGAGCAGCACCCCCGCGGTGCCCGCCGGGACCCCGGCGTCACGGAAGATCTGCGGCATCCAGCCCATGGTGATGTACGCGGCGGTGGCCTGGAGGCCGAAGAAGACCGCCAGCGCCCAGGCGGTCGGCGACGTGCCGACCCGCAGGGCGGCCGGTGCGGCGGGCGCCGGGACGGCCGGCCCGCGCTCCCCCTTCCGGCCGCGTACGACGGTCAGCCAGGGCGGCACGGCGAGGACGGCGAGCACCGCCCACACCACCAGACCGGCCTGCCAGCTGCCGCCGAGCGCGGCGGTGACGGGGACGGTCAGCGCGGCGGCGAGCGAGGTGCCCAGGGCCAGCGCCATCGAGTACAGGCCGGTCAGCGGGCCGACACGGTCCGGGAACCAGGTCTTGATGACGACCGGCAGCAGGACGTTGCTGACCGCGATGCCCGCCAGGGCCAGCGCGGTGGCGGCGAGGAAGCCGGGGGTGCCGCCGGTGAACGGCCGGACGATGACGCCCGCGGCGATCGCCACCATGCCCGCGCAGACGACCGCGCCGGGGCCCCAGCGCCGGGCCAGCCTCGGTGCCGCGGTACCGAAGACCGCGAAGCACAGGGCCGGTACGGAGGTGAGCAGGCCGGCCACGGACGCGCTCATGCCCAGGCCGGACCGTACCTCTTCCATGAGCGGGCCGAGGCTGGTGATGGCCGGGCGGAGGTTGAGGGCGGCCAGGACCAGACCGACGATCATGACGATCGGCACCGCGCGCCCGGCGGCCGGGACGCGGCCCGGCGTCGTCTCGGGGGCGGCGGCCCGGTCCGGCCGGGCCGGTGCGGTCGTGTGCTGTTCCGGTGACGGGCCGGGGGCCCTGGCCTCAGGGCCGAGTGTCGCGAGGGAGTCGTCTGCCATGGACTCATCATAGAATCATGGGATGAATACTTGTCCAGGCTTTTCCGCCGGTCCCGGCCCATCCGGGCGGACCGCGCGGCCGGCCGGCTCGCTATCCTCTCGCGGTGCCTACCGTCGGGCCCCGGGCCCCCGTCCTACTGGAGCGCTGACATGCCACTGACCTCGCCCCGGCGCTCCGCGCTGGCCGACCAGGTGATCACGCAGCTGCGGGCCCAGATCACCTCCGGCGAGTGGCCAGTGGGGTCCCGCATCCCGACCGAGCCGGAGCTGGTCGAACAACTCGGGGTGGCCCGCAACACCGTCCGCGAGGCCGTACGGGCACTGGCGCACAACGGCCTGCTGGACATCCGCCAGGGCTCGGGCACGTACGTGGCGGCGACCAGCGAGCTGGCCGGGGTGATGAACCGCCGCTTCGCGGACGCCGATCCGGAGCATGTGGCGGAGCTGCGCAGCGCGCTGGAGGCGGCGGCCGCCCGGCTGGCCGCGCGCCGCCGCACCGACCACGACCTGCGGCAGCTCGACACCGCACTGGAGCGGCGCGAGCGGGCCTGGGAGTCCGGCGCCGCGACCGCCTTCGTGGAGGCCGACGCGACGCTGCACATGGCGGTCGTCGCGGCCTCCCACAACGAGGTGCTGGCCGAGCTGTACGCCGACCTCGGCGGCGTGCTGCGGGAGTTCCTCCGCGCCGACGTGGGCGACGTACTGCGGCCCGAGGCGCACGTGGACCACGCGCGGCTGGTGGCGGCGATCCGCGCGGGCGACGACGAACGCGCCGCGGCCGAGGCGAGCGCCCACCCCTTCGGCTGCCGGCTCAGCGCTCAGGGCACCGGCTGATCCCGTACCGCGTACGTCCTGGTCCCGTACCGCGGACAACGCACACTGCCCGCCCCGGCGGACCGGGACGGGCAGCGGTTCAGGCGCTTACGTGCGCCAGGGGCCGATCACTCGCGGGTATCAGGGGCCGATCACTCGCGGATGGCGGGCACCCCTCACTCGCAAATATCAGGCACCCATCATGTGCACGCCACCATCGACGTGCACGATCTCGCCGGTGGTGTTCGGGAAGAAGTCCGACAGCAGGGCGACGACACCGCGGCCGGCCGGCTCCGGGTCGGCCAGGTCCCAGCCGATCGGGGCGCGGTGGTTCCACACGTCCGCCAGCTCCTCGAAGCCCGGGATGGACTTGGCGGCCATCGACTTGATCGGACCGGCCGAGACCAGGTTGCTGCGGATGCCCCGCGGGCCCAGGTCGCGGGCCAGGTAGCGGCTGGTGCCCTCCAGGGCCGCCTTGGCCACGCCCATCCAGTCGTACTTCGGCCAGGCGGTCTGGGCGTCGAAGGTGAGGCCGACGACCGAGGAGCCGGGGCCCATCAGGGGCAGGCAGGCCATGGTCAGCGACTTCAGCGAGTACGCCGAGACGTGCACCGCGGTGGACACGTCCTCCCAGCTCGCCTCCAGGAAGTTGAAGGCGCCCTGCGGGCCGAAGGCGATGGAGTGCACGATGCCGTCGATACGGGCGTCGTCACCCTGGTGCTCGCGGATCTTGTCCGCCAGCCCGTCCAGGTGCTCCTGGTTGGTGACGTCCAGCTCGATGACGGGGGCTTCCTTGGGCAGCCGCTTGGCGATCCGCTCCACGAGCGACAGCCGGCCGAAACCGGTCAGGATGACGTCGGCACCCTCATTCTGGGCGACCTTGGCGGTCTGGAAGGCGATCGACGCCTCGGTCAGTACGCCCGTGACGAGGATGCGCTTGCCTGCGAGGATTCCACTCATGCTGATCAGTGACCCATGCCCAATCCGCCGTCGACGGGAATGACGGCTCCGGTGATGTACGCGGCCTCGTCGGAGGCCAGGAAGCGGACCGAGGCGGCGATCTCCTCGGGCTGCGCGTAGCGCGCGAGCGGCACCTGCTTGACGATGCCCTCCCGCTGCTCGTCGGTGAGCGCACGGGTCATGTCGGTGTCGACGAAACCGGGCGCGACGACGTTGACGGTGATGTTACGGCTGCCCAGCTCACGGGCGAGGGAGCGGGCGAAGCCCACCAGGCCGGCCTTGGAGGCCGCGTAGTTCGCCTGGCCCGCGGAGCCCAGCAGGCCCACGACGGACGAGATCAGCACGACGCGGCCCTTGCGCGCCCGCAGCATCCCGCGGTTGGCGCGCTTGACCACCCGGAAGGTGCCGGTGAGGTTGGTGTCGAGGACCGAGGCGAAGTCCTCCTCGGACATCCGCATGAGCAGCTGGTCGCGGGTGACGCCGGCGTTGGCCACCAGCACCTCCACCGCGCCCTGCTTCTCCTCGATCTCCTTGTACGCCTGCTCGACCTGCTCGGCGTCCGTGATGTCACACTTCACGGCCAAAAATCCCTCGGGCGGCTCCCCCGAGCGGTAGGTGATGGCGACCTTGTCGCCTGCCTCGGCGAAGGCCCGGGCGATGGCGAGGCCAATGCCGCGGTTGCCTCCGGTGACCAGAACCGAGCGGCTCAAGAGATCACCCTTTCCGTGTCCTGTCCGACCTGCGTTCGCTACGAAACTATCGGTCACCGGCCTCGTACGGAGAATCGAGCCCGGACAGGCGCGCACGCCGGTCACTGTCGGGTCCCTACAGAAGCCACCGCCGTCCGGGGCCCCTATGGGGTGGGCCGCGCGCCCCGGGCAGGGCATGATTCATGGCGCCGACCACGGGAGGACGCCTTGCCTGTCACACCTCGTTCCATCGACGAGACCTTCCTCGCGCTGCCGCTGCGGGCGCTGGCCGACGCCGCGCTGGCGCGGGCCCGCGCCCTGGGCGCCGAGCACGCGGACTTCCGCCTGGAACGGGTGCGCAACGCGGCCTGGCGGCTGCGGGACGCCCGGCCGTCGGAGGCTTCCGACACCACGAACCTCGGCTACGCGGTGCGCGTGGTGCACAACGGCGCCTGGGGCTTCGCCTCCGGCGTCGACCTGACGATGGACGCCGCGGCGCGGGTGGCCGGGCAGGCGGTGGCGATGGCGAAGCTGTCGGCCAAGGTGACCGAGGCGGCCGGCTCCGCGGAACGGGTCGAGCTGGCGGACGAGCCCGCCCACCCCGACCGCACCTGGATCTCCTCGTACGAGATCAACCCCTTCGACGTACCGGATGCCGACAAGACCGGGCTGCTGATGGAGTGGAGCGCGCGGCTGCTGGCCGCGCCGGGCGTGGCGCACGCGGACGCCTCGCTGATGACCGTCCAGGAGAACAAGTTCTACGCGGACACGGCGGGCACCAGCACCACCCAGCAGCGGGTACGGCTGCACCCGCAGCTGACCGCGGTCGCCGTGGACCCGGAGAGCGGCGAGTTCGACTCGATGCGCACCCTGGCCCCGCCGGCCGGCCGCGGCTGGGAGTACCTGACCGGCGACCACTGGGACTGGGACGCTGAGCTGGCGGAGATCCCGGACCACCTCGCCGGGAAACTGCGCGCCCCCAGCGTCGAATCGGGCCGCTACGACCTGGTCGTGGACCCCTCCAACCTCTGGCTGACCATCCACGAGTCGATCGGGCACGCCACCGAACTGGACCGCGCGCTGGGCTACGAAGCCGCGTACGCGGGCACCTCCTTCGCCACCTTCGACCAGCTCGGAAAGCTCGCGTACGGCTCCGAGGCGATGCACGTGACCGGCGACCGCACCGCCGAACACGGCCTGGCGACCATCGGCTACGACGACGAGGGCGTGGCAGCCCAATCCTGGGACGTGATCAGGAACGGCACACTGGTCGGCTACCAACTCGACCGCCGCACCGCGAAACTCACCGGCTTCCCCCGCTCCAACGGCTGCGCCTACGCCGACTCCCCCGCCCACGTCCCCGTCCAACGCATGGCCAACATCTCCCTCCAGCCCGCCCCCCAGGGCCCGACCACCGAGGAGCTGATCTCCGGGGTGGAACACGGCGTCTATGTCGTCGGGGACCGGTCGTGGTCGATCGATATGCAGCGGTACAACTTCCAGTTCACCCAGCAGAGGGCCTACCTCATCCGGAACGGCCGCCTTTGCGGGCAGCTCCGGGATGTTGCCTATCAGGGAAGCACTACGGAGTTCTGGGGGTCGATGGCGGCCGTCGGAGGACCGGAAACGTACGTCCTCGGAGGGGCGTTCAACTGCGGGAAGGCGCAGCCGGGGCAGATCGCGGCGGTGTCGCACGGGTGCCCTTCGGCTCTGTTCACCGATGTGAGTATTTTGAACACGGCACAGGAGGCGGGCCGATGAGCAGCCGTACCGCGCGGGTGAGTGCGCCCCACGAGATCGTCGAGCGGGTGCTGGAGCTGTCCCGGGCCGACGGGTGCGTGGTCATCGCGGACGAGCGGTCCAGTGCCAACCTGCGCTGGGCCGGCAACGCGCTGACCACCAACGGGGTCACCCGCGGCCGGTCGCTGACGGTGATCGCCACCGTGGACGGCGCGCAGGGCACCGCCTCGGGCGTGGTCACCCGGTCCGCGGTGACCGCGGCCGATCTGGAGCCGCTGGTGCGCGAGGCGGAGGCCGCCGCCCGCGCGGCGGGCCCCGCCGAGGACGCCGGGCCGCTGGTCTCCGGCAGCGCGCCGTCGCCGCACTTCACCGACGCCCCGGCCGAGACCTCCTCGGCGGTCTTCGACGCCTTCGCGCCCGCACTGGGCGAGTCGTTCAAGCGGGCCGGGGACGGGGGCCGGGAGCTGTACGGCTTCGCGTTCCACGAGGTCGTCTCGTCCTATCTCGGCTCGTCCACGGGGCTGCGGCTGCGGCACGACCAGCCCACCGGGACGCTGGAGCTGAACGCCAAGTCCCCGGACCGCACCCGGTCCGCCTGGGCCGGGCGGTCCACCCGTGACTTCCGGGACGCGGACCCGCTGGCCATGGACGCGGAGCTGGCCACCCGGCTGAGCTGGGCCGAGCGGCGGACCGAGCTGCCGGCCGGACGGTACGAGACGCTGCTGCCGCCGACCGCCGTCGCCGACCTGCTCGTCTACCAGCAGTGGTCGGCGGCGGCCCGGGACGCCGTCGAGGGCCGTACGGTCTTCTCCCGGCCGGGCGGCGGCACCCTCGTCGGGTCGAAGCTCGCCGGGCTGCCGCTGACGCTGCGCAGCGACCCGGGCGCCCCGGGCCTGGAGTGCGCGCCGTTCGTCCTGGCCCACTCCTCGGGCGACGACGCCTCCGTCTTCGACAACGGGCTGCCCCTGGAGCCCACCGACTGGCTGCGCGACGGCGAACTGCGGCGGCTGGTGACCACCCGGTACAGCGCCGGGCTGACCGGGCTGCCGGTGGCGCCGGGCATCGACAACCTGATCCTGGACGGCGGCGGCACCCGGTCGCTGGAGGAGATGGTGGCGGGCACCGAGCGGGGGCTGCTGCTGACCTGCCTGTGGTACATCCGCGAGGTGGACCCGGCGACGCTGCTGCTCACCGGGCTCACCCGGGACGGCGTCTACCTGGTCGAGAACGGCGAGGTGACCGGCGAGGTGAACAACTTCCGCTTCAACGAGTCGCCGGTGGACCTGCTGGCACGGGCCGTAGAGGCGGGCCGTACGGAGCGCACGCTGCCCCGGGAGTGGAGCGACTACTTCACCCGCGCCGCGATGCCGCCCCTGCGGATCCCGGACTTCAACATGAGTTCGGTCAGCCCGGGCGTGTGACGCGGGCGGCCGGGGGCCGGTGACCGGCGGCCGGGTCCGGGAGGGCGTCCGCCGGAGTCCGGTCACCGGCTCTAATAGACTCTCCCTTCGTCCTCCCGTACGGGAAAACCGACCGATCAGGAACGCCATGACACGCCTCGGCGAATCCGTCGCCCGCGCCAGCTCGCTGCTCTCCGCAGACCTCTCCGCCGACACCACCGTCGCGGAGCTGCTCAAGGAGACGGGTGCGCGGCGCTATCTGGACCTGACGGACCTGCCCGCCAAGGAGCAGGCCGAGCTGATCGCCTCCCGTACCGTCGAGGTGCTGCCGGGCGTGGACCAGCTGGCCGAGCGGATCGAGGAGCGCCGGGCGGCGGGCCGGGGTCTGCACATCAAGCTGGGCATCGACCCGACGGCCACCGACGTCCACCTCGGCCACGCGGTACCGCTGATCATCCTGAGCCGGTTCCAGCGGCTCGGGCACGACGTGACGCTGATCATCGGCGACTTCACCGCCAAGATCGGCGACCCGTCGGGCCGTACCGCCGAGCGCCCGCCGCTGACCGACGAGGACATCGCCGCCAACCTGGCCAGCTACCGCGACCAGGTCCGGCCGTTCTTCGACTTCGAGAAGGTCAGCTTCCGGCAGAACAGCGAGTGGCTGGCCCCGTACACCTTCCCGGAGCTGCTCGGGCTGCTCTCGCAGGTGCCGGTCTCGCAGCTGCTCCAGCGCGAGGACTTCAGGAACCGGCTCGCCGCGGGCTCGGGTCTGACCATGACGGAGCTGCTGTACCCGATCGCACAGGGCCTGGACTCGGTGGCGCTGGAGTGCGACGTGGAGCTGGGCGGCGCCGACCAGCTGCTCAACCTCCAGATGGGCCGCAAGCTCATGGAGCTGCGCGGGCAGCGGCCGCAGCTGGTCGTCACCATGCCGCTGATCGAGGGCACGGACGGCACCGGCGCCAAGATGTCCAAGTCCAAGGGCAACTACGTCGGGCTCGGCGCGCCCGCCGACGACGTCTTCGGAAAGATCATGTCGGTGCCGGACCGGCTGATGGAGCCGTACCTGAAGGCGTGGACGGAGTGGACCGACGAGGAGATCGCGGTCGTCCTGGCCCGGGTCGCGGACAAGACCCTGCACCCGATGGACCTGAAGAAGGTCCTGGCGGGCGAGGTCGTGACGGCGCTGTACGGCCTGGAGGCGGCGATGGCCGCGCGCGCCGGGTTCGTCGCGCAGTTCTCCAAGAAGTCCTTCGCCGACGTGAGCACGCTGCCGGTGGTGGACGTCGCCGAGCACGGCGCGGAGACGGTGGCCACGGTGCTGACCAAGGTGCTGGAGTTCACGCCGAGCGCCTCGGCGGCCCGGCGGCTGGCCAAGCAGAACGCGCTGCGCCTGGTCGTGGAGGCCCCGGACGGGCAGCAGACGCTGGTGCTCGCCGAGGCCGAGGCGATCCGGCCGCTGGGCGAGGTGCTGGCCGAGAAGCTGGTCGGGGTGCCCGGTACGGCCTACCTGAAGGCCGGCCGCAAGCTGGCCCAGCTCGAAGGACACTGACGGGAACGGCCGGGGGCTGCGGTTGCGCGCTTCCCCGGCTCCGGGGCCCTCAGGTCCCGTGTTCCGGCTCCGGCTCCGGCTCCGGCTCCGGCGTGCGAACGGCCGGTGCGCATCGCGTGCGCACCGGCCGTTCGCGTGTTCCGAGGGTTCTCAGGTCCCGTGTTCCGGGGCCGTCAGGTCGTCTCTCTTCGATGGCCGCGTACGGCGGCCCAGAGCCGGTCGCCGACCGCCACGACCACGACCGCGCCGACCAGCTGCAGCACGTGCCGCGTCCAGTCGATGCCCTTGGTGTCGTTCACCCCGATGCCGGTGGCGAGCCAGTTGCCCAGGACACTGCCCAGCATGCCGCAGATCACGGTCAGCCAGAGCGGGATCGCCTGCTTGCCCGGAAGGATCGCCTTGGCGATCAGGCCCAGGACCAGACCCACGATGATTGCCCACAACCAAGTCATGTCGCCTCCTCAAGCGGCGCGCGCACGCAATCGTGCACCGTCAGTTTCACTCCGTATGGGCTACGCCGCACGTCGGAGCGGGCCGTACGCGCGACGGCGGTACGGACCCGGCCCGCGCGTATCGCGCCCCGGTCTCGAAGGCGGCGCAGGCGCGGCGTAACGTGGGATCGGTGCGGAACCGGGGAGAATCCGGCACGACAAGCAGGTGGTGGAACGTGATGCGGAAGCAGACCGGCGCCCAGCCCATCCGGATCACGGGAGCGCGGCGGGGCCTGACGGAGGATGTGCGGGGCCGGCAGCGCCGCTACGTGATCTCGATGTCGGTACGGACCGTGGCCGTGGTGCTCACGGCCGTGCTCTGGAACATCGAGCGTCACGTGGCCATCGCCACTCTGGTTCTGGGCGTCGTCCTGCCGTACGTCGCGGTGGTCATCGCCAACGCGGGACGGGAGAACGTACGTTCACTGCCGTCCACCTTCATACCGGCGCCCACACGGCCGATGCTGGGCCCCGGGGGCACCGCCGGGCCGGCGGAACCGGTCCCGGAAGCGGTTCGGCCGGATGCGGACGGGCCGCGGTAGGAGCGGAGTTGAGCATTCCGTGATCTGCAAAGCTCAAGAAAAGCTCAGATCAATCATGCGGTTCCGGTGCACCGGGCCCACTCCCGCGTGACATACTGCGTACGCGCTCCGCATCCCCCGTCGGAGCGACGGACCGACGCCGGGCGGCTCCCCCCGTGGCTGCCCGGCGTCGCCATGTCCGGCACCGGGCGACGTAGGGTTGAGGCCGTGAACTCCCCTGACGCCCCGCATCCCGACACCCCCGGCTCCGCCGGAAACTCCGCATCGTCGCAGGTCCCCGGCCTGCCGGGCTTCCCGGGCAGGCCCGGACCGGCCGGCTCGACGCCGGATGTCGCCGCGGACTCGCCGGTCTGTTCGGCCAAGGGCTGCCGCGCCGCCGCGGTGTGGGTCCTCGCCTGGAACAACCCGAAGCTGCACACGCCGGAGCGCCGCAAGACCTGGCTCGCGTGCGACGAGCACCGCGAGCATCTGTCCAACTTCCTTAACTTGCGCGGGTTCCTGAAGGACGTCGTGCCGCTGGCGGAGTGGGAGCAGGCCGCCGCCGACCGGCCGGCGGGCGACTGACCCACCACCGGCCGGCCCGTCGCCATTGGTCCGGCCACTGGCGGTAGCGCGACCGCCCCCGGGGCCCCGGCTGGGACTGCGCGGTGTGCCGTGCCCACCAGCAGGCCGCCGGGGCCCGGCACCGGCCGGCGACGCGGCAGCGGTGGGAGCCGTGGGAGCGACCGGGGCCGGCGTCGGCGGCGCGGGGGAGCCGTCCGACTGGCCGCCTGGCCGGTCGGACGCTTGACCTCAACTCAACTTGACGTATGAGAGTGCGGGGCATGGACCACGACGTCTCCCACGCTCCCGCGCTCCCCTTCTCCGCCGACTCCCTCGACGGGCTCGCCGCCCGGATCGCCGCCGGCGCCACGATCGTCGGCATCGGCGGGTCCACCCGCTTCTCCCGCGAGGTCTCCGGCCTCCAGGACCAGTTGTTCCGCCGCCTGGTCACCCAGCACGGCTTCCGCCTCCTAGCACTGCAGGAGCACGCCGGGGCCGCCGACCGCCTGGACCGCTACGTACGCACCGGCGAGGGCTCCGCCGAGAGCGCGCTCGACGCCTCATGGCGCCCGTGGCGCACTGCGGAGACGGCCGCGGCGCTCCGCTGGATCCGGGCGTTCAACAACGACCACCCGGACGACCAGGTCCGCATCGTCGGCACGAAGCCCGCGCAGGTGCAGCGCGAGGACTACGACGCCGTGCTCGGCCACGTCCGCGCCGTCGCCCCGGACCGGCTGCCGGAGCTGACCGCGCACCTGGAGCCGATCAGGACCGCGCACGACCTCGACGAGCACGTCCAGCGGGCGCAGGGGGTCCACCCGGGGCGCCCGTTCGCCGAGCACGCGCGGGACGCGCTCGCGCTGCTGAAGTCCCTGCCGACGGCGGAGGGGAACGAGGCCGTGCTCGCGCGGATGCGTCTGATCGTGGAGTTCCATGAAAAGAGCGTCGCCGGACGGGGCGGCTTCGGCGGCGAGGACGAGGCGGCGGCCGACGTGCTGGCCGGACACCAGCGCCGGACGGGCCTGCGCATGGTCTTCTGGGACGGCATCGCACACACCTCGGCGGCTCCGTTCCGCCTCGGGATGGTCTCCGACGGCCCCCTGATGCCCAGCGTCGGCAGCGAGCTGCGCGCCCGCTACGGGGCGGGATACGTCGCGGTGGCGATCGGCTTCCACCACGGGGACCTGGGGGTCGTCACCGTCCCGGAGCCGCCCGCGGACTTCCTGGACACCGAGCTCGGCCGGGCGGACACACCCGCGCACTGGCTGGACCTGCGCGGGGAACGCGAGGGGGACGGAGAACGCGGGGAAGCCGCAGACCGCCGCCGGGCGGGCCCGGCGAAGATGCGGGTCATCAGCGGGGTGTACGACCCGGCGCAGGACGCGGACGCCTACCTGAGCGTCGCCTCCCTCACCGCCGCGTTCGACGTGCTCGTCCACGTCCACGAGGCCCATGCCGCGCACTGGCTGGAGGGCGTACGGCACTGAGGCCACGGGGGCAGCCTGGTCCACCAGCCAGGCTCTAGCCCCCGATCGCCGACATCGGCCGGTCCGGCTGGAGGAACGCCGGGTCGTCCAGTCCCGATCCGGCCTTCTTGCCCCACATCGCCTGCTTCCATATGCGGGCTATCTCCGCGTCCGGCGCGGCGGAGCGCAGGGCGGCGCGCAAGTCCGTTTCCTCGGTGGCGAACAGGCAGGTGCGGATCTGGCCGTCGGCGGTCAGGCGCGTACGGTCGCAGGCGCGGCAGAACGGGCGGGTGACCGAGGCGATGACGCCGACGCGGTGCGGGCCGCCGTCGACGGTCCAGCGCTCGGCGGGCGCCGAGCCCCGCTCCTCCTGCTCCTCGGGGGTGAGCGTGAAGCGGGTGCGCAGCGAGGCGAGGATGTCACCGGCGGTGATCATGCCCTCGCGCTTCCAGCCGTGCTGGGCGTCGAGCGGCATCTGCTCGATGAACCTCAGCTCGTAGTCGTGGGCGATGGCCCAGGCCAGCAGGTCGGGGGCCTCGTCGTCGTTCAGCCCGGGCATCAGGACGCTGTTGACCTTGACCGGGGTGAGGCCGGCGGCGCGGGCCGCCTCCAGGCCGCGCAGCACGTCCTCGTGGCGCTTGCGGCGGGTCAGGGCGCGGAAGACGTCCGGGCGCAGCGTGTCGAGGGAGACGTTGACGCGGTCCAGCCCGGCGGCGCGCAGGGCGGTGGCGGTGCGCTCCAGGCCGATGCCGTTGGTGGTGAGCGACAGTTGCGGGCGGGGCTCCAGGGCGGCGACCCGCTCGACGATGCCGACCAGCCCGGGGCGCAGCAGGGGCTCCCCGCCGGTGAAACGGACCTCCTCGATGCCGAGGTCCGTCACCGCGATGCGGACCAGGCGGACGATCTCGTCGTCGGTGAGCAGGTCCGGCTTGGCCAGCCACTGCAGACCCTCCTCGGGCATGCAGTACGTGCAGCGCAGATTGCACCGGTCGGTCAGCGAGACGCGCAGGTCGGTGGCCACCCTGCCGTAGGTGTCGATGAGCACTGGGGCCCCCTGCCCGAGTCCGATCATTTCGCTTTCGAGCCTACGCGATGGGTCTGACAGCGGGCACGGGCGGAACATCACGAGGCGGGCGGGGTGGCGTCGTAGGGATCTACGACGCCACCCCGCCCGGCGGTGGTACGGAGGAACAGCGGCCCCGGGTCAGTGCGCTCCGGTGCCGGTCAGCGAGCGGACCTCCAGCTCGGCGTACTTCTTCACGTCCGGCTCCTCCTTGGACAGCAGCGAGCCCAGCCAGCCCAGCACGAAGCCCAGCGGGATGGAGATCAGGCCCGGGTTCTCCAGCGGGAAGAAGTGGAAGTCCACGCCGGGGAACATCGAGGTCGGCTTGCCGGAGACGACCGGCGAGAAGAGTACGAGCAGGACGGACGAGGCCAGGCCGCCGTAGATGGACCACAGCGCGCCCTGGGTGGTGAACCGCTTCCAGAACAGGCTGTAGAGGATCGTCGGCAGGTTGGCGGAGGCCGCGACGGCGAACGCCAGGGCCACCAGGCCCGCGACGTTCAGGCCGCGGGCGAAGACGCCGAGGACGATGGCGACGGCGCCGATGGCCACGGTGGCCCAGCGCGCCGCGCCCACCTCCTCCTTCTCGGTCGCCCTGCCCTTGCGGATGACGTTGACGTACAGGTCGTGCGCGAAGGACGAGGACGAGGCGAGGGTGAGCCCGGCGACGACCGCGAGGATGGTCGCGAAGGCCACCGCGGAGATCACCGCGAGCAGGATCGCGCCGCCGGTGGAGTCGGCGCCGCCGCCGATCTCCTGGGCGAGCAGCGGCGCGGCCGTGTTGCCCGCCTTGTTGGACGCGATGATCGTGGCGGGCTTGATCAGGGCGGCGGCGCCGAAGCCCAGCGCGATGGTCATCAGGTAGAAGACGCCGATGATGCCGATCGCCCAGTTCACGGACTTCCGGGCGGCCTTGGCCGTGGGCACGGTGTAGAAGCGGATGAGGATGTGCGGCAGGCCCGCGGTGCCCAGGACCAGCGCGATGCCCAGCGAGATGAAGTCGATCTTCGAGGTGGCGGTGGTGCCGTACTTCAGGCCGGGCTCCAGGAAGGCGGCGCCCTTGCCGCTCTCCTCGGCCGCCCGGCCCAGCAGGGTGGAGATGTTGAAGTCGAACTTGAGCATCACCAGGAACGTGATGAGCAGGGTGCCCGCGATCAGCAGGACGGCCTTGACCATCTGGACCCAGGTGGTGCCCTTCATGCCGCCGATGGACACGTACAGGATCATCACGATGCCGACCAGGACGACGACCAGGATCTTGCCGGTCTCGCTGGTGATGCCGAGCAGCAGGGTGACCAGGGCACCCGCGCCCGCCATCTGGGCCAGCAGGTAGAAGATCGAGACGATGATCGTGGAGGTGCCGGCGGCGGTGCGCACCGGGCGCTGGCGCATCCGGTACGCGAGCACGTCGCCCATGGTGAACCGCCCGGAGTTGCGCAGCGGTTCGGCCACCAGCAGGAGCGCCACCAGCCAGGCGACGAGGAAGCCGATGGAGTACAGGAAGCCGTCGTAGCCGAAGAGCGCGATGGCGCCGGCGATGCCCAGGAAGGACGCGGCGGACATGTAGTCGCCGGAGATCGCCAGGCCGTTCTGGAAGCCGCTGAACTGCCGGCCGCCCGCGTAGAAGTCCTCGGTGCCCCGGGTCTGCCGGCCGGCCCAGACGGTGATGCCGAGCGTGGCCGCGACGAAGACCGCGAACAGCGTGATGATCAGCGCCCGGTGTTCGCCCGCGCCGCTCGCGGCGAGCTGTCCGGTGCCGTCGGCGAGCTGCCGGGTGCCGGTGGTGATCCGTTCGGCCGGGCTCATGCGCCACCCTCCAGGCGGGACTTGATCGACTCGGCCTTCGGGTCCAGCTTGGCGGCGGCGTGCCGGGAGTACCACCAGGCGATGAGGAAGGTGGTCACGAACTGCGCGACGCCGAGCACGAAGGCGACGTTGACGTTGCCGAAGACCTTGGTGCCCATGAGGCCGCCCGCGTAGCTGGAGAGCAGGACGTACAGCAGGTACCAGAGGATGAAGGCGACGGTGAGCGGAAAGGCGAACGAACGGTAGGAACGGCGCAGTTCACGAAATTCCGGGCTTGCCTGGACTTCGGTGAAGTCCGGCGGCCGGTGCGGCCCCGGGTCGGTGGGCGGCGGTGCGGTGCTCACGGGATCTCCTGGGTGCATAGGGGCGGACGGCGGAACCCGGTGATAAAGCGTGCGTAAGTGATCCGGATCACGCATCGTAGAGGGGCGGCATGCGATGCGACAGAGGTCGGTTGGTTGAATTCGGCAGGAAGCACGGGCGCGGGCCGCCACCGCGGCAGAGCCCGTTCGTTGGGCCGGGTGTGATGTCCACACCGCACACCGGGGCCCCGGGGCCGGGCCGCCGCCCGTACGGAACCGTGCGGCTGGCCGCCCCGGTCGCGGCCGTACCGCCGCCGCGGCGGCCCGTGCGGACGGCTCCGGGGCGCTGGTACGGCCCCCGGCCCGCGCTGCCGCCGCTGAGCCTGGCGGCGCTGCGGCGGGAATCCTGAGGCGGCCTTCCCGGCCCGGCCGCGCGGCCGGCGCCCCGGCGGCACCGGCCCCTGACGGGGAGTCAATCCGCGGCTTGTGGCAGGTTTTCTCCGTGATCCATTGATGTTCCGTGGTCGACACGGATAACTTCACGGGGACTTGCCGCACACGGGGGCCATTCCCCCGGACGGCGGTATGCACCCGCCCGCATGCGACCCGTGTGCGGGCGGTCTCACGGATGATGTGGAGTACCCATGGCGCATCCCCGATCCAGACGTGTGCGGGCGCTGGCCGTACCGCTCGGACTGGCTCTGACGGCATCCCTCGGCTTCCTGCCGGGCGCGGCCACCGCCGCCCCGCAGGCCCCGGCCCCCGCGGCCGTCACCGCTGACGGGCCGCTGCTCTCGTACGTCGTGAACGCCACGCCGGGCCACGCCTCGGTCCAGCGCGTCACGAAGGCGATAGCCCAGGCCGGCGGGAAGGTGATCGTCGCCCACGAGAAGATAGGCGTGATCGTCGTCCACTCGGCCAACCCGCAGTTCGCCGCGGCCATACGCAAGACGCCCGGGGTGCAGTCCGCCGGCGCCACCCGGACGGCTCCGCTGAAGGCGTCCGCCACCACGGACGTCGGCAAGCCCCAGAAGGTCGAGCGGCTCACCGCCGACAAGGCGGCCAAGGCGGCCCGCGCGGCCAACGCCGCGGGCGACGACAAGGAGCCGCTGGAGCCGCTCCAGTGGGACATCCCCGCGATCAAGGCGGACCAGGCGGCCAAGATCGACGAGGGCAGCAAGAAGGTCACCGTCGCCGTCATCGACACCGGTGTGGACGACACCCACCCGGACCTGAAGGCCAACTTCGCCCCGAAGCAGTCGGCGAACTGCGTGGGCGGCGTGCCGGACACCTCCCCCGGCGCCTGGCGTCCGTACGACCCGGCCGAGGACTACCACGGCACCCACGTCGCGGGCACCATCGCCGCCGCGCGCAACGGTGTCGGCGTGGCCGGCGTGGCGCCGGGCGTCAAGCTCTCCGCCATCAAGGTCAGCGAGCCCAAGACGAGCCTGTTCTACGCCGAGAGCGTGGTGTGCGCCTTCGTCTTCGCGGCCGACCACGGCGCCAAGGTGACGAACAACAGCTACTTCGTCGACCCGTGGATGTTCAACTGCAAGGACGACTTGGACCAGGGCGCCATCGTGGACGCCGTCGGCCGGGCCGCCAAGTACGCCGAGGGCAAGGGCGTGGTGAACGTCGCCGCGGCCGGCAACTCCAACATGGACCTGGCGGCGGCGCAGCTGACCGACACCGCCAGCCCGAACGACTCGACGCCGGTCACACGCACCATCGACCCGAAGAAGTGCTGGGACGTGCCGACGCAGCTGCCGGGCACCGTCACGGTGGCCTCGACGGGCGTGAAGGGCCTGAAGTCGTACTTCTCGAACTACGGCAACGGCGTGATCGACGTGGCGGCGCCGGGCGGCGACAACCGTCAGATCCCGGAGCTGCCCGCCAAGCACGGCGGCATCCTGTCGACCATGCCCGGCGGTGACTACGGCTACCTCCAGGGCACCTCGATGGCCAGCCCGCACGTGGCCGGTGTGGTGGCGCTGCTGAAGAGCACCCACCCCAAGTCCAGCCCCCAGGAGATCCAGTGGCTCCTGAAGATGCAGGCCGACAACCCGGGCTGCCCGGCCGCCGACAAGACGTGCACCGGTACGCAGCACGTCAACGGCCACTACGGCTACGGCATCGTGGACGCGCTGGACGCGGTCAAGGACTGACGCGTTCCCAGGACCGGTGACGGTCCCGGAGGGGCCGGGCGGCGCGCCGCCCGGCCCCTCGGCGTCGGAGCACCGCAGGTCAGGGCTTGACCAGCACCTTCAGAGCGGTGCGCTGGTCCATGGCGCGGTAGCCGTCCGGGACGCCGTCGAGGTCCACGGTCAGGTCGAAGACCGGCGACGGGTCGATCGTGCCGTCCAGGATGTCGGGCAGCAGCTCGGGGATGTAGGTACGGACGGGGGCGATGCCGCCGCGTACCGCGATGTTGTTCTGGAACAGCGCCTCCATGTCCAGGCCGTTGCCGCTGCCGTGCGGGACGCCGACCCAGCCGACGGCACCGCCGGGGCGGGCGATGCCGACCGCGGTGGCCATGGACTGCTCGGTGCCGACGGCCTCGATGACGGCGTGCGCGCCGTGGCCGCCGGTCAGCTCGCGCACCGCCGCCACGGCCGCGTCGCCGCGCTCGGCGACCACGTCGGTGGCGCCGAAGGTACGGGCCAGGTCCGTACGGGCGGTGTGCCGGCCGAGCGCGATGATCCGCTCGGCGCCCAGCCGCTTGGCGGCGAGCACACCGCACAGGCCGACCGCGCCGTCCCCGACGACCGCGACCGTCGCACCGGGCCGCACGCCCGCGCCGACGGCCGCGTGGTGGCCGGTGCCCAGCACGTCGGAGAGCGTCAGCAGCGCGGTCAGCAGCCGGTCGTCGCCGGCCGCGTCGGCGGGCAGCTTCACCAGGGTGCCGTCGGCGTACGGAACGCGGACCGCCTCGGCCTGGCCGCCGTCCGAGCCGGGCGTGCCGCCCCAGAACCCGCCGTGCACGCAGGAGGTCGTCAGGCCCTCGACGCAGAACTCGCACACGCCGTCGGACCAGGTGAAGGGCGCGACGACGAGATCACCGGGCCGGACGCCGGCCACCCCGGAGCCGGTCTCCTCGACCACGCCGAGGAACTCGTGGCCGATCCGCTGCCCGCGCTCGCGCGGGGTCTCGCCCCGGTAGGCCCACAGGTCGCTGCCGCATATACAGGCCCGCAGCACCCGCACCACCGCGTCCCCCGGCTCCCGGACCGCGGCGTCCGGCACCTCCTCGACGCGGATGTCATGGGGTGCGTGGAGAGTGGTGGCGCGCATGTCGTACGTTCCTTGCGTTCAGACGGTTGTCCTACGCACTTCACCGTACGCCCGTGCCGGACCCGCGGCCCCGGGCCGTTCGCGCCCCGCGTACACCCGCCGGACGCCGTCGGCCAGCGCGTACTGGGCCGCCGTGTAGGTCAGCATGACCCAGAACTGGGCGGCGGGCGGCTGCTGCCAGTGGGCGAGACCGGTGGCGAGCAGCGCGTCGGAGAGCAGGAAGAGCAGCCCGCCAAGAGCTGCCCGCGGGCCCGGCCGCAGGGCCGCGAAGGCCGTCGCGGTGAGCAGCAGGCTGTACGCGGCGACCGGCAGCCGCAGGTCCGCGGTCAGGTCCGGCCACAGCAGCGCGACGAAACCGAGCCAGGCGGCGGCGTAGCAGGCGGCGAGCGGGCCGGCGAGCCGGAGCCCGCCGGGGAAGGCGCCGCGCCGGACGAGGAGGACCAGGTAGCAGAGGTGCCCGGCGGCGAAGGAGCCCATGCCGGCGAGGAACAGCCCGTCGTCGCCGGTCTGGAGGAGGGTGTCGCCGCCGCAGCCGAGGAGCAGCGCCACGGCGAGCAGCCGGGGCGCGCCGGCGGCCAGCACGTACGCGGCCAGCACCGGCATCAGCGCGGGCTTGGTCAGGTGCGCGAGGGTGGTCGCCTCGGCGAGCAGGGCGCCGAGGTGGACGAGGGCCAGCGCGGCGAAGGCGCCGAGCAGGACCCGCGCCGCGCGTGCGGCGGTCGTCACGCTACGCGCTCCCCGGCGGCGTCGGACCGGGCGCCGGCGGATGTCGCCGCGCCTGCGGGTTTCGCTGCTTTCGACGGCTTTGCCACCTTCGCCGCTTTTGCTGCCTTCGCGTTTCCGGCGGTGTTCCCGGCGGACCCGGCCGCCCCGCCCCCGGCGAGCCGCGCCGGCTGCCACCCGGGCCCGCGGAACACCCGCCCCGCCCGCTCGCTCCAGCTCTCCGCCGCCCGTACGTCCCGGGCGATGGCCACGTACTCGTGGGTGGCGACCCGCAGCGGGTTGAAGGTGTTGATGTTCTTGGTGAGCCCGTAGACCGGCCGCTGCGTCTCCGGTACGAACGAGCCGAACATCCGGTCCCAAATGATGAGGATGCCGCCGAAGTTGCGGTCCAGGTAGCCGCCCTGCGAGGCGTGGTGCACCCGGTGGTGCGAGGGCGTGTTCAGCACGAACTCGAAGGGCCTGGGGAGCTTGCCGACCCGCTCGGTGTGCACCCAGAACTGGTAGACGAGGTTGGCCCCCGAGCAGAACGCGACCGCGGCCGGGTGCACGCCGAGCGCGACCATCGGCACGTAGAACGGCCAGACGGTCCAGGTGGTCCACGGCTGGCGGAGCGCGGTGGTGAAGTTGAACTTCTGGCTGGAGTGGTGCACCACGTGGCACGCCCACAGGATGCGGATGACGTGGTGGCCGCGGTGCGACCAGTAGTAGAAGAAGTCCTGCGCGAGCAGCATCAGCGGCAGTGTCCACCACAGGACGGGCACCCGCAGGGGCGTCAGCGTGTAGACGGCCGAGTAGACCGCCACGATCGGGATCTTCCACAGCGCGTCGAAGACCAGGCTGCCCAGCCCCATCCCGACGCTCGTCGCCGCGTCCTTGGCCTCGTACCCGGCGGCGTCCTCGTCGGGATGGAGGCGGTAGCTCACCATCTCCACGACGGTGAGCAGAACGAACGCGGGCACGGACCACAGCACGACATCGGGCAGGTGCGGCATGCCCGCACCATAAAGGCGCCGACAGGGCCCCGGCTAGGGGTTGTTACCGAGAAGTATGTAAGACGGGGTGTCAGCGCCGCGCGTGATGCGGCGCGTCCACCTCGGTCACGATTCGGACCTTTGTGGCGTAATGCCGCATCCGGGGGCCGGTCGGTGTCCGCCACGGGAGGGGGCCGTGCGCCACCGCGTCACCACGTCCCCCGATCGTGGCCCAACGGGCGGCGGCCTGCGCGCCGTTCGCGCACGTCCGCGCCGGACGGTGCGGCCGCGGGCCGCACCGGGCCGCCGGCCGGTCCGGGGAGGGCGGTGGCGCTGTCAGTGGCGGCCCGTATCCTCAGTGACCATGCTCGAAGACCGCATGGCAGCAGCCCGCCCGATCACCCCGGCGATCGGGCGGCAGCCGTTCCCTCCGGAGGCGGAAGCCCCCTGGCCGGCCGCGTATCCGAAGGGGTACGCGGTCGTCGACGTGGAGACCACCGGCCTGGCCCGCGACGACCGGATAGTGTCCGCGGCCGTCTACCGGCTGGACACCCACGGCGAGGTCGAGGACCACTGGTACACCCTGGTCAACCCGGAGCGGGACCCGGGCCCGGTGTGGATCCACGGTCTGACGAGCGACATGCTGTCCGCCGCCCCGCTCTTCCCGGAGATCGTCCCCGAGCTGTCCCAGCGGCTGGAGGGGCGCGTCCTGGTCGCGCACAACGCGATGTTCGACTGGTCGATGATCGCCCGGGAGTACGCCCGCGCCAGGGCCGAGGCGCCGGTGCGGCAGCGGCTGTGCACGATCGCGCTCTCCAAGGAGCTGCGGCTGCCGCTGCCCAACCACAAGCTGGAGTCCCTCGCCGCGCACTACGGCGTCAAGCAGGAGCACGCCCACCACGCCCTCGACGACGCCCGGGTGCTGGCAGAGGCGTTCCGCCCCAGCCTGCGGCTGGCCGCGCAGGCCAATCTGCGCCTGCCGCTGCTGGCCTGCCAGCCGCTCACCGAGTGGGCGGACGGCCCGGCGGCGCCCCGGCAGCGGCCGGCCTCGTCCGCGTACCGCCCCACCAGTTGGCGCCCGTCGCGCAAGCGGCCCGCCTGCCCGTATCCGAACCCGGGCCGGTACGAGCCCGGCGGCCGGCTGGTGCAGGGCATGCGGGTGGCGTTCTCCGGCGACACCTCCGTCGACCGCGAGCTGCTGGAGGACCGCGCGACCGAGGCCGGACTGCACGTGGCCACCAGCGTCTCCCGGCTGACCAGCCTGCTGGTCACCAACGACCCCGGGTCGCGTACGTCCAAGACCGCCAAGGCCACCGCGTACGGCACCCCGGTCATCGACGAGGCCGCCTTCATGCAGCTCCTCCAGGACGTGGCCCCGGCGCCTGCGTCCGGGTGAAGCCCCACAACACGCCTGGGGCAGGCTCGCCCCGCCGCCCGCCCCACCCGCACCCTGTGGCGCATGGCACGTTGTGAGGTCTGCGGAAACGAATACGGCATGACGTTCGAGGTGCACGCGCAGGGCGCGGTGCACGTCTTCGACTGCTTCTCCTGCGCCATCCACCGCATGGCGCCGATCTGCGAGCACTGCCGGTGCCAGATCATCGGCCAGGGCGTGGAGGCCGGCGGCCGGTGGTTCTGCGGCGCCCACTGCGCCCGCGCCGAGGGCCAGGTGGGCATCGTCGACCGGGTCTGAGCGTCCACGCCGGACGCCTCGCCGGGTCGGCGCCCGCCGTCCGGCGGCGGGCTCCGAGGCGGACCCCGCCGCCGGGGCGCCGGATGCCCTGGTTGTACCTTCGTGGGGTGTACCGCTTCCTGTTGTCCCGGCAATGGGTGATCCTCACCCTCGTGGGCCTCGTGCTGATCCCAGTGATGATCAAGCTGGGCTTCTGGCAGTTCCACCGCCACGAACACCGGGTCGCGCAGAACCAGCTCATCTCGGACAACCTGGAGGCCCGTCCGGTACCGGTCACCGACCTGACCGCCCCCGGCCGGCCGCTGCCCCGCGACGACATGTGGCGCCGGGTCACCGCCACCGGTACGTACGACACCGCGCACGAGGTCGTGGTCCGGCAGCGGACCGCCGCCGACGAGCAGACCATCGGCTACTACGTGCTGACCCCGCTGGTGCTCGGCCAGGGGCCGCGCAAGGGCGCCGTCCTCCTGGTCAACCGCGGCTGGATCGCCGCGGGCAACGACCTCACCCGCTTCCCCGACGTGCCCGCCGCGCCCCGGGGCCAGGTCACCGTCACCGGCCGGATGATGCGGGACGAGACGACCGAGGGCAGCGGCATCAAGGACAAGCGCGGCCTGCCCGAGCGCCAGGTCATGCTGATCAACAGCGAGCAGCAGGCCGAGGCCCTGCACCGCCCCGTCCTCGGCGGCTACGTCGAACTGACCGCGCCGAAGCCGCCCGGCGGCAAGCCGGAGCCGGTGCCCGCGCCGGACCACGACAGCATCGGCCCGCACATGGCCTACGCGGTCCAGTGGTGGCTGTTCGCCGCGGCGGTGCCCGTCGGCTGGTTCGTCCTGGTCCGCAGGGAGCGCCGGGACCGGCTCGCGGCCGCCGCCGAGGGCGCCGCCGCCGAGGCCACCGCCGAATCCGCGCCCGCCGCGCCCCCGAGCCGTACAGTCGCCAGCAGCGATTAGCCGCTGACGGAAGGGGCACCGCGTGCACGCACCCATCGAGGATCACGCGCTCATCGGTGACCTGCAGACCGCCGCCCTGATCGGCCGGGACGGCTCGGTCGACTGGCTGTGTCTGCCCCACTTCGACTCCGCCGCCTGCTTCGCGGCCCTGCTCGGCGACCGGGAGAACGGGCACTGGCTGCTGGCCCCGGCCGCCCCCGGCGCCCGGCCGGAACGCGCCTACCGCGGCGACTCCCTGGTCCTGGACACCGTCTGGCACACCACCACCGGCTCGGTACGGGTCACCGACTTCATGCCGCAGCGCGACCGCGCGCCCGACCTCGTCCGCATCGTGGAGGGCCTGGACGGCGACGTCGCCATGCAGGGGGTGCTGCGGCTGCGCTTCGACTACGGTCTGGTCGTCCCCTGGGTGCGCCACGTCGGCCGCTGCCGTGTCGCGGTGGCCGGGCCGGACTCCGCGTGGCTGCGCACCGAGCCGGAGGTCAGGACGTACGGGCAGGGCTTCAGCACCCGCTCGGAGTTCACCGTCGCGGCCGGCGAGCGGGTGGCGTTCATCCTGACCTGGCACCCCTCGCACGAGCCGCGCCCGGCCGAGCTCGACCCGTACGAGGCGCTGGAGCAGACCCTTGAGGACTGGCGGACGTGGGCGGCGCAGTGCCGCTACGACGGCCCGTACCGCACCGAGGTGCTGCGCTCGCTGATCACGCTCAAGGCGCTGACCTTCGCACCCACCGGCGGCATCGTCGCCGCGCCCACCACCTCGCTGCCCGAGGAGCTGGGCGGGGTACGCAACTGGGACTACCGCTACTGCTGGCTCCGCGACTCCACCCTCACCCTGAACTCGCTGGTCACCGCCGGTTACACCGAAGAGGCCGCGGCCTGGCGGGACTGGCTGCTGCGCGCGGTGGCGGGCAACCCGGCCGACCTCCAGATCATGTACGGCCTGGGCGGCGAGCGGCGGCTGCCGGAGACCGAACTGCCCTGGCTCGGCGGCTACGCCGGCTCCAAGCCCGTACGCATCGGCAACGCCGCCGTCGAACAGCGGCAGCTCGACGTCTACGGCGGGGTGCTGGACTCCTTCCACATCGCGCGCGTCGCGGGCCTGCCCTCCAAGCCGCACGCCTGGAACATCCAGCGCGCGCTGCTGGACTTCCTGGAGTCCCACTGGCGGGAGCCGGACGAGGGGCTGTGGGAGGTGCGCGGGCCCCGCCGGCACTTCGTGCACTCCAAGATCATGGCGTGGGTCGCCGCCGACCGCGCCATCAAGGCGGTCGAGGCCCACCCGGACCTGGAGGGGGACGTCGACCGCTGGCGCGCGATGCGCGACGCGGTGCACCGGGAGGTGTGCGACAAGGGCTACGACGCCGGGCGCAACACCTTCACCCAGTCCTACGGCTCGGACCTGCTGGACGCGTCGACGCTGCTGATCCCGCGCCTCGGCTTCCTGCCCGCAGACGATCCGCGGGTCGTCGGCACCGTCGACGCGGTCCGCGAAGAGCTGTCGTACGGCGGACTGATACGGCGTTACAGCACCGACGGCAGCACCGTGGACGGCCTGCCGGGCAGCGAGGGCACCTTCCTGGTCTGCTCGTTCTGGCTCGCCGAGGCGCTGCACCTGACCGGGCGGCGGGCCGAGGCCCGCGAGCTGTTCGACCGGCTGCTGCGGCTGCCCAACGACCTGGGGCTGCTGGCCGAGGAGTACGACCCGGTCACCGGCCGCCAGCTGGGCAACTTCCCGCAGGCGTTCAGCCACGTCGGCCTCATCGGTACCGCCTTCACCATGTTCGGGTGCGACGGGGCAGACTGACCCCCATGGATCTAGGACTCACCGACCGGACCTACATCGTCACCGGCGCCACCCGCGGCCTGGGCTTCGCCACCGCGCGGGAACTGGTCGCCGACGGGGCCAACGTCCTGCTCAGCGGGCGCGACGCGGACAGCGCGCGAGCCGCTGCGGCCTCGCTCGGCGAGCGGGCGCACGGCGTCCCCGCCGACAACGCCGACCCGGACACCGCCGCGCGCCTGGTGGACACCGCCCGCGAACGCTTCGGCCGCCTCGACGGCATCCTCATCAGCGTCGGCGGCCCGCCGCCCGGCCGGCCCACCGACAACACCGACGAGCAGTGGCAGGCAGCGTTCGAGTCGGTCTTCCTCGGCGCGGTCCGGCTCGCCCGCACGGCGTCCGCCGCGCTCGGCGACGGCGGCGCGATCGGCTTCGTGCTGTCCGGTTCGGTCCACCAGCCGATCGACGGGCTGGCCATCTCCAACGGTCTGCGGCCGGGCCTGGCGGGCTACGCCAAGTCCCTCGCCGACGAGCTGGGCCCGCGCGGCATCCGGGTCTTCGGCGTCCTGCCGGGGCGGATCGCCACGGACCGGATGACCCAGCTGGACGCGCTGTCCGGGAACCCCGAGGAGTCCCGCGCCCGCAACAGCGCCTCGATCCCCCTGCGCCGCTACGGCGAACCGGAGGAGTTCGGCCGCACCACGGCGTTCCTCCTGTCGCCGGCCGCGTCGTACGTCACCGGGGTGATGGTGCCGGTGGATGGTGGGGCGCGGCGGGGATTCTGAGGGTGAGGGCGTGAGAACTCGTGAACGCTGCTCTTACACAGCAGACAGCACCGGGTCCCCGCCCCGTACACCCTCGCTAACTCACCCGCTCCGCCCGGTGCTTGACCGCCCGCAGCCGTACCTCGGCCGGCAGCCGTTCCAGCCCGGCCGAGGTGCGCGCGTGCGCGATCGTCTCGGATGACAGGCGCGCGACCACCGCGCAGGGCTCCGCGTGCGGGGCCAGCGCCAGGCCCGCCCGCAGCCGCGGTTCCGTACGGCGCCCGGTCAGCACCACCCGGGCCCGCTCCACGCCCTCCAGCGACTCGGACTCGGCCGTCAGGACGCTCTCCATCGCCCGGCCGCGCACGTGGGCGCCCTCGTCGTCCCCGCTGTCCACCAGGATTTCGCCCAGCCGGTGCCGCCGGAACTGGGCCAGCAGCCACCACAGCGCCAGCAGGACGAGCACCGCCAGCACCGCGATGACCACCGGCCACCACCAGCCGTGGCCCGTCCAGCGGGTCCGGTCGGCGTCGCGCAGCAGCACGTCCTCGGGCCGGGACCAGCGCCACCCGGAAGGCATGCCGAAGCCCCACTTGCCCGGCAGGTCCAGACCGCCGAGCAGTACCGTGCCGCCGACGCCGATCAGGAACAGGCCCGTCAGGCCCAGCAGCACCCGGTTGACCGTTCGCGAGACCTTGCGCATCGCCGTGCTCACCTCTTCGCCGACCGGCGCACCCGTACGGACAGCGCCAGCCGCCGGGCGAGGCCCAGCTGCCGCAGTCCGTCGCCGAGCGCCGCGTCCAGGTCGCCCCGTACCTCGTCCAGTTCGCGGAAGTGCGAGACCGCACGCGCCTTGGCCCGGCGGCGGCCGACGGCGACCCGTACGGACTGCACGCCCGGCACTTCCATGGCCCGGTCGCGCAGCACCAGTGCCGCCGCCGCGCGGTCCAGGCCGCTGTGTACGTCCGGCGCCGTACGCCGCATCGGCAGCACGGCGCGCAGGCCGGGCGTCAGCGCGAGCACCAGCAGCCAGATGCCGAGGGCCACGGCGACGGCAGCGCCCGCGAGGACCCACACATCGTCCAGATGACGGGACGCCAGCTCCGCGGCGAGGCGCTTGCGCCAGGCCATCGCGGGCCGGTCGGCACGCACCGCGGCCACGTCGTACAGCAGCAGCCCCGCGGCGCCCAGCACCACGAGGGCGACCAGCGCGGACGGCACCCGGCGGGCGGCCCAGAAGCGCCGGGCCCGCCCGCCGCCGGTCTCCTCGCACGCCGGCCGCTCGCCGTCCGCCGGGCCGGTCCGCCCGGTGCCGTCCTGGGAGTCGGGGGCGGTGCCGGCCGTCCCGTCCGCCGTGGCGCCCGCGGACTTGTCGAGGGTGGGCAGCCGCCGGGTCTGCCGCAGGTCGGGGTCGTCGTCGCTCATCGCACCCTCCCCCGGCCGTCCCGCTCCAGCTGGGGCGCGTGCAGCCGCTCGACCTGTACGGCGACCTCGGGCACCGACATGCCGGCCAGCTCCCGCACCCGCTGTGACACCTGACGGCGTACGGCGCCGCACTGGGCGCCGATGTCGGAGGGGTAGCCCAGTTCCACGGCCACCCGCACCCGGGCCTCACCGAAGTCCTGCCGCCCGTCCCGGCGGCGTACGGTCACCGAGGCGTGGGCGTCGGTGCGGTCGGTGGACGCGTCGCGCAGGGCTTCGCGCGCGGCCTGCGCGGCGATCTTGGCCACGACCCGGTCCGCGATCCTCGTGGCGCCTCGTTCCCCGGCCGGTACGGCCGGGTGCCCGGCGCCGGGTGCCGCGGTCGCGGGGGACACCGTCGCCACCGGGCGTCACCTCCGCCGGTCGTCGCGGTCGCCCGTACGCGTACGGAAGAACTCTCCCGGCTCCAGATCGCCGTCCACGAACCTCCCGACGATGAATCCGATGGCGCCCAGCGCCGCCACCAGAACGAAGGCTCCGAACCCGCCGAAGTATCCGGCGAAGCCCAGCGCCATTCCGGCCAACAGACCGACCACGGCCATGCTCATCTACGCGCTTCCCTTCGCTACCACCCCGGCCGGGCCCTCAGGAGCCGCGGCTCGTCCGTAAGCCCCGCCCTGTCACTGGAGCCGCGGCTCCTCGTCGTCCTCGTCCTCCTCGTCGTCGGGCAGTTTCACGTCGCTCACCGCGATGTTGACCTCGACGACCTCCAGGCCCGTCATCCGCTCGACGGCGGAGATGACGTTCTCCCGCACGGCCTTGGCGAGGTCCGCGATGGAGACGCCGTACTCGACGACGATCTCCAGGTCCAGCGCGGTCTGCACCTCGCCGACCTCGGCCTTGACGCCGCGGGTCACCGACTTGCCGCCGCCGGGCACCCGGTCGCGCATCGCACCGAGGGTGCGGGCGAAGCCGCTGCCCATGGCATGCACGCCCATCACGTCCCGGGCGGCCATCCCGGCGATCTTCTCCACGACGCCGTCCGCGATGGTGGTGCGCCCGCGGGTCGCGGCGTCCCCGCCGCCCCGCTTGGCCCCCAGCGTTCTGCCCTGCGAGTCTCCGGTCCGCGGCTCGGGCCGGTTACCTTGTGCGCTCTCGGTCATCGCCGATCGTCCCTTTCCGGAGGGGCGGAGCTCGAAGCCGCTCCGTTTCCCACAGTAAGTCCGGTTCCCCGGGGCCGCTTCAGGGATGCGGCACAGGGGTGCAACGGTTGCCGCCATTCGGGTACCTGGCCCTGCCGCACGGGCCGGTGTGCGGCAAGGTGGAAGAACTGTTCGGGAAAGAGGTGACGGCCGGTGGCCGGTGACCAGTTGGTGACGGCGGTACGGCAGCAACTCGGGCTGGGCCGCCTGCTGCCGCTCGGCGGCCCGGCGGACGGGGCGTGGATCGCCGAACGGCCCGCCGCCGCCCTGCTGCGGGAGGCCGGTGACGCGCTGCCCGGGCTCCGGGTCGCAACGGTGCGGCTGTGTCTGGCGGAGCCCGGCGCCGCACCGGAGCCGGCGGTTCCGGCGCCGCCGAGCGCGCTGCCGCCGGGGCCGCTGCGGATCGAGGCGGATTTCGCGGCCACGGCCGGCCGGCCGGTCCCGGCCTCCGCCGGCCTGTTGCGGGAAGCGCTGCTGGCCTGTGCGGCGGAGCGGCTGGGCCTGGAGGTGTCCGCCGTCGACCTGCGGGTCACCGACCTGCTCGACGAGGGCGAAGGCGGGGAGAGCGGCGGCGGTCCGGACACGGCCGGGTCCGCCGGCACGCCGGGCGCGCGGGGAGCCACCGCCGAGGATGCCGGTCCCCTGGAGACGGCCGTGCTGCGCGTCCCGGGGGTCGTCCGGCTGGTCCCTGCGCTGGGCGCGCTGTCGCGGCCGGTGCGCCGGGAGGACGGACACGTACTGGTGCAGCTGGCCGCCGCGCCGGACCGGCGGACGCTGGACGTGGCGCGGGCGGCGCGCGCCGCGGCCCAGAAGGCGGCGGACGGGGAAGGCGGAGGACGGCCCACCGTCGCGGTGCTCGTCGCCGCCCTCGAACCGCCCGCCGCTTCCTGAGCGTCGCCGCGTTGCGGTACGCGGTGATGCGGTACGGGGTTGCTACTCGCCCAGCCCCGCCAGGTCCCGCAGCCGGCGGGCCTGCGCGGCCCGCTCGGCGGCACGCTGCTCCTCGTACGTACGGGAAACGGCCCCCGCCAGCAGGGCCTTGGTCTCGATGACGGCGTCGCGCGGCGCGGCGGTGAGGGCCGCCGCCAGGTCCGCGACGGCGCCTTCCAGGTCGGCCGCGGGCACGACGAGGTTGGCCAGGCCGATGCGCTCGGCCTCGTCGGCGTGCACGAAACGGCCCGTGGCGCAGATCTCCAGCGCGCGGGCATAGCCGACCAGACCGACCAGGGGGTGGGTGCCGGTCAGATCCGGCACCAGCCCCAGGCTGGTCTCGCGCATGGCGAACTGCGCGTCGTCGGCGCACACCCGCAGGTCACAGGCGAGCGCGAGCTGGAAGCCCGCGCCGATCGCATGGCCCTGGACGGCGGCGATCGACACCACGTCGGTCCGCCGCCACCAGGTGAACGCTTCCTGGTACTCGGCGATCGTGGCGTCCAGTTCGCTGTCCGGACCGCGCGCCATGTCCAGGAAGGACGGCTCGCCGTCGAAGCCTTCGGGGGTGAACGCCTGCCGGTCCAGGCCGGCGGAGAAGGACTTGCCCTCGCCGCGCAGCACCACGATCCGGACGTTCCCCGGCAGCAGTGATCCGGCCTCGGCCAGCGCCCGCCACATGGCGGGCGACTGTGCGTTGCGCTTGGCCGGTCCGGCGAGGGTCACCGTGGCGATCACGTCGTCCACGGTGAGCCGCACACCGTCCTTGTCGAGCAGAGTCATGGGGCGCCTCCGAGTCAGCCGACCGCACTTGCGTGCTTAAGTGACTGAACAGTAACCACCCGGTCGCCTGCTCGACCGACCGGGTGGCACCGTCGCTCCCGGAGCGGACCGCCTCGATCAGGCCGAGGCGGCCTTCTTGCCCCTGGTCGCTCCGCCACGACCACGCAGGGTCACACCGGATTCGCTGAGCATCCGGTGCACGAACCCGTAGGAGCGGCCGGTCTCTTCGGCCAGCGCCCGGATGCTCGCTCCGGAGTCGTACTTCTTCTTCAGGTCTGCCGCGAGCTTCTCGCGCGCGGCGCCGGTCACCCGGCTGCCCTTCTTCAGAGTCTCGGCCACCCGTGCCTCCTCGTGGGAAGTGCGCTCTGGACTCTCATGATCACCCCTCGCGGCCTTCCTGGCCACCCATTCAGCAAGGTCCGTGGCACATCCTTTGGCGCGCAAGGCGCCGTATTGACCTTTGGAATTAGGGGTTCCGCTCGGAATTGAAAGGGGCGGACAGCCGAATTTCCGGCGAACAAGCAGGTCAGAGGGGGCTGGTACGACATGATGACGGCCGGGCCCACCGGGCCCGGCCGTCACAGGGAGGCTCGCCGATGTACCAGCCGCTCTCACTCAGATGATGGATCACCCGTCGGCCGAATGATCCAGACGTCCTTGATCCCTCCGGGCCCGGTCACCGGCCCGGCCCCGGACCGGCCCGGTGACCGGCCTCGGGACCGGCGCGCGGCGGCCCGGTCTCAGGCCGGCCGCGCGGCGGCCCGGTCTCAGGCCAGCGCGACCAGGTCCGCGTAGTCCTGGCCCCACAGGTCCTCGACGCCGTCCGGGAGCAGGATGATGCGCTCCGGCTGGAGGGCGTCCACCGCGCCCTCGTCGTGGGAGACCAGCACCACCGCGCCGGTGAAGGTGTGCAGCGCGCCGAGGATCTCCTCGCGGCTGGCCGGGTCGAGGTTGTTCGTCGGCTCGTCCAGGAGCAGCACGTTGGCGGAGGAGACGACCAGGGTGGCCAGCGCCAGCCGGGTCTTCTCACCGCCGGAGAGCACGCCCGCGGGCTTGTCGACGTCGTCACCGGAGAAGAGGAACGAGCCGAGCGTCTTGCGGATGTCGACCAGGTCCATGTCCGGCGCGGCCGAGCGCATGTTCTCCAGGACCGTGCGGTCCGGGTCCAGCGTCTCGTGCTCCTGCGCGTAATAGCCCAGCTTCAGGCCGTGCCCGGGGCGCACCTCGCCGGTGTCCGGCTTCTCCACGCCCGCCAGCAGCCGCAGCAGCGTCGTCTTGCCCGCGCCGTTCAGGCCGAGGATGACGACCCGGGAGCCCTTGTCGATGGCCAGGTCGACATCGGTGAAGATCTCCAGCGAGCCGTACGACTTGGACAGGCCCTCGGCCATGAGCGGGGTCTTGCCGCACGGCGCGGGGTCCGGGAAGCGCAGCTTGGCGACCTTGTCGGAGGCGCGCACCTCCTCCAGACCGGCCAGCAGCTTGTCCGCGCGCCGGGCCATGTTCTGCGCGGCGACGGTCTTGGTGGCCTTCGCGCGCATCTTGTCGGCCTGCGAATGCAGCGCGGCGGCCTTCTTCTCGGCGTTGGCGCGCTCGCGCTTGCGGCGCTTCTCGTCGGCCTCGCGCTGCTGCTGGTACAGCTTCCAGCCCATGTTGTAGATGTCGATCTGGGACCGGTTGGCGTCCAGATAGAACACCTTGTTGACCACGGTCTCGACCAGGTCGACGTCGTGGGAGATCACGATGAAGCCGCCGCGGTAGGTCTTCAGGTAGTCGCGCAGCCAGGCGATCGAGTCGGCGTCGAGGTGGTTGGTCGGCTCGTCCAGGAGCAGGGTGTCGGCGTCCGAGAAGAGGATGCGGGCCAGCTCGACGCGGCGCCGCTGGCCGCCGGAGAGCGTGTGGAGGGGCTGGCCGAGGATGCGGTCCGGCAGGCCCAGGCTGGCCGCGATGGTCGCGGCCTCCGCCTCGGCCGCGTACCCGCCCTTGGTCAGGAACTCCGTCTCCAAGCGCTCGTACCGCTTCATCGCCTTCTCGCGGGTGGCGCCCTTCCCGTTGGACATCCGGTCCTCGTTCTCGCGCATCTTGCGCAGGACCGTGTCCAGGCCGCGGGCGGAGAGGATGCGGTCGCGGGCGAGCACGTCCAGGTCGCCGGTGCGCGGGTCCTGCGGCAGGTAGCCGACGTCACCGGAGCGGGTGACCGTGCCGGCCGCGGGCATGCCCTCGCCCGCCAGGACCTTGGTGAGGGTCGTCTTGCCCGCGCCGTTGCGGCCCACCAGGCCGATCCGGTCGCCCTTGGCGATGCGGAAGGAAGCGGACTCGATCAGGACACGGGCGCCGGCGCGCAGCTCCAGGCCGGAGGCGGTGATCACGGGGAAGACTCCAGGGCAGGTAAGGACAGCGGAAGGGACGGGGATGATCACAGCCGCGCGGCGACGCGCGCCCGCACCCGGCACGAGCCGGTACGGACGGGCGGCCTGGGCGGCGTGCCGACGCCGTCTAATGCACGAGGAGAATTGCCATACGGACCAGTCTAGCGGTGACGTGCAACCAGTTTTCCCGGGCCGTCGGCGAACCTGCGCCCCGCCGGGCCGGGCCCCGTACCCCCGCCTCGTACGAGCTGCGCCGGGGCGCCCGCGGGCCCGTCGGCCGTCCTCGCGCTCTGCCAGTCCGGACCAACCTGAATCAACCCGGACCAACCCGGACCGGCAAGATCGCGATCTACAGCCGGAACATCAGGGAGTCATGCCCCGAAGGGGGGCGGAGGATTGCGGGCAGCCCGGGCCTCGATCCGCGCCAGGTAGTCCCGGACGATGCCGACGTACGCGCTGCGCAGCGGTTCCTCTTCCAGATAGCCCATGTGGGCCGCTCCGGGCTGCGTGATGTGCTCGGAGTCCGGAATGCGTGCGGCGATGTCGGCGAGGTGCGAGGGGACGCATTCATCGAACTCCCCGCCGAGGACGAGCGCCGGCACCCGGATTCCTTCGAGTTCGTCGAAGATGTCCCAGTCTTCGAGGGTGCCGGTCACGTGGTAGTCCGCCTGCCCGATCAGCGTCCGGAACGTCATCAGGCTCATCAGCTCCGGATCGAGCCGGACCGGAGCCGTGCGCACCACGCACGCGCGCAGGTATTCCTCTTGCGCCGTCCAGTAGTCGGGATCGTCCGTCTCGCCTCGCAGTTCGCGGCCGTAGGTGCGGTCGAGTACGTCTCCCGGGAGCCCGGCCAGCAGTTCACGGACCTCTTTCGTGAACCGGGGGATGCTCGCCGGTCCGTTGGCGCAGATGAGGCTCGTCCACTCCGGCGCCCGCCGCGCGGCGAACTGGAGGCCGAGCATGGCGCCCCAGGAGTGACCGTAGACATGCGCCCTGCCCAGCCCGAGCCCTTCGGCCACCGCTCCGAGTTCGTCGAGGAAGCGGTCCACCGTCAGCAGCGAGGGATCGTCGACCGGGTCCGAACGCCCCACTCCGAGCTGGTCGTACCAGACGATCTCGCGCTCACTGGACAGCGGCTCGAACGCCTCGAAAAGCACATCGCTGGGATATCCGGGGCCGCCGTGCACCAGAAGAAGCGGCACACCGCCGCGCCCCATTCTGCGGTACCAGACCTGCCCTCCAGGCACCGGTATCCAACCTTCCGTGACACGAGTGGAGTTCACTTCCGACCACCTTCGACGGGAAATGCATCGCCGACCGGAATGGTATAGACGTATTCCTCTATACGGTCGATGAGATACCCTTCGAAGCGCATATACATCGTGGCGTGCGCTTCATGGTGCGATCCGTTGAGCAGCGACAGATGGAGTATCTGCTGCTGAAGGACCTCGCACGGCCCCCGGAACTGGCGGACGATCTCGTACCGGAGCGAACCGACCGACGAGGCAAGGGGTTCGAGCTGCGCCAGCTTTTCGTCGATCGACTGCTCCCCCTTGCCGTCGTTGTGCCATACGGTGGCCGTGTCGGTGCACATCTTCCGCACGCCGTCGAAATCGCATGCCTCAAGATGCCGTAGGCATTGGATCGCCTTCTCGCCGACATTTCTTTCCATGCCAGGAACTTCTTTCACTGGTACTTGCCGAACGCGCCTCTGGTGAAATCCAGCCGCACGCTCAACGTAGAGAAGAATGCGCGAGGAAGTAAGTCTTGACTTGCGGTGCCGCCTCCGGCAGTTGCATTCGAATTTCCGAGAACCCGCAGGTCGGAAGCGGTTGGCGCGCCAGCTGCGCAGCCGGGGGCTGGGAGACCTTCGCGGACAAGAAGCTCGGCAACGTGGGCTCATCGTCAGCGACACCGACGAGGATCAACCGCCGCCCGGGATGGCGCGCCGCGACGCGTTCCGCTGAGCGGGGCACTGGCCCGCCCCTGTCGCCCGCCTGGCATCCGTGCCGGTCGGAGCCGGTTCGGAGGGTTTGGGGAGGGCGTTGTCAGACCCCGGTGCAAGACTGTGATGTGGGTCTCGAAGATGCGGGCCGCGCAGCGGCGGTCCGCAGGGCCTGATCACAGGGAAGGTGATCGTGATGACCGATGCGGCAGCAGGGGCACCCACGTTCTACCCGACACTGCTCTACCGTGACGCGCAGGCGGCGATCAAGCAGCTGACGGAAGCCTTCGGCTTCACGCGGACCGCGTTCCACGAGACCGAGGACGGCGCGGTGCTGCACGCCGAGCTGTCCTACGGCAACGGCATCGTGATGATCGGCTCGAAGGGCGCCGGCGGAGCGTTCGAGGAGGCCCTGCGCGACGGCGGCCCGGTCGCCGTGTACGCCGTCGTCGAGGACCCGGACGCGCACCACCGGCGGGCCGAGCGGGCCGGGGTGGAGATACTCACGCCGCCCACGGACCAGGAGTACGGCTCCCGCGAGTACACGGCGCGCGACCTGGAGGGCAACCTCTGGTGCTTCGGCACGTACGCACCGGCCGGGGGTGACCGGGTGGGCTGAGACGGCTGGTGGGCTGACGCGGCGCGCGGGTACAGGGCGGGTCCGCGGAGCGGGGGCGAGGGCGGGCCGGAGGGCCTGCGGAGGGGCGGCGGCGTCCGGCTCGGCCGGCGCTGTCGCCCGGCGACCGGTCGCAGTTGGCCGGTCGCCGTCAGCGGCCACCGGCCCGCCTGGCCGCTGACGCCCGCACACTGGCCGCCGTCGTCCAGCAGCCTCCGACCGGTCGTCGTCGCCCAGCAGCCCTCATCCCGGCCATCGGCCGGCCGTCGTCGGGGCGCTGGCCGGCCGTCGGCCGGTGGGGGGCTACGCGCCGCCCGTGTGGACCTGGAAGGCGGCGCGGCGGACGGCCTTGGCGAGGGCCGGGTCGGGGTGGGCGGCGGCCAGGGCGACCAGGACCTGCACGGTGCGCGGGTGGCCGACGGCCCGTACCTCCTCCAGCAGGCGTGGGACCGAGCCCTGGACGGCCGAATCGAGGTGACGGACCAGCAGCTGTGCCTCGCCGTGGTCGGCGACGGCCGCGGCGGTGTCCACCCACAGCCAGGTGGACTCCTCGCGGGTGAGCACGTCCGGCGCGGTCTCCGGGTCGCCGCCCTCGTGCTCGACCAGCCACAGCAGGGCGTACGGCCGCAGGCCCGGCTCGTCGGCGGCGGCGCGCACGGCCGGTTCCGCCGGGGCGCCGACGGCGCGCAGCGCCTCGAAGGCGAGGCCGCGCAGCAGCGCGTCCTCGCCGCGGGCGACGTCGAGGAGTTCCTCGACCGCGCTGCCCACGGACCGGGCGGCCAGCCAGGCGCGGTATTCGGCCCGTGCCGGGCCCGGGGACAGCCGGGCGCAGCCGCGCAGCATCGCCTCGGCGGACTGCTCGATATTGCCCGCCGGGCTCTGTGCGGCGACGCAGATCTGTTCCAGCTTGACCCAGACCGACCAGTTGCCGAGGGGGGTGAGCAGCGCTTCGCGTTCGGCGGGCACGCCGGTCTTCGCCCCGCCGCGCACGACGAGCGCGCCGACGGCGGCGAGGCCGTCCAGCGCCCAGTCCAGGAGCACCGCGAGTGACACCCCCGCGGTGCCACTCACCGCCCCGGAGGGGTCCGTGGCGGAGGGGTCCGTGGCGGAGGGATCGGTGGGGGCGGAATCCGTGGCGGAGGAATCCGTGGCGGTGGGTCCCGTGGCGGCGGCACCCGTGCCGACGGGGTCCGTGGCGTCGGGCCGTGCGGTCGCGGGCCTGGCAGAGCCCGTATCCGCGGCCCGGTCGGGCCCGTACGGCACCTCGCAGCGCTCCGTGCGGAGTTCGGCGACCCGCTGCTCCAGCATGTCCAGCAGGACCGGGAGCCGGACCGGGCCGGCCGACAGGTGCAGCAGGGAGAGCAGCTGCGGCACGGCCTCGACCACCTCGGCGACGGCGGCCGGCCCGGCGCCGGGCGGCGCGGGGCGCGCCAGGGACCAGGCGTCGAAGAGCGCGACCCAGCCGCGCAGCGCGGCGGTGTCGTCGCGCTCCCAGGCACGCAGCCGCCAGCCGGGGCGGGCCACGCCGCCGTGCAGTTCGACGAGCCCGGCCAGCCGGGCCAGGTCCCAGTCCGTGCGGACCTGGTCCGGGGTCAGCCGCAGGTCCTGCGCCGCCTGTTCGGCGATCTCCGCGGGCAGCGCGCCGTCCGGGCCGGCCCGTAGTCCGGCGCCATCGCCGTGTTCGCCGTCGGCCCAGCGGGCGAGCCGTACGGCACCGGCCAGGCCGGCGCGGGCCTGCCGCGCCAGTTCCGCGGGCGGCGGCGTGCCCTGGGGCGGCCGGGGCGCCGGGCGGGCGGCCCGGGTGCTCACCGCTCGGCGGGCGGCGGCAATCGGTTGACGGGGGACGAGTCGGAGCCGGGAGTCGCGCGGAGTACGGGACGTCACAGGTGCAGTCTTCCCGCTGACGGCCCGAAAGCCCAATCGGAACGGTCGGTACGTTCCGGCGGGACGTCGCGCGGGGCACGCTTGAGGCCGTCATCACGGGCTTGAGGGCCGGTTGGCCCGGGGCCCGTGACACGGGCGGTCCGGCCTGCATGGTCCAGCCCGGGGGTCCGGGCCCGAGCGGTCCGGCCCGGGTGGTCCGGCCCAAATCGGTCCGGCCCGGGCGGGTCCGCGGTGCGGCCCCGCAGGGGCCCCCGGGGAGGAGACCGACGGCGCGGGCGTTACGGTCGGAGGACCGTCCGGGGCCGCCGGGTGCCATCGGCGGCGAGTCGCTGCGGGCCATCTCGTCGCGGCTCTGCCGCAGGCGATACGGGACGCGCCCGGAAGTCACGCGCGCAAGACCGCAGCGGGCGGTACGACCGCACCCGCAGCCATGCGCAAGACCGCCACAAACCCTACGAACACGCTCAGCGGACCGTACGAATGGGCCGGGAGCCATAGGGGACGCGAGTCGTACGTGTACGCGCCACGGGGCGGGCGGGCACTCCGCCAATCCGCTGCCCGCCGCACGGACACGCGTCCGGAAACCCCGCCCAGACCACCACGTCCCGGACCGGTCCGCTCCCCCCTCGCTTCGCCCCCTCGGTCCCCTCCCCAGGCCGCCCCCAACACCGTCAGCACCCCCGCCCCTCACATCAGCGGCGTAAGAAACCGGCGCAACGTTTCCTCGTACGTGGCCGGGTCCGCGTTCCACATGGCCGCGTGGGGGGCGTGCGGTACCGGGTGAAGGGTGATCAGGTCGGGGCGGCGGGCGGCGAGTTCGCGGGAGGACGACCAGGGGGCGAGCGTGTCGTCGGGGCCGTGGATCAGCAGGGTCGGCACCTTGAGCAGGTCCGGGGCCCAGGCGTCGGACAGGCGGTCGGCGTGCAGGCCGGTGCTGCCCTCGGCGGCACGTACGGCCAGTGGCAGCAGCGCACGCGGCGTGCGGCGGGCGGCGGCCAGGGCGCGGACCGTGGCCTGCCAGTCCAGGACCGGCGAGTCCAGGACGAGGCCGGCGATGCGGTCGCGCAGCCCGGAGTTGGCGGCGGCGCGCAGGGCCATGGACGCGCCCGTGGACCAGCCGTGCAGGACGACGCGCTCCGCGCCGTACCGGATCGCGTAGCGGATCGCGGCGTCCAGGTCGCGCCATTCGGAGTCGCCGAGGTGGCTGATGCCGTCGGCGGTGTGCGGGGCGCCCACGTCGTTGCGGTAGGCCGGATTCAGCACGGGCAGCCGGTGGTCGCTGAGGAACGGCATGACGACCATGGGGTGCTCGCGGGTGGTGCCCAGGCCGTGCACGGTGATGACCCAGGTCGCCCGGGCACCCGGCACGAACCAGGCGGGCAGGGCGCCCAGTTCGCCGGGAATGTCGACGTCGGCGCAGTCGAGGTCCAGCGCGTCGCGCGGGTTGCCGATGTGCACCTGGGGGGTGAGCCGCATCCGGGCGCCCGCTTGGAGGGTGCCGTGGGTGACCCGCTCCAGGCGGCGGACGACCGTGTCGGCCGGGTGCGGCACGTCGTCCAGGAGCGGGCCGACGATCGCATGGCTGCCCGCGCCGGTCAGGCCGTAGGTGCCGGGCCGCAGCGAGGCGAGGCTGCGGGTGAGGGTGATCCGCCCGGGGCCGGTGGAGTGCACCGTGAGCCGGGGGTCGCCCGGCAACGGCCGGTCGGGCGCGGGTTTGAGGACCATGTCGCTGGCGTACCGGCCGGCCGCCACCGCGGCCGCGCCGGCACCGATCACCGTGGTGGCGGCCGCTGCCGCCGCAGTACCCAGACGCATCCTCCCCAGTGTGGGCGGGGCCGCCCGCCCCGGCCAGTGGGCGGGCGCGGCCGGGTGACGGCGGGCGTGACCGGGTTTCAGTGAGCGTGGTCGGGTGCCGACGGACAGGGCCTGATGACGGCGGGCATGGTCGGGTCACGGCGAGCGAGGTCGCGTGGCAGCGGACGTGGCCGGGCTACGGCGAGCGAGGTCGTATGGCGCCGTACGTGTCCGGGCTACGGCGAGCCCCGCAGCGTACGGCCGGGCGAGGCGCGACAGCCGACGACGGGGAGCAGCGGCCGGGCCCGGCAACCGACACCGAAGGCCCGACGCCCCGGCCCGGCAACCACCGCTGAGGGCCCAACGCTCCAGCCCGGCAGCCGACGCCGAAACCCCGCACCCCAGCCCAGCACCCAACGCACCAGACCCCCGAAGTCCCACCCCAGCACCGCGCCTCAGTGGTCAGCGCGGCTGACCGTAGCCTCGCAGGCGGTCGCCGGCCTCGGTGAGCTGTTCCGGCGTCAGCAGGGCGGGTTCGCGGCCGGGCAGCGCGCTGGCGGCGAGCCAGACGCGGCACATCCACTCCAGCTGGGCCGTGCGGTCGTATGCCTCGTCAAGGGTGTCCCCGTACACGATGGTGCCGTGGTTCCGCAGGAGGCAGCCGGTGCGGTCGCGCAGTGCGGCGAGCATGTTCTCGGCCAACTCCTCGGTGCCGTACAGGGCGTACGGCGCGACGCGGACGGGGCCGCCGAGGGCCGCGGTCATGTAGTGCACCGGCGGGAGTTCGGTGACGAGGGTGGAGACGGCGGTGGCGTGCGCGGCGTGGGTGTGCACGACGGCGCGGGCGCCGGTGGCACGGTAGACGGCCAGGTGCATGGGGAGCTCGCTGGTCGGCCGCAGCGTGCCGTGGGCGGGGCGGCCGTCGAGGTCCACCGCGGTGAGGTCGCCGGGTCCGAGCCGGTCGTACGGGACGCCGCTGGGCGTGACCAGGACCAGGTCGCCGACGCGCGCGGAGACGTTGCCGGAGGTGCCGACGACCAGCCCGTCGGTGACCGTGCGGCGGGCGGTGGCGACCAGCTCGCGCCAGGCGTCGTCGAGGGCTTCCCGGTCCGTCATGCGTGTGCCTCCGGTGTGCGGTGCGGGCGCCGGCCCCGCCGGGGTGCGCGGGGGTGGTGCGCGGGTGGCTGCCGACACCGTACGGGCCGTGCACGGCGCCATGGGGCGGATCCCCGCCTTCCGGTATCCGTCATGCCCGACCGGTGGCACCTCGGTGGGAATTGACCGAGCATCGACCACCTTGTACGGATCACTCGGTACGCTGCCTGGGATTTGTCATGCACGTAGCCATGCCGTACATCGTCATCCTGGGATTCCCGGGGGGAATCATGGCCCGTGATCACGATCGCCTGCCCGACGCACCGTGCCCGCCCCACCGGCCCTGCGCCCCGCAGCGCCCGCCGCGCACCCGGCGGCGCCGGTTCGCCGCCGGCTCCCTCGCCCTCGGCGCGCTCACCGCCGTCCTGTACACCGCCGTGCCCGCGCCGCCCGCCGCCGAGGCCGCCGGCAAACCGCTCGGCCACGACATCTCCTCCCACCAGGGCGCCGTCGACTGGCGGAGCGTACGGGCGAAGGGCGGCCGGTTCGTCTACGTCAAGGCCACCGAGTCGAACTGGTACCGCAACCCCTACTTCTCCCGGCAGTACCGCGGCGCACGCAAGGCCGGCCTGCTGCGCGGCGCCTACCACTTCGGCGTGCCGAGCGCGTCCTCCGGCACCGCGCAGGCCCGGCACTTCCTGCGCCACAGCGGCGGGTGGAAGGCGGACGGCCGGACGCTGCCGCCCGCCCTCGACATCGAGCACAACCCGTACGACCGGGAGCGGGCGTGCTTCGGGATGAGCGGCGCGGCGCTGGTCCGGTGGATCCGCGGGTTCAGCGACGAGGTGCTGCGGCAGACCGGGCGACGGCCGGTGATCTACACGACGGCGCGGTGGTGGAACGGCTGCACCGGCGGCAGCCGGGCGTTCGCCGCCACCCACCCGCTGTGGCTGGCCCGCTGGCACGGCGCGCCCGGGAAGCTGCCGGCCGGCTGGGCGTACCCGAGCTTCTGGCAGTATGCGAGCCACGGCGCACTGCCGGGCGACCAGAACAAGTGGAACGGCACGGCCGCACAGCTCCGGCGCTTCGCCCGGGGCTGAGCCGCGGAGCGGGACCCGGAACGCCGGGACGCGGCGCGGGACCAGAGCGCCGGATCGCGAGGCCGGGACGCGGGCCCCCGGCACCGGTACCCATGGGACCCTTGAGGTTACCGGGGCCCCCGAGCTGATACGCACGGGCCCCGTGTGACGCGTCGGGCGCCTCCGCGCGCCCCCTCCGGGCACGTCACCGCGCCGCCGGGCCCAGTTCACCTTCCGTTCACCCGTCGTCCGTACGGTCCCGAGCGTTACTGACCACCGAACTGATTGCCTGGGTGAATGGAACACATCACGCTTCTCATCGGGATCGTGATCGTCACGGCCTTGGTGTTCGACTTTACGAACGGCTTCCACGACACGGCCAACGCCATGGCCACCACCATTTCCACCGGGGCACTCAAGCCCAGGATCGCGGTGGCGATGTCGGCGGTCCTCAACCTGGTCGGCGCGTTCCTGTCGGTGGAGGTCGCCAAGACCATCTCCGGCGGGATCATCGACGAGACCGCCGGCATCAGACCAGAAGTGATCTTCGCCGGACTGGTCGGCGCCATCGTCTGGAACCTCGTCACCTGGCTGGCCGGGCTCCCCTCCAGCTCCTCGCACGCCCTCTTCGGCGGACTGATCGGCGCGACCCTGGTGTCCGTCGGCGCGAGCGGCGTGCACGGCGGCGCCGTCGTCATGAAGGTCCTCATCCCGGCCGTCGCCGCGCCCATCGTGGCCGGTCTGGCCTCGATGGCCGCGACCCGGCTGACCTACCGGCTGGCCCGCAACCGCGACGAGGCGGAGACCGCCAAGGGCTACCGCGCCGGGCAGATCGCCTCCGCCGCGCTGGTCTCCCTCGCCCACGGCACCAACGACGCCCAGAAGACGATGGGCGTGATCACCCTCGCGCTGATCACCGGCGGTGTCGTCGCACCGCACGCCGACCCGCCGCTGTGGGTCATCGCCTCGGCCGGCCTGGCCATCGCGCTCGGCACGTACCTGGGCGGCTGGCGGATCATCCGCACGATGGGCAAGGGCATCACCGACATCCAGCCGCCGCAGGGCTTCGCCGCCCAGACCGGCGCCGCGGCCACCATCCTGGCCTCCTCCCACCTCGGCTTCGCGCTCTCCACCACCCAGGTCTGCTCCGGCTCGGTCATGGGCTCGGGGCTGGGCCGCAAGGGCGGTGTGGTGCGCTGGTCCACGGCGGGCCGGATGGTGATCGCCTGGGGCCTGACGCTGCCGGCCGCCGGCCTGGTCGCGGCGGGTGCCGCGCTGCTGGCGGACCAGGGCGACTGGGGCATCGCCACCGTCGCGGTCCTCGCGCTCGCGGTCTGCGGCGCGATCTGGCTGGCCTCCCGGCGCAAGCCGGTGGACCACACCAATGTCAACGAGGGTCCGGCCGTGGAGCCCGCGGGTGTGGTGACCGCCGCCCTGCAGACTGTCTCTCCGCCGCCCGCCGGCCCGGTCGGGACCGCGCCCGCTCCGGCCGTCGCCACCATCCCGGCGCCCACGGTGGCCGACGCGCCGCTCGCCGACCCGGTCGGCGTCGCCGCCCCGGTGATCGCCGCCCCGGTGGCCGCCCACCCGCACGAGACACACACGGCCAAGCTGCGCGCCAAGGCCGGCTCGGCCGCCGGCTGACCCGCCCGCACGCCCCCGGCTTCCACGAAGGAACGAGAACGCAATGAGCATCGACTGGGCAGCGCTCGGCCAGGTCTTCGGCGTCACGCTGGTCGTGACGGTCGGCATCGTGGGCCTGTTCACCCTCGGCATCGTCGGTACGTCCCGCAAGCCGCGCCAGGAGGGCGAGGCGGTGGCCGCCGACGGTCCCGCCGGGGCGGCGCGGGCCGGTGCGTACGTCTGCTTCGCGCTGTGCGCGGCGGCCGTGGCGTACGGGATCTATCTGATCGTCGCGGCCTGACCCGGCCGTAGCACGGTCCCCGGGGCGCCCGGTGGCCGCGGCACCTGCCGCGGCCACCGGGCGCCCTCGCCGTCTCCCGGACACCGCGTGCCTGTGTCCTTGCCCACAGGCCCTGCCACGGGTCCGCGCCGCAGGTCAAGCGCGAGTTGACGGGCTTCGCGGAGCGTGGTGGACTGCCGGAGCCAATCGGCGACAGATGAGGAAGTCCGGTGAGAATCCGGCGCGGTCCCGCCACTGTCACCGGGGAGCGCTCCTCCAGCAAGGGCCACGGTCCGCGTCCGGGACACGGGTTCCGTACGGACTGGAAGGCCGGGGGACGCGCCGATCCGGGAGCCAGGAGACTCTCGTCGCCGTATCCGTCGAACCAGGGCGCGGACCCTGAGTGAGGACCTACCGCCATGCCCGGCCGCAGTGCGAGACCTGCTGGACGTACCCCCGTACCGCCCCTCCGAGGCGCGACGGCGGTCTGATCCGATGCGTGCCGAACACGCCGGCTACGCGTGCGGCGCGGCCCTCGGCTTCCTCGGCGATCTGGTCGTGGGCGATCCCCGGCGCGGCCATCCGGTGGCCGCCTTCGGGCGGGCCGCGGCAGCCGTGGAGCGCCGCCTGTGGCGCGACGACCGCGGGCGCGGGGCCCTGCACACCGCGCTGTGCGCCGGCGGGACCGCCGTCGGCGCCGCGCTGCTCACCCGTGCCGTACGCCGCTCCCCCGCCACCTCCGTCGCGCTGACCGCCGCCGCCACCTGGGCCGTTCTCGGCGGCACCTCGCTGGGCCGCGAGGCGCGGGCCGTCGGCGGGGCGCTCGCCGCGGGCGATCTCGACGTGGCGCGCGAGCGGCTGCCGCACCTGTGCGGGCGCGATCCCCAGGCCCTGGACGGTCAGCAGATGGCGCGCGCGGTGGTCGAGTCCGTCGCCGAGAACACCTCGGACGCGGTGGTCGGCGCCCTGGTGTGGGGCGGCGTCGCCGGTGTGCCGGGGCTGCTGGCGTTCCGTGCCGTCAACACGCTGGACGCGATGGTGGGCCACAAGTCGCCGCGCTACCGCCGCTTCGGGTGGGCCTCGGCCCGCCTCGACGACGTCGCCGGCTTCCCCGGCTCCCGGCTGACCGCCGCGCTGGCGGTCCTGTCCGGCCCGGACCGGCGGGGCGCGTGGCGCGCCTGGCAGCAGGACGGCGCGTCCCACCCGAGCCCCAACGCGGGCCCGGTGGAGGCCGCGTTCGCGGGGGCGCTGGGCGTACGGCTGGGCGGCACCCTGGCGTACGGCGGCCGGGTCGAGCACCGGCCGGTGCTCAACGGCGGCGCCGGGCGCCCCGTGGCGGTGGCGGACATCGAGCGGGCCGTGACGCTGTCGCGCCGGGTGAGCGTGGCGGCGCTGGCGGCCACGGTCGCGGGCCGGCTGGCGGCCGGGGCGCTGCGGCGGTCCCGTACACCAGGAACGGTACGACGGTCCCGTACGGCCGGGAGGGCCCAGTGAGCAGCAGCGTGCGGACGGCGAGGAGTGCCAGGTGAACGGTTCGGGTGGGGCGCCGCTCGGCGGTGGGCTGCTGGTGGCGGGCACCACGTCCGACGCGGGCAAGAGCGTGGTGACGGCGGGCATCTGCCGCTGGCTGGCCCGCAAGGGCGTCAAGGTGGCGCCCTTCAAGGCGCAGAACATGTCGCTGAATTCGTTCGTGACGCGCGAGGGCGCGGAGATCGGGCGGGCGCAGGCGATGCAGGCGGCGGCGGCGCGCGTCGAGCCGAGCGCGCTGATGAATCCGGTGCTGCTGAAGCCGGGCAGTGACCGCAGCAGCCAGGTCGTGCTGATGGGCAAGCCGGTGGGCGAGCTGAGCGCGCGCGGCTACCACGCGGGACGCCAGGAGCAGTTGCTCGGCACGGTCACGGACTGCCTCCAGGAGCTGCGCCGTACGCATGACGCGGTGATCTGCGAGGGCGCCGGCAGCCCCGCGGAGATCAATCTGCGGCGTACCGACATCGTGAACATGGGCATCGCGCGGGCCGCCCGGATACCGGTCGTGGTGGTCGGCGACATCGACCGGGGCGGTGTGTTCGCCTCGTTCTTCGGCACAACGGCGCTGCTGTCCCGGGAGGACCAGGCGCTGGTCGCGGGCTATCTCGTCAACAAGTTCCGCGGCGATGTGACGCTGCTGGAGCCGGGCCTGGAGATGCTGAAGGAGCTGAGCGGGCGGCCCACCCTCGGGGTGCTGCCGTTCGCGCACGGCCTGGGCATCGACGAGGAGGACGGTCTCCGTGTCTCGCTGCGCGGCGCGGTCCGCGAAAGCGTCGTCGCGCCGCCGCACGGCGCCGACGTGCTGCGCGTCGCGGTGGCCGCCGTACCGCTGATGTCGAACTTCACGGACGTGGACGCGCTGGCCGCCGAACCGGGCGTCGTGGTGCGCTTCGTCGACCGCGCCGAGGAGCTGGCCGACGCCGACCTGGTGGTGCTGCCCGGCACCCGCGGCACCGTCCGCGCGCTCCAGTGGCTGCGCGAGCGCGGCATCGCGGACGCGGTGCGGCGGCGGGCCGCGGAGGGCCGCCCGGTGCTCGGCATCTGCGGCGGCTTCCAGATGCTGGGCGAACGCATCGAGGACGAGGTCGAGTCGAAGGCCGGGACCGTGGACGGGCTGGGGCTGCTGCCCGTACGCGTCCGGTTCGCGGCGGACAAGACGCTGGCCCGGCCGTCCGGCGAGGCGCTGGGCGAGCCGGTCGAGGGGTACGAGATCCACCACGGCGTGGCCGAGGTCTCCGGCGGCGAGCCCTTCCTCGACGGCTGCCGGTCCGGGTCGGTCTGGGGCACCCACTGGCACGGCTCCCTGGAGAGCGACGGGTTCCGCCGGGCGTTCCTGCGGCGGGTGGCCGCCGACGCGGGCCGCGCGTTCGTCCCGGCGCCGGACACCGGCTTCGCCGCGCTGCGCGAGGAGCAGCTCGACCGGCTGGGCGACCTGATCGAGGAGCACGCGGACACGGCGGCGCTGCTGCGGCTCATCGAGGACGGGGTGCCGGCCGGGCTGCCGTTCGTGCCGCCGGGGGCGCCGCCGATACCGCCGCCGTCCCGCACCCCGGCCGCACCCGGCGCGGCCACCACCGCGCCCGCACACCGCACGTCCCTCGAAGGGGGTACTCCCTGATGGCATCGGTCCCTTACCCGTTCACCGCGGTCGTCGGCATGTCCGACATGCGGCTGAGCCTGCTGCTCAACGCCATCTCGCCGGCCATCGGCGGGGTGCTCGTCCGCGGCGAGAAGGGCACCGCGAAGTCGACGATCGTGCGCGGTCTGACGGCGCTGATGCCGGACGTCCCGGTCGTCACCGGCTGCCGTTTCTCCTGCGATCCCGCCGCGCCGGACCCGGCGTGCCCGGACGGCCCCCACGAGACGTACGGCTCGGAGGAGCGCCCGGCCCGCATGGTCGAGCTGCCGGTCGGCGCGTCCGAGGACCGTCTGGTCGGCGCGCTGGACATCGAGCGCGCGCTGTCGGAGGGCGTGAAGGCGTTCGAGCCGGGCCTGCTGGCGGACGCGCACCGCGGCATCCTGTACGTGGACGAGGTCAACTTGCTCCACGACCACCTCGTGGACTTGTTGTTGGACGCCGCCGCCATGGGCGCCTCGTACGTGGAGCGCGAGGGCGTCTCCGTACGGCACGCCGCGCGCTTCCTGCTCGTCGGCACCATGAACCCGGAAGAGGGCGAACTGCGCCCGCAGCTGCTGGACCGCTTCGGGCTGACCGTGGAGGTCGCCGCGTCCCGCGAGCCGGACCAGCGGGTGGAGGTCGTCCGGCGCCGTCTGGCCTACGACACCGACCCGGCAGGCTTCGCAGCGCGCTGGGCCGCCGAGGAGGGCGAACTGCGGGAGCGGATCGCCGCCGCGCGGGCGCTGCTGCCGGACGTGGTCCTCGGCGACGCGGTGCTGCGGCAGATCGCCGCCGTGTGCGCCGCCTTCGAGGTGGACGGCATGCGCGCGGACATCGTGATGGCGCGCACCGCCAGCGCGCTGGCGGCCTGGGCGGGCCGTACGGCGGTCCGCGAGGAGGACGTACGGCAGGCCGCCCTGCTGGCGCTCCCCCACCGTCGCCGCCGCAACCCGTTCGACGCCCCCGGCCTGGACGAGGACAAACTCGACCAGGTGCTGGAGGAGTTCGGCGCGGACGAGGACGACGACCCGGAACCCGACCCCGACCCGGACGGCGGCCCGGAGGACGGCCCCGACGGGCCTGGCGGCGGGCAGCCGCCGCAGGACGGCGACGGCGGCACGGACGGGCCGCAGGGCGAGGACGCGCAGGCTCCGCACGACCAGACCCCGCACGACCGGCCACAGCTGCCCGAGCAGTCACCGGCCCCGGACCCGGCCCCCGCCGACCCGAAGGCACAGTCCGAAGGCGCGCGGGAGGAGGCTCCCGGCGAGGGCGGCGAGAAGGCCGCCGTCGCCGCGGGCGAGCCGTTCCGTACCCGGCGGCTGGACGTGCCGGGCCTCGGCGAGGGCGCGGACGGCCGCCGTTCGCGGGCCCGTACGGCGCACGGCCGGACCACCGGCGCCCGCCGCCCGCAGGGCACCCTGACCAAGCTGCACCTCGCCGCGACCGTGCAGGCCGCCGCGCCGCACCAGGTGGCGCGCGGGCGCCGCGGCCCGGGGCTGCTGGTGCGCCGTGACGACCTGCGGGAGGCGGTCCGCGAAGGCCGCGAGGGCAACCTCGTGCTCTTCGTCGTGGACGCGTCCGGCTCGATGGCGGCGCGCAAGCGGATGAGCGCGGTCAAGGGCGCGGTGCTGTCGCTGCTGCTCGACGCGTACCAGCGGCGCGACAAGATCGGCATGATCACCTTCCGCGGGTCGGAGGCGGCGCTGGCGCTGCCGCCCACCTCCTCGGTCGAGGCGGGCGCGGCCCGGCTGGAGTCGCTGCCCACCGGCGGCCGGACACCGCTGTCCGCGGGCCTGCTCAAGGCCCACGAGGTGCTGCGCGTGGAACGGCTGCGGGACGCCTCGCGCCGGCCGCTGCTGGTGGTCGTCACCGACGGGCGGTCCACCGGCGGGCCCGAGCCGCTGGTGCGCACCTCCCGCGCGGCGCGGCTGCTGGGCGCGGAGGGCGTCGCCTCGGTGGTCGTGGACTGCGAGGCGGGGCCGGTACGGCTGGGGCTGGCGGGCGAGCTGGCCCGGGACCTCCAGGGCACCGCCGTCACCCTCGACGAACTGCGCGCGGACCGCGTCACCGCGCTGGTCCGCGACGTCCGCGGACAGGGCACCAACCACATCAACCGGAGGGCCGCGTAATGCCTCAGGGACAGCCGTCCGTCGTTCCGGACGACGGGCTCACCACACGCCAGCGCCGCAACCGCCCGCTGGTCCTCGTCCACACCGGCCCCGGCAAGGGCAAGTCCACCGCCGCCTTCGGGCTGGCGCTGCGGGCCTGGAACCAGGGCTGGCCGGTCGGGGTGTTCCAGTTCGTGAAGTCGGCGAAGTGGAAGGTGGGTGAGGAGCGCGCGCTGCGGGTACTCGGCGACACCGGCGAGGGCGGCGCGGTCGCCTGGCACAAGATGGGTGAGGGCTGGTCGTGGGTCCAGCGCGACGCGCAGTTCAGCAACGAGGAGGCGGCCCGCGAGGGCTGGGAGCAGGTCAAGCGGGACCTGGCCGCCGAGACGTACAAGCTGTACGTGCTCGACGAGTTCGCGTACCCGATGCACTGGGGGTGGGTGGACACCGCCGAGGTCGTCTCCGTCCTGCGGGACCGGCCGGGCACCCAGCACGTCGTCATCACGGGCCGCAACGCGCCGCGGGAGCTGTGCGACTTCGCGGACCTGGTGACCGAGATGACCAAGGTCAAGCACCCGATGGACGCGGGCCAGAAGGGCCAGCGGGGCATCGAGTGGTGACGGTGCCGGCGGGCACGACAGCGATGCGAACAGCAGGACCAGGAGCAACCGGACCGTGAGCACCATCCCCCGGCTCGTCATCGCCGCACCCGCCTCGGGCAGCGGCAAGACGACCGTCGCCACCGGCCTGATGGCGGCCTTCACCGAGGCCGGGCTCACGGTCTCCGCCCACAAGGTCGGGCCGGACTACATCGACCCGGGCTACCACGCCCTGGCGACCGGCCGTCCGGGCCGCAACCTGGACGCGTACCTCTGCGGCCCGGACCAGGTGGCGCCGCTGTTCCTGCACGGCTCGGCCGGCGCCGACCTGGCGGTCGTCGAGGGCGTGATGGGGCTGTACGACGGCGCCTCCGGGCTCGGCGAACTGGCCTCCACCGCGCAGGTCGCCAAGCTGCTGCGGGCGCCGGTGGTGCTGGTGGTGGACGCCTCGGCGCAGTCCCGGTCGGTGGCGGCGCTGGTGCACGGCTTCGCGTCCTGGGACCCCGGGGTACGGCTGGCCGGGGTGATCCTGAACAAGGTCGGCTCGGACCGGCACGAGGAGCTGCTGCGCGGGGCGCTGGACGAGGCGGGCGTGCCGGTCCTGGGCGCGCTGCGCCGGGCGCCGCAGGTGCGCACGCCGTCCCGGCACCTGGGTCTGGTCCCGGTCGCCGAGCGGCAGGCCGAGGCGGTGGAGTCGGTACGGGTGCAGGCCGCGCAGGTGCGGGAGGGCTGCGACCTCAAGGCGCTGCTGGCGCTGGCGCACAGCGCGCCGGAGCTGCCGGGCACGGCCTGGGACCCGGCGCTCGCCGTGGCCCGCGGCGCTCCGGAGAACGCCGGCCCGGTGGCCGGCAGGCCCGTGGTGGCCGTCGCGGGCGGCGCCGCGTTCACGTTCGCCTACGCCGAGCACACCGAGCTGCTGACGGCCGCCGGCGCGGAGGTGGCCGTGTTCGACCCGCTGCGCGACGAGCGGCTGCCGGCCGGCACCCGGGCGCTGGTGATCGGCGGCGGCTTCCCCGAGATGTACGCGGCCGAGCTGTCGGCGAACGAGCCGCTGCGCCGGGCCGTGGTGGAGCTGGCGGCCTCCGGCGCGCCGGTCGTCGCCGAGTGCGCCGGGCTGCTCTACCTGTCGCGTTCCCTGGACGGCGCACCGATGTGCGGGGTGCTGCCCGCCGACGCGCGGATGTCGGAGCGGCTCACCCTGGGCTACCGGGAGGCGGTGGCGCTGAGCGACAACGCGCTGGCCGCGGCGGGTACGCGGGTGCGCGGCCACGAATTCCACCGTACGGTGCTGGAACCGGGCGCGGGCACGTCCCCCGCCTGGGGCATGACCCACCCCGCGCGCCGGGTGGAGGGCCACGTCCAGGACGGGGTGCACGCCTCGTACCTGCACGTCCACTGGGCGGCCGAGCCGTCGCTGGCCCACCGGCTGGCCGCGGGCGCCGCCGCCCGCCCGCCGCTGGAGGCCCCTTGTGGCTGATGTCGTACTGGACCACCTGGTTCTCGCCACGCCCGATCTGGAGGGCACCGCCGCCGAGGTCGCCGCGCTGACCGGCGTCCGGCCGGTGCCGGGCGGCGGCCACCCGGGGCGGGGTACCCGCAACGCCCTGCTGGGCCTCGGCGGCGGCGCGTACCTGGAGATCATCGGCCCGGACCCGGCGCAGCCGGCGCCCGAGGCGCCGCGCTGGTTCGGCATCGACGCGCTGCGCGGCCCGCGGCTGGCCCACTGGGCGGTCCGGGTACGCGGCATCGCCGGGCACGTCGCACGGGCCCGCGCCCTGGGCTACGACCCGGGCGAGCCGGTGGCGATGTCCCGCCGCACGCCGGACGGCGGCACCCTCTCGTGGACGCTGACGCCACCGCGTACCGGCGGCGGGCTGGTGCCGTTCCTGCTGGACTGGGGCGACGCCCCGCACCCGGCCGCCGGACCGGCCCTGCCGGTCGTACCGCTGCGGCTGTTCTCCGGCACCCACCCCGACCCGGCGACGATCCGCGCCGAACTGGCCGCGCTGGGCGCCGCGCTCAGCGTCGAGGCGGGCGACGAGCCGGGGCTGACGGCCGTGCTGGAGGGGCGCAACGGGCCGGTCTCCGTCGGTGTGGGAGCCGGCGCGCCGTGACCGCCGTTCCCGGTGCCGTGCACGCCCGGCGCACCGGTTCAGCCCGCGACGCCGACCACCAGCCAGATGAACGCCACGCCCGCCACCGTGCACAGCAGGGTGGACAGCGCGGGGTGGTCGTGGTGCGCCTCCGGGAGGATGTCCGAGGTCGCCAGGTACAGCAGGACGCCGCCGAAGAAGCCCAGGTAAATCCCGAGCCAGTGCTCCGGAAGGGTGAACAGCAGCGTGGCGGCGGCGCCGGCCAGCGGGGCGAGCGCGTCCGCGCCGAGCATGAGCAGCGCCCGGTTGCGGGCGTTCCCGTACAGGCTGGTGATCGTGTACGTGTTGAAGCCGTCCGCGAAGTCGTGGGCGATGACGGCGAGCGCCACCGCGACGGCCATCTCCCGGCCGACCTGGTACGCCAGACCGATCGCGAAGCCGTCCATGAGGCTGTGCACCACCATGGCGGCGGCGGCCGTCAGACCGACCTGCGGCACCCGTTCCTCCGGGTCCATGCCGTGGGCCGCCTTGCGGACCGCCAGCAGCCGCTCCACCGCGTGCGTGGCGAGGAAGCCCAGCACGAAGCAGAGCAGCGCGGCCGGGACGCCGTGCACCTCCTCGCCCGCCGCCTCCAGCGCCTCGGGCAGCAGGTCCAGGCCGACCACGCCCAGCATCAGGCCGCCGGCCAGGCCCAGGACCAGATGCCGCCGGTCGGTGACGCGGTGCGCGACCCAGCCGCCGACCAGTGTCATCAAGAACGCGCCCAGCGCGATGGCCACCGGCACGGTCTCACCCCTTCCCCGGGGTTCCGGCACCCCTCACTCCTGCTTACCGACCGGCCGCGCGTACCGCATGTCCGGCGCCCGGGACGGCGGCGGTGAGCGCGGCTCCGGTCGTCGTCGGCGTGGGTGCCCGCCGGGGCGTCCCCGCCGCCGAAGTGCTGGCGCTGATCGCCGGCAGCCTAGCCCTGGGCGGCCTGGCACCGGACGCGGTCACCGCGCTGGCGACCGTGGACGCCAAAGCGGCGGAGCCCGGGCTGACCGCGGCGGCGCGGCGGCTCGGCGTACCGCTGCTGACGTATCCGGCCGCGGCCCTGGCCGCGGTATCCGTACCACATCCGTCCCCGGCGGCGCTGGCCGCGGCCGGCACGCCGAGCGTCGCGGAGGCCGCCGCGCTGACTGCGGCGGGCGGCGGCCCCGGCCCGGACGGCGGCCCCCGCACGGGCGCGGCCGAACTCGTCGTCGGCAAGCGCACGTCGCTGCCCGGGGCGCGCGCCACCTGCGCCGTGGCCAGGGCCCGCACCACACCCCACCGCACCGAGGAGAGACCGTGACCACCCCGCCGTCCGCCGCCGCGCCCGCCGGCATACCCGGTTCCCGCCCGTACGAGCCGGACCTGCGCCACCACGGGGACGCCGAGGTGCGCGGCGCGGACCCCGGACTGACCGACCTGGCGGTCAACGTACGCGCCGGTACGCCGCCGGCCTGGCTCAAGGCGCGCATCGCCGCCTCGCTGGACGGTCTGGCCGCCTACCCGGACGGCGGCCCGGCGCGCCGGGCGGTGGCGGCGCGGCACGGCCTCCCGCCGGAACGGGTGCTGCTGACGGCGGGCGCCGCGGAGGCGTTCGTGCTGATCGCGCGGGCCGTACGGGCCCGGCGGCCGGTCGTCGTGCACCCGCAGTTCACCGAGCCGGAGGCGGCGCTGCGGGACGCCGGGCACCCGGTGGAACGGGTGCTGCTGACCGAGCGGGACGGCTTCCGCCTGGCCGCGGGCGCCGTCCCCGACGAGGCCGACCTCGTCGTCGTCGGCAACCCGACCAACCCCACCTCCGTCCTGCACCCCGCCGCGGAGGTGGCCCGGCTGGCCCGGCCCGGCCGCACCCTGGTCGTGGACGAGGCGTTCATGGACGCGGTCCCCGGCGAGCACGCGTCGCTGGCGTCCCGGACGGACGTACCGGGACTCGTCGTCCTGCGCAGCCTGACCAAGACCTGGGGCCTGGCGGGCCTGCGCATCGGCTACGTCCTGGCCGCGCCGGAGATCATCGCGGACCTGGAGCGGGCGCAGCCGCTGTGGCCGGTGTCCGGGCCCGCGCTGGCCGCGGCCGAGGCGTGCTGCGAGCCCGCGGCGCTGGCCGAGGCGGAGGCGGCGGCCCGGCAGGTCGCGGCGGACCGGGCCCACCTGCTGGCCCGGCTGGCCGAACTGCGCGGCCCCGACGGCCGGGAGGTACGGGTCGTGGGCCCGGCCGAGGGCCCCTTCGTCCTGATCCGGCTGCCGGACGCCACCGCCGTCCGGGCCCGGCTGCGCGCGCTCGGCTTCGCGGTGCGGCGCGGCGACACGTTTCCGGGGCTGGGCCCGGAGTGGCTGCGGCTGGCGGTACGGGACCGGGCGACCACGGACCGGTTCGCCGAGGCGCTGGCGAAGGCGCTGACGGGCTGACGGCCGGTGCCCGCGCCCCGGCCGGGCTTCTCAGCGCATCAGCGCGCCGCCGTTGACGTCGTACGTGGCGCCGGTGACGAAGGTCTCCGCCGAGGCCAGGAAGACGGCGACGCGGGCGACCTCCTCCGGGGTGGCGATCCGGCCCAGCGGCACCTGCGCGGTCAGCCCGGCCAGCGCCTCGGGCCCGACGGACCGGACCATCGGCGTGTCGATCATCGCGGGGGCGACGGTGTTGACGGTGATGCCGTCGCCGGCCAGCTCGGCGGCGAACACCCGGCCCAGCGCGATCAGCCCCGCCTTGGAGGTCCCGTACGCGGCGCCGGTGGGGCGGGGTGTCTGCCCCGCGATCGAGGCCATGTTCACGATGCGCCCGAAGCCGCGCTCGCGCATGTCTCCGGCGACGGCCCTGGTGAGGAAGAAGACGGCGCGCAGGTTGACCGCGAACACCTCGTCCCACTCCTCGGGGGTGATCTCCCACAGGGACCTGGCGAGCGGCCGGGCCGCGTTGTTGACCAGCACGTCCACGGGGCGCCAGGCGCGGACCGCGCGGTATGCGGCCTCGGTGGCGGCGAGGTCGCGCAGGTCGGCGTGGACCGGCAGGACGTGTTCCCCGTCCGGGGCGAGGGCGGTGGCCAGCGCGCGGTTGGCCGTGTCGTCGAGATCGAGGGCCGCCACGTACGCGCCTTCGGCGTGGAAGGCGCGCACGAGGGCGGCGCCGAGGCCCTGCGCGCTGCCGGTGATCAGTACGGTGCGGCCGGCGAGGCCGGTGTCCAGCACGGGGTCCTCCTTTCCGGGATACGGGCGTGGGTCACTCGGTGCCGAAGAACAGCGGGCGGCCCGCCCGGGCCTCGACGCGCAGATAGCGCCACAGCCGTACGCCCCCGTCGCCCACCTCCGTGTCGCGCACGATGCCGCAGATCCGGGACACGGTGTCCACGTCGGGCACGTCGGCGAGGATGTACGAGGTCCAGGGCCAGACGGCGGACGCGCCGACCATGAGCCGGTCGTCGTCCAGGGTGCCGAGGACGCGGACGCCGAAGCGGTCGGCGAGCCGGCCGAAGGCCGCCGGGAGGGCGGCGGCCACGGCGGCGCGTTCCTCGTCACCGGCGTTGAAGAACTCCTGGGTGACGCCGATGCAGAAGAGGGTGCGCAGCGGGGCGCCGGGGGTGTCCGGTGCGGCGGTGGACATGGCGGGACCTCGTCTCGGGACGGCGCGGGAGGGGGTGGCGTGCGGCGACTTGCCTCCCGCAGACAGTTAGAGGATCGTCGAAGCGTCATCGACGATCCGGACCGTACCACTCACTTAGAAGGCTCTCTAACCATGGCTCCCACGGAGACCGCCCGCAGCACGCCGCCCACCGCCGCTCCCCCGGCCGACCCCGACCAGCCGGACGCCTCCGCGATCCGCCTCGGCCCGCTGCTCCAGGCGTTCGGCGACCCGCTGCGGCAGCACATCGTGCGGCGGCTCGCGGCGGACGGCGAGGCGGGGTGCGGCGACATCGACCTGCCCGTCACCCGGGCCACCGGCTCGTACCACTTCCGCGTCCTGCGGCAGGCGGGCTGGACGCACACCCGCCGGATCGGCCGCGAGCGCTACATCTCGCTGCGCCGGGACGACCTGGAGGCGCGGTTCCCGGGACTGCTGGCCGCGCTGCTCAAGGCGGCCGAGACGGAGGCCGCCGGCTGACGGCGGATATCCCCCCTCCGGCCCCGTCCACCATCCGGAACCCGTTGTCCTGTACACGCAGCCCGGCGCTAAGGTGCCGCCGTGCCCACCGAACAGCTGAGCCAGCGCCCCGCCCCCACCGGCGACCTGCCCGCCTCCGACCGCGCGGCGCTGCGGGCCGTCACCGTCTTCCCGCTGCTGGTGATCGCGGCCGGCGCGCTCGGGCTGCTGTGGCCCGCGCCGTTCACGGGCTGGGCGCCCGCGGTGCCGTGGCTGCTCGGCGTGGTGATGTTCTCGATGGGCCTGACACTGACGCCACCGGACTTCACGGCGGTCGCCAGGCGCCCCTGGGCGGTGGGCCTGGGCCTGGTCGCCCACTACGTGATCATGCCGGGGCTGGGCTGGCTGATCGCGACCGTCCTGGACCTGCCGCCGCAGCTCGCGGCCGGCGTGATCCTGGTCGGCTGCGCGCCCAGCGGCACCGCCTCCAACGTCGTCACCTACCTCGCGCGCGGCGACGTGGCACTGTCCGTCTCGGTGGCGACCGTCTCCACGGTCCTCGCCCCGCTGATCACGCCACCGCTGACGCTGCTGCTCGCCGGGCAGTTCCTGGACGTGGACGCCGGGGTCATGGTGACCGACATCCTCAAGACGGTGCTCCTGCCGGTGCTCGGCGGCCTGCTGTTCCGCCTCCTGCTGGCCCGCTGGATCGACCGGGCCCTGCGCGCGCTCCCCTGGCTGTCCGCACTGACGATCGCGGTCATCGTGCTGGTCGTGGTGGCCGGCAGCGCCGCACGCATCAAGGACGCGGCGGCACTGGTCATACTCGCGGTCGTCCTCCACAACGGACTGGGCCTGGCACTCGGTTACGGAGCAGGCCGACTGGCCCGCCTGGGCAAACCGGCCGGACGGGCGATGGCCTTCGAGGTCGGCATGCAGAACTCCGGCCTCGCGGCATCCCTGGCCACCGCCCACTTCAGCCCCACAGCGGCACTCCCGGCCGCCGTGTTCTCCGTATGGCACAACATCTCGGGGGCGGCGGTGGCCGCTTGGATGGCACGCGGTGCGCGCGATGCGCGCGAAGCCCGGTAAACGCCACCCGCACCCGGCCACGGGCCCGGCCCTCCGGACTCCGTCCTCCGGTCCGCCCCCTCCCGCCGTACAGCGGCGAACGGCCGGTGGGGGCAGGCGTCCCCCACCACGTACGTGTCAGCCTGCCGCGTACGGGAGGGCTCGGGACCGGAGGACGAAGTCTGTAGGGCCCGGGACCGTCCCCCTGTCGGCAGCCGCCGATCCGCACCCGGCCACGGGACCGGCCCTCCGGACTCCGTCCTCCGGTCCGCCCCCTCCCGCCGTGCAGCGACCAACGGCCGGTGGGGGCCAGACGTCCCCCCACCCACGCCGCGGCAGACTGACGCGTACGGGAGGGCCCGGCACCGGAGGACGGAGTCTGGAGGGGACGGGTCCGCGCCACCGACGTCGACTAGCCGCCACGGGCGGAAATTGTCAGCCCACCACCCGCCCCCGCAACACCACCCGCCGCGGAGCGGCAAGTACGCGGATGTCCGCGCGTGGGTCGCCGTCGTACACGACCAGGTCCGCCGGGGCCCCTTCCTCCAGCCCCGGCCGCCCCAGCCACTCCCGCGCCCCCCACGTCGTCGCGGCGAGCGCGTCCACCGCGGGGATGCCCGCCTTGGTCAGCTCGGCGACCTCCTGCGCGATCAGGCCGTGCGCGAGCGAGCCCCCCGCGTCGGTGCCCGCGAAGATGGGCACCCCCGCGTCGTACGCCGCGCGTACGGTGTCGTAGCGGCGCTCGTGCAGGCTCCTCATGTGGCGCGCCCAGGCGGGGAACTTCTTCTCACCGCCCGCCGCCAGGGTCGGGAACGTGGCGATGTTCACCAGCGTCGGGACGATCGCCACACCCCGCTCGGCGAAGAGCGGAATCGTCTCCTCCGTCAGGCCGGTGGCGTGTTCGACGCAGTCGATGCCCGCCTCGACCAGCGGGGCGAGGGTCTCCTCGGCGAAGCAGTGGGCGGTCACCCGGGCCCCGAGCCGGTGCGCCTCCGCGATGGCCGCCTCGACGGCCCCGCGCGGCCAGCAGGCGCCCAGGTCACCGGTCTCGCGGTCGATCCAGTCACCGACCAGCTTGACCCAGCCGTCGCCGCGCCGCGCCTCCCGCGCGACGTACGCGACCAGGTCCTCGGGCTCGATCTCGTGGGCGTAGTTGCGGATGTAGCGGCGCGTACGGGCGATGTGCCGCCCGGCGCGGATGATCCGCGGCAGGTCCTCGCGGTCGTCGATCCAGCGGGTGTCGGACGGCGAACCGGCGTCCCTGAGCAGCAGCGTTCCCGCCTCCCGCTCGGTCAGCGCCTGTTTCTCGCTGGTCGCCTCGTCGACCGGGCCGTGGGCGTCGAGCCCTACGTGGCAGTGGGCGTCGACCAGGCCCGGCAGCGCCCAGCCCCGTACGGTCGTCACCTCCCGCGCGCCGGCCGGCCGCTGGTAGGTCACCCGGCCGTCGACGACCCAGAGTTCGTCGCGCACGTCGTCCGGCCCGGCCAGGACCCTCCCCTTGATGTGCAGCACCACGCTCTCACTCATGGCCGCACTGTATGACGCGCGCTACGCCGGACGGCACCGGGACCGGTGGCCGGCCCGCGCGCGGCGGGCGCCTTTCGGCCCACCCGTCCGTCGGGCGGTGTCCGCAGCCGTTCCGTCCGATCACCGCGCGCCCCTCGGAACCCGCCCGCCGATCCGCGTCACGTAAACACCGTTGCCACTCGGGCTTTTCTTGCGGTACACCTTTTACCGGCGAATTCCCTATTCTTAAGTGCGCAGCTTCCCGTATTCTTCTGCCCGCTTTTTCGCAGCTCAAACGCCAAGATTTCGCTAGCGTCGGATCACTTAATTCCGCCCGGTCTCCAGGACGTTACGGACCTGTGACCGACCACACAAGCTGTCCACTTCGCCCCGTATTTTCCGGGCAAACCCGCACATCGTGTGGGTGTCTCGCGCGCTCGTGCGCCCCCGCGCGATAACACAGAAGCCCCTCCCCGCGTAACCCCTCCCCCCGATGCATTTTCCTTTTTCCCTGGGTAAATTGAATTCGCATGACCGCCGCGCAAGCAGACCATGCAGGTGCCCGAAGCGATATCAGAGAAATGCCGGAGGGCTTCAAGCTCGACACCCCACGCGTGGAGGACGGAGCCGCGATCTGGCGCATCGCCCGCGACTCCAAGGCACTGGACCTGAACTCCTCCTACAGCTACCTGCTGTGGTGCCGGGACTTCGCCGCCACCTCCGCCGTCGCCCGCGACGGCGCGGGTGAGCCGGCCGCCTTCGTCACCGGCTACCTCCGCCCCGAGTCCCCGCAGACGCTCTTCGTCTGGCAGATCGCCGTCGACGCGGCACACCGCGGCCGCGGACTGGCCGCCGCCCTCCTGGACGGCCTGGTCACCCGTACCGCGGAGGAACAGGACGTACGCCGCGTCGAGACCACGATCACCGCGGACAACGCGGCGTCCAACCGGCTGTTCGCCTCGTTCGCCGAGCGCCACGGCGCGCCCCTGACGCGCGAGGTCCTCCTCGACGCCGGGCTCTTCCCCGAGCAGGGGCACGACGCCGAGGTGCTCCACCGCATCGGCCCGCTCGGTCCCCCTGCCGGGCACCGGCCCTGACGCCCCGACAGCCCCCGCAGACTTCTCCCCCGCTCACGCCACTCATCTCCCAGGAGCATGCTGTGACCATCACCCAGCCCGACCTGAGCGTCTTCGAGACCCTGGAGTCGGAGGTGCGCAGCTACTGCCGCGGTTGGCCCACCGTCTTCGACCGCGCGCAGGGCAGCCACATGTACGACGAGGACGGCCACACCTACCTCGACTTCTTCGCCGGCGCCGGGTCACTGAACTACGGGCACAACAACCCCGTTCTCAAACGCGCCCTGCTCGACTACATCGAGCGCGACGGCGTCACCCACGGCCTGGACATGTCCACCACGGCCAAGCGCGCCTTCCTGGAGACGTTCCAGAACACCATCCTGCGCCCGCGCGACCTGCCGTACAAGGTCATGTTCCCCGGCCCGACGGGCGCCAACGCCGTGGAGGCCGCGCTCAAGCTGGCCCGCAAGGTCAAGGGCCGCGAGTCGATCGTCTCCTTCACCAACGCTTTCCACGGCATGTCGCTGGGCGCCCTCGCGGTCACCGGCAACGCCTTCAAGCGGGCCGGTGCCGGCATCCCGCTCGTGCACGGCACCCCGATGCCGTTCGACAACTACCTCGACGGCACCTACCCGGACTTCCTCTGGTTCGAGCGTCTGCTGGAGGACAGCGGCTCCGGCCTGAACACCCCGGCCGCCGTGATCGTCGAGACGGTCCAGGGCGAGGGCGGCATCAACGTCGCCCGCGCCGAGTGGCTGCGCGCGCTGGCCGACCTGTGCAAGCGCCGCGACATGCTGCTGATCGTCGACGACATCCAGATGGGCTGCGGCCGCACCGGCGCGTTCTTCTCCTTCGAGGAGGCGGGCATCGTGCCGGACATCGTGACCGTCTCGAAGTCCATCAGCGGCTACGGGCTGCCGCTCGCCCTGACCCTGTTCAAGCCGGAGCTGGACGTGTGGGAGCCGGGCGAGCACAACGGCACCTTCCGCGGCAACAACCCGGCCTTCGTCACCGCCGCCGCGGCCCTGGACACGTACTGGGCCGACGGCCAGATGGAGAAGCAGACGCTGGCCCGCGGCGAGATCATCGAGTCGCACCTGCGCGCCATCGTCGAGGAGCACCCCGGCGCCATCGCCGAGTACCGCGGCCGCGGCATGGTCTGGGGCCTGGAGTGCTCCGACAAGCCGCTCGCCAACAAGATCGCCAAGCGCGCCTTCGAGCTGGGTCTGCTCATCGAGACCTCCGGCCCGGAGAGCGAGGTCGTCAAGCTGCTGCCGGCGCTGACGACCACCCCCGAGGAGCTGGACGAGGGGCTCCGCATCCTCGCCCGCGCGGTCCGCGACTGCGCCTGAGCGCACCGCGCCACCGCACCACTCCTTGTCCGCACCACAGAAAGGTACGAGAACACCGTGATCGTCCGATCCTTCAAGGACATCGAAGGCACCGACCGCCACGTCAAGGCCAAGTCGGGCACCTGGGAGAGCAAGCGCATCATCCTCGCCAAGGAGCGCGTCGGCTTCTCGCTGCACGAGACCATCCTGTACGCGGGCACCGAGACGTCGATGTGGTACGCCAACCACGTCGAGGCCGTGCTGTGCGTGGAGGGCGAGGCCGAGCTCACCAACGACGAGACCGGTGAGAAGCACCTCATCACCCCGGGCACGATGTACCTGCTCGACGGGCACGAGAAGCACACCATGCGCATCAAGAAGGACTTCCGCTGCGTGTGCGTCTTCAACCCGCCGGTGACGGGCCGCGAGGACCACGACGAGAACGGCGTGTACCCGCTGCTCACCGAGCCCGATCCGGAACCCGCCGCGCAGGCCGGCTGATCCGCCGGCGCGGCTTGCCGCCCCGTCCGGCGGTCGAGAAAGGCGCGAGAAGAACGCACCGTACGAGAGGAGAGGAAGGCAACACCATGACCACCGCACCCGAGCGCACCGCCGACCTGTACCCGACCCGCGGGACCACCGAGGTGATCACCCCGCGGCAGGACCCGGTGGTGTGGTCGCAGCCCGGTACGGAGGGGCCCTTCACGCCGGCCGAGCTGAGCGACTTCGAACGCGACGGTTTCTTCGCCATCGGGGAACTGCTGACGGCGGACGAGGTCGCGGTGTACCGCGCCGAACTGGACCGGCTGGTCAACGATCCGGCGATGCGGGCGGACGACCGCTCGATCGTCGAACCGCGGTCCCAGGAGATCCGGTCCGTCTTCGAGGTGCACAAGATCAGTGAGGTCTTCGCCAAGCTGGTCTCCGACCCGCGGGTGGTGGGGCGCGCCCGTCAGATCCTCGGTTCGGACGTCTACGTCCACCAGTCCCGGATCAACGTCAAGCCGGGTTTCGGGGCCTCCGGGTTCTACTGGCACTCCGACTTCGAGACCTGGCACGCCGAGGACGGCCTGCCGAACATGCGGACCGTGTCGGTCTCGATCGCGCTGACCGAGAACTACGACACCAACGGCGGCCTGATGATCATGCCGGGTTCGCACCGGCACTTCCTCGGCTGCGCCGGTGAGACGCCGCGGGACAACTACAAGAAGTCGCTGCAGATGCAGGACGCGGGCACGCCCTCGGACGAGGCGCTGACCAAGATGGCCGACGCGCACGGCATCAAGCTGTTCACCGGCAAGCCCGGTTCGGCCACCTGGTTCGACTGCAACTGCATGCACGGGTCGGGCGACAACATCACGCCGTACCCGCGCAGCAACGTCTTCATCGTGTTCAACAGCGTGGAGAACACCGCGGTGGAGCCCTTCGCGGCGCCGGTCCGGCGCCCGGAGTACATCGGTGCGCGTGACTTCACTCCCGTGAAGTAGCGCCCGCGCCGTACGGTGCCGGCCGGGCAGTACGGCGGGACATCACAGCCAGGCCAGCGACGTGGCCGTCTCCAGCAGCCGCTGTGCGGCGGCCGCGTCGCCGGCCTGGCCCCGTGCGATCTCGTCCGGGTCCTGCCGCCCACCGATGAGCAGCAGGAACTCGGTGGCCTCCAGGACCAGTTCGGCGGCGATCGGCTCGGCGTCCGAGCCGAGCACCCAGTCGCCGCCCGCCTCGCCCTCCACCGACAGCAGCACCGGCCGTGCGTCCGGGCCCAGCGCCAGGTCCAGGATGCGCACCGCCAGCCCCAGGAACCTTTGCAGGTGCACCGGCAGGGGCGGCGGTACGGAGCGGCCCAGCGCCCGCCCGATGTCCCGGGTGTGCACCCACGTCTCGAACGCCCGGATCACATAGTGGTCGGCGACCGGCAGCCGCAGGCCCATCAGGGTCGTGGCCATGGCGGCCAGCTGCTCGTCGCCCGCCTCCGGCAGCGCGAGCAGCCCGTGCGCCTGGGTGCGCCACGCCTCCCGGGTCTCGGCGGGCGGACGGGTGTGCTCGTAGGCCACCACCTCGTGCGTACGGGCCGCCCAGCGCAGCTCCCAGGGGGCACCGGCGCCGGCCGTCCGCCGCAGACCGGCCCGCCCGCCCGGGTCCGTAGGGGCGTCCGGGCCGAAGCCCCCTTCCAGCGCCGCCCCGGGCACCGGCCCCAGGCCCGTGCCCGCTTCCGTCACCGGCGCCAGGCCCAGCCGTTCGGCCAGCACCTCGTCCGCCGCGACCAGGTGCGCCACGGTGCCCTGTACGTCCCAGTCGTGCACGACGGGCGTGCCCCAGCGGGCCGGTGCCCGGTCCAGCTCCCGCAGCAGCGCGTCCAGGCAGGCCACCGCTCCGGCGTACGGCTCGGCGTGCGGAGCCGGCGCGCCCAGGCCGGGCCGTGCGGCGCGGGCCGCGGCCATCAGCCGGCCGCGCGCCAGCCCGGCGTTCGCCTTGCGGCCGGCCCCGCCGGGCGCCGGCTCGTCCAGCAGCCGTACGGTCTCCCGGAGCCGCCGCGCCTCGGCCGCGCAGGGCGCGCAGTCGTGCAGATGGTTCCGTACCCGTGCGTCGTCGCCCGGCATGCCGGCACCGAGCGCCCACGCCGCGAGCAGCGCGCCGACCTCCTCGTGGGCGGAGTCCGGCCCGCCGGTCCCCTCGGTCCCGCCCGGCTGCCCGGGGTCCTCCGGTCCCCCGGCACCGCCCGGGCCTCCCGTACCACCTCGGCCGTTCCCGCCTCCCGTAGCCATCGCACGCCCCTCTCCGCTCCGCACCGCCCGGCCGGCCCGCGCGGGCCGTGTGCTTCCCTTGCTGCCCCGGCCCGCCGTCCGGCATTCGGAACCGGTGTCCGGCACCGGCTCTCAGCACTCGTCGCGTGCCTCGTCGGCGGGGCTCTCCGGTCCGGCCGGGCTGCGCGGACCGGCCGACGGCGGCCCGGCGAGCCGGCCGGCCAGTTCGCCCAGGGCCGCGCGCAGGCGGGCGGTGGCCGCCGTCTCCGCGATCCCCAGCTCCACCGCGACCTGCCGGTACGTCCGCCCGGCGAAGCACGCCAGGTGCAGCGCTTCGCGCTCCGGCAGGGGCAGTTCGGCGAGCGCCGTGTGCAGCGCCGACCGCGCCTCCTCGGCGGGCTCCTCCGCCGCCTCCGCCTCCTCCGCCTCCTCCGCCGTCCCGCACGCCGCGCGTTCCGCCCGCGCCTCCCGCACCCGGGCCACCGCGCCCTGGTGTCCCCGGATGCTCAGCCAGGCGCGCAGCGAGCCGTGGCCGGGCGCGAAGGCGTAGGGGCAGGTCCACAGTTCGATGAAGACGCGCTGCGTCACCTCGTCGGCGACCACCGCGCTGCCGCTCACCCGCCGGGCCACCGCGCGCACCAGCGCGCCGTAGGCGTCGTACGCCTCACCCAGCGCGGTCTCGTCCCCGTACACCAGCCGCCGGTGCAACTCCTGGTCGCGCGGCGGGTACCTGGTTGTCCCGTCCACCGGCACCACCTCGTGAGTGTGTGGTGACATTCCTAGCCGTCCGCCCTGCTGAGCGGTAGCCGTCCGCCCGGCCGAATTGCGCGGCGCCGTCGGGTGCCGCACGATCCGGAGGGCGTCCGAGGGGCGCGCGGTTCGAGAAGACCAAGGAGCGTACATGAGCATCGACCGGCTGCCCGGTGTCGTGCTGACCGACCACTTCCTGGAGGTCCCGCTGGATCACGCCGTACCGGACGGCGAGCGGCTGACGGTGTACGCGCGCGAGGCCGTCGCCCCCGGGCGGGAGCACGACGAGAAGCTGCCCTGGCTGGTCTATCTCCAGGGCGGTCCGGGTTGCGCGTCGCCGCGTCCGCTGGGCCGGGACTCCTGGCTGGTGCGCGCCCTGGACGACTACCGGGTGCTGCTGCTGGACCAGCGGGGCACCGGCCGTTCCGCCCCGGCCGGCCGGCAGACCCTGGCGCTGCGCGGCGGGCCGGCCGAACAGGCCGCGTATCTGGCGCATTTCCGCGCCGACGCGATCGTGCGGGACGCCGAGCTGTTCCGCCGGGAGCTGCTCGGGCCGGGCGAGCGGTGGAGCGTCCTGGGGCAGAGCTTCGGCGGCTTCTGCGCCACCACTTACCTCTCGTACGCGCCCGAGAGCCTGCGCGAGGTCATGATCACGGGCGGTCTGCCGGGGCTGACGGCGAGCGCGGACGACGTGTACCGGGCCGCCTATCCGCGGGTGGCGCGCAAGAACGCCGCGCACTACGAGCGTTACCCGCAGGACGTCGAACGGGTCCGCCGCATCGCCGCGCACCTGCGCGAGCACACCGTCCGGCTGCCCGGCGGCGGGCGGCTGACGGCGGAGGCGTTCCAGGCGCTGGGCCTGATGCTGGGCACCGGCACCGGCTCGTACGTCCTGCACTACCTGATCGAGGGCGCGTGGGTGACCGGCCCCGCGGGCCCCGAACTGGCCGACTCCTTCCTCCAGGCCGCCCAGGGCCACCTCTCCTACACGGCGACCCCGCTGTACGCCGTCCTCCACGAGGCGATCTACGGGCAGCGGTCGGTGTCCCCGAAGGGCACCGAGTGGGCGGCCGAGCGCGTGCGCGCCGAGTTCCCCGAGTTCGACGTGGACGCGGCCCTGGACGGCGACCGGCCGCTGTACTTCACCGGCGAGATGGTCTTCCCGTGGCTGTTCGACACCGATCCGTCGCTGCGCCCGCTGAAGGAGACCGCGCAGCTGCTGGCCGAGCGCACCGACTGGCCCGATCTGTACGACGCCGGACGCCTGGCGGCCAACGAGGTGCCCGCGGCCGCCGCCGTCTACGCGGACGACATGTACGTCGACGCCGGCCACTCGCTGGAGACCGCGCGCCGCATCCGCGGGCTGCGGGCCTGGGTGACCAACGAGTGGGAGCACGACGGGCTGCGGGTCAGCGAAGGGGCCGTACTGGACCGGCTGATACGCATGGTGCGCGGGGAGGCCTGATACCGGGCGCCGCCGCCCGCCCGGTCACTCCAGCAGCTCCAGCAACCGGTCCACGTCGTCCGAAGAGTTGTACAGGTGGAAGGCGGCGCGCAGGTTCCCCGCGCGCGCGGCGACCCGTACGCCCGCCGCCTCCAGCCGGTCCGCCGCGTCCCCGAGACCTGGCACGGAGACGATCGCCGAGCCGGGCGCGGGCACCGGGGTGTGGCCGCGTGCGGCGAGGCCGGCGCGGTAGCGGTCCGCCAGCGCGGTGTCGTGGGCGTGCACGGCCTCGATGCCGATCTCGTTCAGCAGGGCGAGGGAGTGCGCGGCGCCGACGTACGAGTAGTGGGCGTGCGGCTCGTCGTAGCGGCGGGCGTCGGATGCGAGGCGCCGGACCGGCCCGTAGTTGGCCTCCATCGGGTCGGCGGCGGCCACCCACCCGGCGTGCAGCGCTCTGAGCCCGTCATCGGCCGTCCCCGTGCCGCACACCAGGAAGGATGTGCCACGCGGGCACAGCAGCCACTTGTACGCCCCGCACACCAGGTAGTCGAAGTCGCCGGCCCGCAGCGGCAGCCACCCCGCGGCCTGGGTGGCGTCCACGAGGGTGCGCGCCCCGTGGGCGCGGGCGGCGGCCCGTACGGCGTCCGCGTCGGCGATCCGGCCGTCCCTCGCCTGCACCGCGGCGAAGGCGACGAGCGCCGTGCCGGGCCGGACGGCGTCGGCCAGTTCCGCCAGCGGCGCCGTTCGCAGCTTGAGCCCGGACCGGACCGCGAACGGATTGACCAGCGAGCTGAACTCTCCCTCCGGCACCAGCACTTCGGCCCCCTCCGGGAGCGACCCGGCGATCAGCGCCACGTGCACCGCGACCGCGCCGCCGATCGCGACCCGCTCCGGCGCCACGTGCACCAGCCGGGCGAAGGCGGCCCGGGCGGCCGAGGACGGGCCGAAGTAGTCCAGGCCCATGGTCCCGTAGGAGGCCGACTCCTCGACGGCCGCCCGCAGGGCGGCGGCCGAACGGGCGGGGAGCAGACCGCTGGAGGCGGTGTTCAAGTACGTCGTCAGGGGCGCGAATTCGCCCCCCGCGAGTGGATCGATGCGCTGCATGCCCCCACTCTGACCGCCCGCCCGTCCGCCGTCCATCGCGAATCCCTTTGGGGCAGCAGCAAGCGCTCCTTATTCGCGCAGGTCAGCAGCTTACCACCGCGTAGGGGCCGCCGAAATCAGCGCCCCGTCCCGGGCACGCACACCCCGTCCCCGCACCCGTCCGCATCCCCGGTCCCCGCCGGGGCCTCCCCTGCCCGGTCCTCCCGGGCCCGCTCCAGCGCCTGCCGGAACACCTCCGCTGGCTGGCCGCCGGAGATGCCGTACCGGCGGTCGATGACGAAGAACGGGACGCCCCGGGCGCCCAGTTCCGCGGCCTCCCGCTCGTCGGAGCGCACCGCCTCCGCGTACGCGTCCGGGTCCGCCAGCACCCGGCGCACCTCGTCGGCGTCCAGCCCCGCGGCCACCGCGACCGCGGTCAGCGTCTCCGTGTCCCCCAGCGGGCGGGCCTCGGCGAAGTTGGCCCGGTACAGCGCGCCGAGCAGCGCGTCCTGTACGCCGCGCTCCTTGGCCAGGTGCAGCAGGCGGTGCAGGTCGAAGGTGTTCCCGTGGATCCGGTCGGACCGGTACCCCAGTCCCTCGCCCGCCGCGGCCTCGGCCACCCGGGCCTCCATGGCCTCGGCCTGCTCGCGGGTCACCCCGTACTTGTCCGCGAGCATCTCCAGGACCGGCACGTCCCCCGCCGCCGGCGCCTGCGGATCGAGCTCGAACGACCGGTGCACCACCTCCACCTCGTCCCGGTGGGCGAACGCGGCCAGGCCCTTTGCGAACCGGGCTTTCCCGATGTAACACCAGGGACAGGCGATATCGGCCCAAATCTCCACGCGCATGACAGGGGTTTCCTCAAAAGTTCCGTACGAAGGGGGACAGTCGCGGACAACCGCGCGTGGCCGGTGGCTATTCCCGGGGGCGGGTATAGCGTCCGGGCATGGAGATGCCGCGGGAGACGCAGGGCTTCTGGGAGAGCACCGGGGCGGGCAAGACGTTCACGCATCCGCTGGACCCGGGGCTGCTGGACGCGTACCTGCCGCGTGACGTTCCGGTGCTGGATTACGGGTGCGGGTACGGACGGCTGACCGCGGAGCTGGTGGCGGCGGGGTATGCGGACGTGCGGGGTGTGGACGTGTCCCGGGCGCTCGTCGAGCGGGGCGGGCGGGAGCATCCGGACGTGCGGCTCACACACTGCCCGGATCTGCCGCTGCCGTTCCAGGACGGAATTTTCGGGGCCGCCCTGCTGTTCGCCGTGCTGACCTGCGTGCCCGACGCGGCGGCGCAGCGGGCCATCGTCGGGGAGCTGGGGCGGCTGGTGCGGCCGGGCGGGGTGCTGTACGTGAGCGACGTGCCGTTGCAGAGCGACCGGCTCCATCTGGCGCGGTACGAGGAGTACGCGCCCCGGTACGGCACGTACGGCGTGTTCGAGACGCCCGACGGCGGGGTGTTCCGGCATTCGGCGCCGGACCACCTGCGCGGCCTGCTGCGGGCGCACGGCTTCACGGTGGTGGCCGAGCGCTCGGACACGGTCCCGACGCTGGACGGGCACACCGTCCAGCGGCTTCAGCTCATCGGACGGCGACAGGGTGAGGAACCGGCACCGATCGGCAGCACCAGGTCGAGGTGGGTGGCGTCCGGGGCCGGGCGGCGGGACTCGTCGGGCTGCCAGCCGTGCCGGGCGTAGAAGGCGCGGGCCCGCTGGTTGTGCCAGTACACCTCCAGGTGCGCGGTGGCGGCGCCGGCCGACCGCCAGGCGGCCACGCAGGCGCGGTGCAGCGCGGTGCCGATGCCGTCGCGCCAGCGGTCGGGATCGACGTGGAGCTGGAACAGCTTGACGGTGTCCGCCGGGGCGCCCTCCTCGCGGTGGTAGGAGGCCGCGCCGACGACGGCGCCGTCCCGTTCCGCGCACAGCACGGTGGCGTCGGTACGGGCGAGCGCGCGTCCCCAGCCGTCGCGCCAGCGGTCGCGCGCGGCCGGGCCGTCCAGCTGCGCGTCGGGGACCCGGCCCCGGTAGTACGACGCGCGGGCGCGGGCGTGCAGGTCGGCTATGGCGTCGAGGTCGGCGGTCGTCGCGTGGCGGATGGTGGTGCCGGAGGCTTCCGGTGTGTGCGGTGCGGATGCGTGGGCCGTGGATGCGTCGGTCATGGGTGCGTGGGTCATCCTTCGTAGCGGCCGTCGACGCGGCGCGGCAGGCCGAGCGGGTTGTCCTCGCGCAGTTCGGGCGGGAGCAGGGCGGGCGGGGTGTCCTGGTAGGCGACCGGGCGCAGCCAGCGTTCGACGGCGGTGCCGCCGACGGAGGTCGAGGTGGAGGTGGTGGCCGGGTAGGGGCCGCCGTGGTGCTGGGCGGGGGCCACCGCGACGCCGGTCGGCCAGCCGTTGACGAGCACCCGGCCGGCCAGCGGGGTGAGCGCGGCCAGCAGCCGCGCGCCGCGCCCCGTGCCGTTCCCGGACGCGTCCGGCGGCCCGTCCTCGCCCGCGCACTCCGCCGCGCCGAGCTGGAGCGTCGCGGTGAGGTTGCCGGGCAGCCGGGCCAGTACGGCGCCGATCTCGGCCTCGTCGGCGTAGCGCGCGAGCACGGTGACCGGGCCGAAACACTCCTCCAGGAGCAGGTCGTGCGCACCGCCGTCGGCGAGCCGGGCCGCGGGCACCGTGAGGAAGCCGGGGCTGACGGTGTGCTCACCGCCCGCGCCGGGCGGCACGGGCGCCTCGACGCCGGGCAGCGCGGCGCGGTTCCGTACGCCGTCGACGAAGGCGTCCCGCATGCGGTGGTCCAGCAGCACCCCGGCCCCGGCGCTGCCCACCGCGTCCGTCAGAGCCCGCTCCAGCCGGTCGCCGGCCGGGCCCCGCGGCGCCAGGACCAGCCCCGGCTTGACGCAGAACTGGCCGGTGCCGAGGGTCATCGAGCCCGCCAGGCCGGTGCCGATCTGCTCGGCGCGCTCCTCGGCGGCGGCCTCGGTGACCACGACCGGGTTGAGGCTGCCGAGTTCGCCGTGGAAGGGGATCGGGTGGGGGCGGGCGGCCGCTGCGTCGTACAGCGCGCGTCCGCCGCGTACCGATCCGGTGAAGCCGGCCGCCGCGATCAGCGGGTGCCGGACCAGCTCGATCCCCGCGTCGAAGCCGTGCACCAGGCCCACCACGGCTTCCGGCACCCCTGCGTCGGCGGCGGCGCGGCGCAGCAGGGCGGCGCTCAGTTCGGAGGTGGCCGGGTGGTCGGGGTGCGCCTTGACGACGACCGGGCAGCCCGCGGCGAGCGCGCTGGCGGTGTCGCCACCCGGCACGGAAAAGGCGAGCGGAAAGTTGCTGGCCGCGTAGACCGCGACGACTCCCAGCGGGATCTTGTAGCGGCGCAGGTCGGGGCGGGGCGGAGTGAGCGCGGGGTCGGCGTGGTCGATCCGTACGTCGAGGAAGGCGCCCTCCTCGACCAGGTCCGCGAAGGCCCGCAACTGGTAGGTCGTCCGGGCCAGTTCGCCGGTCAGCCGCCCGGTGCCGAGCGCGGTCTCGGCATCGGCGGCCGCGACGATCCGCTCGTCGGCCCCGTCCAGCACGTCGGCGGCGCGGCGCAGCAGGGCGGCCCGTACCCCACGGTCGGCGAGCGCGTCCCGGGCCTCGTGCGCGGCCCGTACGACGGCGTCGACCTCGGCGGCCGTGGCCTCCACCGCAACCTGCTCGCGCTGCTTCCCGGTTCGGGGGTCCACACTCCAGACTGGTGCTGCTGCCACCGCGCATTCCTCCCAGCGAACCGTTGCCGCGCCCGAGATGCCGTTCGGTATGCTGAACGCCGTCCCAGATGGTGAATGTGACCGTCCGCCGGGACTCTATGGCTGTCCGAACTGAGGGGTCAAGGCCGATGCCCGCTGCCGAGACCACCGGAGCGCAGGTCAAGTCGGCCGTGCGCACGGTGGAGTTGCTGGAGTACTTCGCCGCCCGTCCCGGCATGCACAGCCTGGCCGCCGTCCAGGAGGCCGTGGGCTACCCGAAGTCCAGCCTCTACATGCTGCTGCGCACCCTCGTCGAGCTGGGCTGGGTGGAGACCGACGCCACCGGCACCCGGTACGGCATCGGCGTCCGCGCCCTGCTGGTCGGCACCTCGTACATCGACGGCGACGAGGTGGTGGCCGCCGCCCGCCCCACCCTGGACCGGCTCGCCGACGACACCACCGAGACCATCCACCTGGCCCGGCTGGACGGCACCAACGTCGTCTACCTCGCCACCCGCCAGTCCCAGCACTACCTGCGCCCGTTCACCCGGGTCGGCCGCCGGCTGCCCGCGCACTCCACGTCCCTGGGCAAGGCGCTGCTCGCCACGTACACCGACGAGCAGGTCCGCGCGCTCCTGCCGGAGCGGCTGGACGCGCTCACCGAGCACACCATCACCGACCGCGAGCAGCTCATCGAGGAGCTGCGCCTGGTGCGCGAGCAGGGGTACGCGGTGGACCGCGAGGAGAACACCCTGGGCCTGCGCTGCTTCGGTGTGGCGGTCCCGTACCGCACCCCGGCGCGGGACGCGGTCAGCTGCTCGGTGCCGGTGGCGCGGCTGACCCCGGGGCACGAGCAGCTGATCAAGGACGCGCTGTTCGACGCCCGGGACCGCCTGACGCTGGCGACGCGCCGCCTCTGAGGCGCCGGCGGCTCGGGGCGCTGACGGCTCTGGGTCGCTGAAACACTGGGGCTTTCAGTCTTCGAGGCGCCCGGCTGTTCCGGGGCGGGACTCCTCCCGCCGTCCGCCGCCCCTCCCCCGCGCGGCGGAGGGAGATCGTCGGCACGGGCGACGCCCGGCGGCGTACGGCACCGGAAAACTGCCGGCATGACCTCCTCACCGGCCGGGTCACCGCCCGCCCATCCGCACCACGGCCGCGCCGCGCTGCGGACGTGGGTGTGGGGCGTCGTCTACGGCCGATTCATCGTGCAGGGGCCGGCGCCGGGCACCCTGTTCCTGCTGTACGCGCGGGAGCGGTGGGGCCATCTGTGGCGCGGCACGGCCGGCGCGCTGCCGGTCACCCCGGCGCTGCCCGCGCGGCGGCTGGCCGCGGGGGACGCCGCCCTGCTGGCCGTACTGCCCGCCGTGACGCACGGCCTCTGGGCGGCCGGCCGGGACACCGGCCTGAGCCCCGCGCCTGGCGGCCCAGGATCTCGACGCCCGTCTCAACGATGCGGCGTACGTGCTGTTCGCGCTGCTCACCGCCGTCGGCGTGCTCGCGGTCGCCTTCCGGCGCGGCGGCCGGACGCCCCTGCTGCTGCCGCTGGCGGCGGCCTGGACCGGGCCGGGTGCGCCGGCCTGCTGGGGTGGCTGGATGACGCTGACCACGCTGACCGCGACGGCGGCCGGTCCCAAGCTGCCCACCCCAGTGATGAGCCTGACCTACGCTGTGCAGATGATCGTCGGGATGCTCGTCGCCGTCACCGGCGCCCACTTCTTCGCCGAACGGGACGGCGCGGCGGCCGAGACCCGTACGGCGAACGGGTGTTGCGCCACGGCTCGTACGCGATGCGGGTGACAGGCATGGCGTGGGGTACGCGGCGCGGACGGGGACCACGGGACACGCGGCGCGCACGGGGCACGAGGGATAAGGGGCACGCAGGCGACACGGGGGACACGGTGACGCGCGGACCGCGGGTGTTCCTCCGCCGCTGGGTGCATCTGATCCTCGGCGGCGCCCTGCTGATGCCGTTCTTCCTCCTGATGACGGTCATCACGCCGGTGTTCTTCTCCGGCGCGAACCCCTTCACCGACTTCCCCTGGCAGTTCGCCGCGTTCGGCGTCGCACTGCCGCTCGCCGCCCTCGGTGCGCTGCTCTTCCCGCTGCTGCGCACGCTGGAGTCGACGGCGGCGCGGTCGCTGTGCGGCCTGCCGCCCGAGGTGGCGGCCGAACTGGCCGAGGAGCCCGCCGACTCGTGGGCGGCCCGGCGGCGTACGGCCCTGTGGTTCGTGGCGCACCTGACGGCCGGCGGCATCGTCAGCGGCATGACGCTGGCGGCGCCGCCCGCCGCCGTGATGCTGATCCTGCTGCCGGTCGCCGACCCGCTGCGGCACGAGGAGCTGGGCTGGCCCGCCCTGGCCGACGGCGTGCTCGGCCCGCTGTCCGGACTGGCGCTGCTCGCCCTGGTGGCGGGCACCTCGTGGGCGGCCGGCCGGCTGCTGGCCCGCTGGGCACCCGCACTGCTCGGCCCGACGCCCGCCGACCGGCTGGCCGCGGCCGAACGGCGGGCCGCCGACCTCGCCTCCCGCAACCGGCTCGCCCGCGAACTGCACGACTCCGTGGGGCACGCGCTCAGCGCGGTCACCCTCCAGGCCGGTGCGGCCCGCCGGGTGCTGGATCTCGACCCGGAGTTCGTCCGCCAGGCGCTCACCGCCATCGAGGAGACCACCCGCGGCGCGGTCGCCGAACTCGACACCGTACTGGGCCTGCTGCGCGCGGACGGCGACGGCCGGAGCACCGCGCCCGCACCGACGCTGGACGGCCTGGACGGGCTGTTGGACCGCACCCGCGCGGCCGGGCTCCAGATCACCGCGGACCTCGACGACGGGTGCGGACGGCTGCCGCCGCTGGTCTCGCGGGAGGCGTACCGGATCGTGCAGGAAGGTCTCAGCAACGCCCTGCGCCACGCCGGTGCCGTACCGGTCCGGCTGCGGATCACCACCGGCGCGGACGAATTGACGATCATGATGGAGAACCCGATGGGGGAAGCAGTGCAGGATGCCGGGGGAATCGTGGCGGGGGACGCGGCGGTGGACGCGCGGAAGGACCCGGCGGCGGGCATGTCCCGCCCCGGCGGCGGGCGCGGCCTGCGCGGCATCGCCGAACGCGCCCGCCTGCTGGGCGGCGAGGCGCGGGCCGCGGGCCGGGACGGCGTGTGGCGGCTGACCGTACGGCTCCCGCTGGAGGCGTCCCGGTGAGCGGCACGGACGCCCGGCACGAAGACGGCTCCCCGGCCGGCACCGCCCCCCTGCGCATCGTGCTCGCGGACGACGAGCGGATGGTGCGTACGGCGCTACGCGCGATCCTCGGCGCCGAGCCGGACCTGGAGGTGGTCGGCGAGGCGTCCACCGGCGCCGAGGCCGTGCCGATGATCCGCGAACTGCGCCCGGACGTCGTGCTGATGGACGTCCGGATGCCGGAGATCGACGGCATCCGCGCGACCGAACAGGTGCTGGCCGGCATGGCGGAGCCGCCCCGCATCCTCGTGGTGACGACCTTCGAGAACGACGCGTACGTGTACGACGCGCTGCGCGCCGGTGCGCACGGCTTCCTGCTGAAGCGGGCGGGCGTGGCGGAGCTCGTACAGGCGGTGCGCTTGGTGGCACGCGGCGACTCGCTGCTGTTCCCGGCGGCGGTACGGGAGCTGGCCGCCCGGTACGCGGGCGCGCGGGCCGCACGGGAAGCCGCGCGGGCCCTGCGGGCGCGGCTGTCCGACCGCGAGGCGGACGTCCTGCGGCTGATGACCAAGGGCCTGACCAACGCGGAGATCGCGGAGCGGCTGGCGGTCGGCCCGGCGACGGTCAAGACGCATGTCGCGGGGGTGCTGGCCAAACTGGGCGTACGGGACCGCACCCAGGCGGTGATCGCCGCGTACGAGAGCGGTTTCGTGCGGCCGGGCTGACCCGGCGGGCCGTACGGACCGGGCCCGCATCCACCCGCCTGGGCACCCTGCGTAACACCCGATTACGCAGTGCCACTATCACATTCCGCCGGAAAAATCTGTCACCCGTTCATCCCAATTTCCCCGGTCACCGACCGTCACCGCCACACGGTCGCTGACCTGCGGAAACGTAGCCGATCATGCGCGACACGCCGAAACGGGGCGGGAGTTCTGACAAGACGTCAGCAGGCTCCCGACGCGCCCGGCCGCTTACCTCGAATTCAGGAAGCGCGGAACTCCCCCAACTTCCTTTGCGGCGCGCTCGTGTGCCGCGTCCGCGCTTCGTGGAGGTTCGTGACATGCGTTCCACTCGCGTTCTCACCGGTGCCGCGCTCTCCGTCGCCGCCCTCGGCCTGTCCGCGTCGTCCGCGTTCGCCGGGGACTTCGGCAAGATCGAAGTGACGCCCAACCCGGTCAAGGCCGGCAACTCGGTCAACCTCAACAGCAGTGACTGCGGCAAGAACGGCTCGGCCACCGTCGACGCCAGCACGCTGGGCGCCGGCAAGGTCACGCTGTCCTCGAAGGGCCAGACGCACACCGAAAACGTGCAGGGCTCCCTGCGGGTGCCCGCGAGCACCAAGCCGGGCAACTACGGCATCGGCGGCAAGTGCTCCAACGGCCGTGAGATCACCGGTACGGTGCGCGTCACCTCCGGCCCGAGCGGTAAGACCAGGACCGGCATCGGTACCACCAGCGAGAGCTCCGGCACCACGGAGATCGTCGCGGGTGCGGGCGTGCTGCTGGCGGCTGCCGCCGGTGGCGTGTGGATGGTGCGCCGCCGGCGCGCGGACGACTCGGCCTGATCCGCGGTCCGTTCCGGTACGCCCGGAAGCGCCGGCCGCCACCGGCGCCGCCCGGCCCGGCCGGCCGCCCCCTCCTCCCGGACACGCCTGTGGTGCCCGGGAGGCCGGGGGCCGCGCACCGTGAGCCGTAATCCCGTGACCCGCACTCCATAACCGCGGCCCATGACCCGCAGTCCGCAGTCCGCAGTCCGCAGTCCGCAGTCCGCAGTCCGCAGTCCGCAGCAACCGTGGAGGCCCGACAGCCATGGGAACCACCCGCCGTTTCCGCGGCGACCAAGGCGTCATAGCCCTGCTCACCGCGGGCGCGATGTGCACCGGCATCTGGATGATCGGCCACGGTGCCGAGGCCCAGGCGCCGCCGCCGCAGCCCTCCGCCGACCAGGGGTTCGCCGCCGGGCAGGCCCGGCCGTCCGCGACCCCCGCGCCGCCGCCCCCGCCGATGCCGGCCGCCCGGCCCCTGCGGGTCCGCATCCCGTCGATCAGGGTGGACGCGCCGCTGACCCGCCTCGGCCTCGACGAGAACGGCGGCCTGGAGACCCCGCCGGAGGAGGACCGCAACCTCGCCGGCTGGTACAAGGACGGCAATGCCCCCGGCACCACCGGCACCTCCCTCATCGCCGGCCACGTCGACAACCGCTCGGGCCCCGCGGTCTTCTACAACCTCGGCGCGCTGAAGAAGAACCACACGGTGGAGATCGTCCGCGCGGACGGCCGGACCGCGGTCTTCTCCGTAGACGCCGTCGAGGTCTACGACGGCGATGACTTCCCGGACAAGAAGGTCTACGGCCCGGCCGGCCGCCCCGAACTACGGCTGATCACCTGCGGCGGCGGCTTCAACAAGGCCCGGCAGGAGTACCTGGGCAACGTGGTGGTCTTCGCCCACCTCACCGGGACGAAGCGGGAGCCGGTACGGCGGGACCCCGCCCGTCGGGGGTCGGCACAGACGGACCCGGCTCAGCGGGAACCGGCACAGCGGGAGCCGGTCCCGCACCACAGCGGCGGCTGAACCGCCCGCACCGCTCGCCCCCGTCCCCGGTCCCCCCGAACGCGCCCCTCAGGCCGGGATGCGGTTGCCGCGCCCGTTGAGCGCCATCCGGTTCCAGGTGTGGCGCCGGCCGCGGACCGCCACGGAGTAGTCGTAGAGCAGCTCGGGATCGCACATGCCCGGCAGGAAGGCGTCCCCGAAGTGGTGCGCGTCCACCCCGATCTCCTTGGCCGTCAGCGCCAGTTGGGGCACGATGTCGGCGTGCGCGCCCTCCTGGCTCGTACCGATCGCCCCCATCACCACCGCGCCCGCGTCCTGGACGGCGGCGACCGCCTCGGCCGCCCGCTCCCTGGTCATGCCGGGCATGGTGCCGGGCAGGGGCAGGACGACACCGTCGGCGCCCGCGTCCACCAGCGCGGTCAGCCGCCCGGCGGTGATCCGCTCGGGGTGCCCCGCGTGGTGCATCTTGCCGGACCACAGCGCGACGTCGTCGCCGAGGGCGCCGCGCAGTCCGTCGGTGACGCGGGCCAGGCCCTCGAAGCTGCCGCCGGTGCCGGGATTGGCGGTCAGACAGAGCATCGCGGCGCCCATGTCGACCAGCCGCCGGGCCTGTTCCGGCCCGGCCCGGCGGATCTCCGGGACGTCGCCGGGTTCGAGGTTGACGCCGATCGGGCGGCCCACGTACGAGGCGAGGTCGGCGAAGCTGGTGAACGTGCCCAGGCCGGGCAGCCGCAGACACTCCCCGTCCCAGGCGCGTTCGATGAGGTTCAGGAGCACGATGTCCGCGCCGAAGGCGGAGACCAGCTCGATGTTGTGCACGCCCGCGCCGCCGCCGGGGTGCGGGGAGAGCGCCGCGCGCTCGGCGAAGACCTCGGCGATCATCGTGCGGCCCTCGGCCGCCGCGACCGCTTCGGTCAGTTCCCGCCCCCGCAGCGAGGCCAGTTCTTCCCGGTCGAGGTCGAGGATGCGCTGTGTCATGACGTTCCTTCCAGGGTCTTCTCGTGGTCGTGCGCGCCGTCGTCCGCGCGGAGCGCGCAGGAACGCCCGCGGTGGCCCGCACGCTGCCGTGCTCCGGTGCGCGGCGTGCCGCAGGGAACACGGGGCCGCGACACGGAATGCGTTGTAGTAGATCACCGCGCGGTGCGGTCCGATCGGAATGGGCGCGGCGGTTTTCGTTCCCGTTCCGAAGGAGAATCGTGAAGAGTGGCGGATGGTTCTCCGGCCGGGCCCCCGACGGTCGGGTACCACCGAATACGGCGCGGTACCCCGGCCCTGCTGCCGGGCTCGGTCAACGCCCGGACCACGGGAGGGAATCCGAATACGACGGCGACGGCCACCATTGTCCCGGCGTGTTTTCGCACTTCTTCCGGTGCGTTTTCGTGTTTTCGCCGCCGCTCGCCGGAATTTCAGAGCGCGGAATTGCGCGCGCCGTCGGGAACCCGGCGCAGGGTTGCCAGCTCGCGCCGTACGGCCGCCAGATCGCCGTCCCCGGCCAGGCCCGCGTGGTAGAGCCGCAGCTCGTCGGCGCCGAGGGCGGCGGCGTGCGCGGCGTCGGCGGCGAGGGTGCCGGGGCTGCCGCCCATGGCGGTGACCACGGTGAGGTTGGCGGCGACGACGGGAGCGGCGGGCGGGTTCGTACGGCCTGCCGGGACGGGCCGTACGGAGTCGCCCGCCGCCGCTGCCGTGCGCACCGCCGCGAACGGTGCCAGCGCGTCGGCACGGGCGGCCTCGTCACCGGTGCACGGCACCACCACCCCGTCGGTGTGCGCGAGGACGTCCGCCGGGTCGGCGCCCGCGTTCGCGCCGCAGCGGTGCGGGGCAGGGTCGGCGTGCAGCAGGACCCGGAAGCCGCCGCCGGCACTCCGCACGCCCGCGGCATCCCGTACATCCGGAGCGCCCCGTACGCCCGCGGCATCCCGTACATCCACAGCTCCCCGCACACCCGCGGCCTCCCGTACGGCTGCGACGACCTCCCGCCGGAGCGTGCGTGCGGCGCCGTCCCGCCAGTTGCTCACGAGCCCCGACAGCTCGCCGCCGAGCAGCTTCCCGACCCCGCGCCACTCCCCCGCCCGGCCGCCGCCCTGCTCCCCCGCTGCGCCGTCCCCGCCCGCCCACACCGGTTCCAGCGCCCGTACGACCGCGCCCCGCACCTCCTCCGCCGCTACGCCCAGCCCGGTGTACCCGGCCGCGCAGACCTCGCAGAAGCACAGCGACATCAGGTACTGGGCGGCGCCGGAGAGCGGCACGCCGGCGGTCTTGTCGTGCGCGTGCAGGTGTGTCAGCCCGTACCAGCCGCAGGACTCCAGCTCGGTGCCGCGCGCGCCGGGGCGTACCGCCGCCTCCGCGGCCAGGTCGCGAAGATAGGCGCGGACCTCGGGGCGGGCGATGCAGGGCGCCCATGGATAGCGGTCGCCGTAGGCGTTGCGTACGGCGATGGCGGGGTGCTCGGCGCCCAGGCGCCCGTTGTGGGCCAGCACCACCCAGCTGTGCACCTCCAGGCCCGCGTCCGTCAGCGCCCGCGCCGCCTCGCCAAAGGGGTCGGGGCCCGCCGCCCAGTCCTGCGGGTACGGGCGCAGGGCGCGGCCCGCCCAGCGTCCGGTGTCGGGCGGGTACAGGACGGCCGCGTGCCGGGCGGTGACGACACGGCGGCGGGGGTGACGCGGCGTCAGCGCGCGGGTGGAGTGGTAGGCGGCGGCCAGGGTGACCTGCTGGACGCCGAGGTCCGCGACGCGGCGGGCGGCGTCCGGGTCGCCCACCACGTCCCACGGGTACAGGAACGCGGCGGCGCGCATCACCGGCCGCCCGCCGGCCCTCCGGCCAGCGCCAGGCCCCGTTCGATCAGCGCGGCCAGCGCCTCGATGTGCTCGGGGGCCGGATCGCTCAGCGGCGCCCGTACCCCACCGACGTCCGTCCCGCGCAGCCGGACCCCGGCCTTGACCAGCGAGACCGCATAGCCCCGGCCCTGGTTGCGCAGCTCGACCAGTGGCCGGTAGAAGCCGTCCAGCAGCCGGGTGACGGTCGCGTCGTCGCCGTCGGCGAGGGCGCGGTGGAAGGCGGTGGCGATCTCCGGGGCGAAGGCGAAGACGGCCGACGAGTACCGGCGGACGCCGAGGCCGCGGTAGGCAGGCGCGGTGAGTTCGGCGGTCGGCAGCCCGTTGAAGTACAGGAACTCCCGCCCCTCCGCCGCGGTCCGTACGGCGCTGATGATGCGCTGGAGCAGGTCGAGGTCGCCCAGGCCGTCCTTGAGGCCGATGACGCCGGGGGTGCGGGCGAGGGCGACGACGGTGTCGGGGGTGAAGACGGCGTTGTCGCGCTGGTAGACGATGACGGGCAGCGCGGTGGCGGCGGCGAGTTCCGTGTAGTGCCGCAGCAGGCCCGCCTGGTCGGCGGTGACGAGGTACGGCGGCATGGCCAGCAGCCCGTCGGCGCCCGCGTCCTCGGCCAGGCGGGCGAAGCGCAGCGCGAGCGCGGTGCCGTAGCCGGCGCCGGCCAGCACCGGGACCCGCCCGGCCGCCTCCTGGACCGCGGCGGCCACGCAGTCCCCGAACTCCTCCGGCGTCAGCGCGTGGAACTCGCCGGTGCCGCAGCAGGCGAAGACGGCGGCCGCGCCCGCGTCGATGCCCCGGCGCACGTGGGCGCGGAAGGCGGCCGGGTCCAGGGCGCCGTCGGGTCCGTACGCGGTCACGGGGAAGAACAGCAGTCCGTCGAGGCGCTCGGCGAGCGGCGGGGCTGGGGTCACGGGCTCTCCCTGGCATGCTCGTACAGGAGGCGGGCACGTCGCTCAGGACACGGGCACGTCGTCGCTGCGACGCCATCCCAGTGCAAGTCGCTGACCCATGTCCATATTTCTGAACGCGCTCACGCTAGGGCAGCGCTCCCGGCCGGTCAAGGCGCCGAACCGCCCGCCCCACAGGCGGATTCGCGTGTCCCGCCACGTAACCGCCCGCCCGCCCCGCCACGTGTCTTGACCCCACCCCCCGGTCTTTCTACGGTGGCTGCGATCGTCCACCCACCTGAACGCCATCCGCGGATGGAGCCGCACCCGACCGGTGCGGGGCCCGGCGCCCCTCCGCTCCACTTCGGCCGGCGGCCGACCGCACCGCCGATGGCCCGGCCGGAGGAGTCCGCACCATGCCCGCACCCCGCACCGTCCTGCTCACCGGCGCCGCCGGCGGCCTCGGCACCCTGATGCGCGGGCTGCTGCCCCCGTACGGCTACCGGCTCCGGCTGCTCGACCAGCGGACCATCGAGGACGCGCCGGACGCCATCACCGCCGACCTGGCCGACAAGGAAGCCCTGCGCGAGGCGGTACGCGGCGTGGACGCGATCGTCCACCTGGCCGGCATCTCCCTCGAAGCCCCCTTCGAGAAGATCCTGCGCGCCAACATCGAAGGCACCTACAACCTTTACGAGGCGGCGCGCGAGGCAGGCGTGCGCCGCGTCGTGTTCGCCTCCTCCAACCACGCCGTCGGCTTCACCCCGCGCCCCGCCGACGGCTCCGGCGCGATCCCGGTGGACACCCCGCGCCGCCCCGACACGTTCTACGGCCTCTCCAAGGGCTTCGGCGAGGACCTCGCCTCCCTCTACTGGGACCTGCACGGCATCGAGACGGTCTCCGTCCGCATCGGCTCCTGCTTCCCGCGCCCCACCACCGTCCGCATGCTCTCGATCTGGCTGAGCCCGGCCGACTGCGCGCGCCTGCTGCACGCGGCGCTCACCGCCGAAGGCGTGGGCCACACCGTCGTCTACGGGTCCTCCGCCAACACCCGCCTGTGGTGGGATCTGACCACGGCCCGCGCCCTCGGCTACACACCCCAGGACGACTCCGAGCAGTACGCCGCCGAACTCATCGCGGCACACGGCGAACTCGACCCCGCCAACCCCGAACACGCCCACCTCGGCGGCGCCTTCTGCGTCGATCCGCCCATCTGGCCGTACTGAAGCCCCGTCCGGCCCGTCGGCCGCCGACGTGGCCCATGCCACGCCGGAAGGGTCCGCGCAACCCACCACGCCCGCACAGCGTCCTTGTGCACGTACCAAACATCCGCCACACCGTGCAGGAAGACCGTGTCACCGGGCCGGAGCACCCTGTAGGAACGAGGAACGCACCATGGGCATCGTCAGCTGGCTCGTACTGGGACTGATCGCAGGCGTCATCGCCAAGGTCCTGCTGCCCGGACGGGACCCGGGCGGGCTCGTCGGCACCACCCTCATCGGCATCGTCGGCTCCTTCATCGGCGGCTGGCTCTCCACGAAGATCCTGGACAAGCCGATACCGAAGGACTTCTACGACCCGTCGATGTGGATCGCCGCCATCGCCGGCTCCCTGGTCCTCCTGATCGCCTACCGCCTGCTGTTCGGCAACAGCCGCGAACGCCGCTGACCGCCGGCCGGGCGGCACCCCGTCCGGCCCCCGGTAATGGAACCGCAAAGGAAGGCCACTCGTTATCCCCGGCATGACCGCTATGACTCCTGGCTCGAACCTCCCGCTCACCGCCTCGCGGGTGGCGGTGGACGTCACCGCGCCCGTGCGGCTCGATGTGTCGGGCCTGCTGCTCACCGCCGACGGCAAGGTGCGCTCCGACGACGACTTCGTCTTCTACAACCAGCCGGCCGGCCCGGGCGTGACCCACACGTCCGGTGCGGGCGGCGCCGGCGACACGATCACGGTGGACACCGCCGCGGTGCCGGCCGGCATCGAGAAGATCGTCGTGACCGCCAGCCTGGACGCGCCCGGCGCCACCTTCGCCGGCACCGAACCGACCGGCACGGTCCGCAACGCCGACGACGGCAGCGTCATCGCCTCCTTCACCCCGCCGCAGCTCGGCCCGGAGACCGCCCTGGTGGTCGTCGAGATCTACCGGCGCAACGGCGCGTGGAAGGTCCGCGCGGTCGGCCAGGGCTACGCGAACGGCCTGGCCGGCATCGCCACCGACTTCGGCGTCTCCGTCGAGGAGCCCGCCGCCCCGGCCGCCCCGGCCCCGCAGGCCGCGCCCGCTCCTGCTGCTCCGGCCCCGCAGGCACCTCCGGCGCCGCCCGCCTCCCCGGCCCAGCCCGCCGCGCAGTGGGGGCCGCCCACCGGCGCCCCGGCGCCCATGGCCCCGCCGCCCGCGGCAGCCGCTCCGGCCCCCGCTCCCGCCCCCGCGCCGGGCACCGGCAAGATCAACCTCGACAAGGGCCGCGTCAGCCTCCAGAAGAACCAGACCGTCTCCCTGGTCAAGGGCGGCCGGCCGCTGCTGTCCTCGGTCCGCATGGGCCTCGGCTGGGAGCCCGCCTACCGCGGCAAGGACATCGACCTGGACGCCTCCGTGATCGCCTACGGTCCGGACCGCAAAAAGGTCGACAACTGCTTCTTCGGCAAACTCCAGATCCTGAACGGCGCGATCCAGCACTCCGGCGACAACCTCACCGGCGAGGGCGCGGGCGACGACGAATCCATCACCGTCCACCTCGGTGGCATCCCCCCGCAGGTCACCGGCCTGGTCTTCACCGTCAACTCCTTCTCCGGCCAGAAATTCTCCGACGTCGCCAAGGCCTACTGCCGCCTGCTGGACGCCCAAACCGGCGAAGAACTGGTCCGCTTCGACCTCACCCAGTCCGAGCCCCGCACCGGCGTCATGATGGCCAAACTCATCCGCCAGTTCTCCGGCGAATGGGAAATGACCGCCCTCGGCGAATTCATCGACGCCCGCACGGTCCGGGGGATGGTGAAGCCGGGGGGCGCGGCGCTCTGATCCCACTGGGGGCGGCACTGCGCAGACGGGTGCCGCCCCCGCGCCACCGTCTCTCCCGCTTCCCCTCGCACTCCGCACACAGCCCGATACCGGCCCCGCCCCCACTGGCCGCGTGCACGGTCCCGATCACGGTCACGTTCCGCACCCTGCCGCAGTCCGCGCAGCCGATCACCGTACGGTCTCCACCGCAAGGACCGCCGCCCGCGAGGCCACCGCACTCGTCACCAGTGCCCCACGCTCCGGCCGCACCCGCCACCGCAGCCGCTCGTTCCGCATCTCCAGCCCCGGCACGTACAGGGCAGCCCCCTCCCACAGGGGAAGTCGCGCCCCACCTCCCGTACCGGCAGGCACCATCCAGCACACCCCGGCCGGACGCCGGTGATCTTCGATGACCGCCCCGGACTTCGCTCCCAGTTCCCGGAGCACCCTCTCCCCCGCAGACAGTGGCAGCCACACCACGTCCACGCCGAGCACGGCCGCATCGCGTACGACGCGCAGGCCGGCTCCGCGGGGGACCCAGGCGGGAGGGGTGGAGGGAGGCAGGCATGGAGTGCCCACCGAGGGAGGTACGTGAACTGCGCTGGACGACGTACGGTACGTGATCACTGCGGTCTCCTGTCGCTCGGACGAGGAGATGCTGACCTGCCGCGAGGGGCACAAGTACCCCTGCGCGGGGTAGCCCGGTCACCGGCCCGCGCCGCACCATTCGGCGAACTTCGACAGACTCTCGGCATCGCCACGCTTCAGACGGCGCAGGGTCGCGGCGTCCTCGCGCACCCACAGATGTTCGCGGGTGTGCTGCGGAGCAATCTGCCGTGCTGTCTGAAGAGACACAAGAGCCTGGTCCGGCCGGCCCGACCAGAGCTGGGCCCGGGCCAATTCGATGCAAAAACCTGATCGGCGTTCCGCAGTGAGGGCAACTGACGGAGCCCAGGAACCGACCCTATCGAGAGCCTGCTGTGCGAAATCCTCGCCCAGGCTGACGGCGACGGACAGTTCGTGGATGCGCACGGTTTCCGGGCCGAATACGGTCCCCTGGTAAGTGACTTCTGGAATGTGCGCGGCGAGGGAACGCGCGTCGGAAAGGTGAGCGGCAGCAACATCCGTTTTCCCGGCACGACCGGCGATGACAGCGGCCCGCGTGTGCAGGGCTTCCCGTACGGCGACGGCCACCGGACCGGCCGGGCGCTGCGGGACGGCGTCCAGCACGTCTTCCAGGGCCCGCAGACCCGCCGCATGAGCTTGAGCGGCGAAATACGTCTCCGTCCGCGTATAGGCAACCATGGCTTCGAGCAGTGGATTCTCCGCCTGCACCGCAGCCCACCCCATGATGCCGATGAGACGGGCGGACAGGTCATGCGCACCGTACTTGTACGCGACGGCATCGGCGGACCGGTACGCGGCGACGAGCAATTCGGGTGATTTCCGTCCGGCACTTCGCGGGCCCGTCGTGGAAGGCACGTCCGAGTTCGGCGAGAAGGTCCGGAGCCCGACGGGAAATACGCACGTACTGAGCCCGTACTGAGCCGCGAGCCGCCACCTGACGACCTCGGCGACCGCTTCCCGCAACTCATCGAGGGAACGTGTCCTTCCATCCCCGGGCATGTCGTAGGTGGCGATGACCGCAGACAGTTCGGGCATGGCCCGGTGCACCCGGTCTTCAGCGCGGTCACGCCGAGGCAGCAAGCACGTCACATCGACGCCGAGCGCCGCCGCGATGGCGTCCAGGACGGCTTCGCCGACGCCCCGCTCCCCCCGCTCGGTCTTGCGCACGGTTCCCAGTGCGATGCCTGCCGCACAGGCGAGTTCCTGCTGTGTGCGACGGGCCAGCCGACGCTGGTATGCGATCCGCTTTCCCGTACCGGTAGAGGCGTCGGCATACATATTCGCACTCCGTTCGGGCCGCCTTCCGCACGGTAACGCGCGCCCTTTGCCACGACGCGGGCAAGTCGCCCTTACGAGTGGAATACCAGCCGTTGACGCCCCATCAGCTCGTGATGATGTCCACCAACTCGTCCAAGCCGTTGATCCGCCGGTCGGCCAGGTTCGCTTCCGGACTCGACGCCCACAGGATTCCGTACGGGCCACGACGCACGTGTGCGGTCCGCAGGCCGGCCGCGTGCGCGGGGATGATGTCGTTGGCAGGGTGATCACCGACGTACAGAATGCATTCCGGGGCGACACCGGCGAGATCGATGACCTTGTCGAAGAACTCGGGCCGCGGCTTGGCGACTCCCCACTCCCCTGATGTCGCGATGGCATCGGCCGGCAGCTCCAGGCCGCGGAGCAGTGCACCGGCAGAGGCAGTCTGATTCCCTGCGATCAGGACTCTGGCCCCGGCCGCACGCAGTGATGTCAATGCGGGCCGCACATCCGGATACAGGTCCGTCTCATCGAGATACTCGCCCCGCCCGGCTGCTTCGCACGCCTCGTATTCGGCAGCGAGGTCGATCCCGGGACGCAACAGACGGACGGCGTCCGCATTGTCCCGGCCCTGCGCGACCACCGCTCCCACCAAAGCGGAGAGAGTGTGCCAAGGGACATCCAGCCAGTCCGCCCAGTCGTGCCAGTATCGGTCGTCACTGACCAGCGTCTCTCCCACGTCGAACACCACTGCTTCGATCATTCCCGCAGCCTAGGGGCGGTGCGGCCCGACCAGCACGTGCGCCCACCGGCGTACGGTACGGCCCGGACGCCCTCGGACGGTTCCGGGCTGCGTGGTCGGCGCGCTGCCTAGGCCGCCCGGGCCGCCCCCGTCGCCCCCACCACCCTCGCCAACCGCTCATACGACTCCAGCAGTCCCGCGCGGTCGTACGTGCTCGTCGTCACCAGGAACTCGTCGGCTTCGGTCTCGGTGAGGAGTGTGTCCAGTTGGGCGGCTACCTCTGGCTCTGTGCCGTGGATGTGGCCGGTCAGGGCGGATTCGTAGAAGGCGCGTTGTTTCGGGGAGAGGTCCGGCTCACGGGCGGTGATCGACTCGGCGGGTTCCAGGGGCGGGAAGACGCCGTGGGTGCGGGAGTAGGCCATCGACCAGGCTTCGGGGAGCAGGAGGCGGTGGGCCGCTTCGGGGGTTTCGGCGACGGCCACGGTGCCCGAGACGATGACGTACGGGTGGGGCCAGAGCGGTGAGGGCTCGAAGGCGGCGCGGTAGCGGTCGATGGCCTCCTGCATCGTTTCCCGGCCGCGCAGGTCGCCGATCACCAGGGCCAGGCCGGCGCGGGCGGCGATGTCCGCGCCCGCGCCGGTGGCCAGGACGAACGCGGGAACGCGCAGGCCCTCCGCCGGGCGGGCGTGCACCTGGGGGTGGGGGCGCGGGCCGTCGGTGAAGTACGCGGTCAGCTCGGCGAGTTGGGCGGCGAAGGAGTCGGCGGCGGCCTTGTCGGTGCCGAGGGCGCGGCGGATGCCGTCGGTGAAGCCGACGGACCGGCCGAGGCCCATGTCGATACGGCCGGGGAAGAGGGAGGCGAGGACGCCGAACTGTTCGGCGACGACCAGCGGGCGGTGGTTGGGCAGCATGACGCCGCCCGTGCCGACCCGGATGCGGGAGGTCGCGGAGGCCACCGCGGCGGCCAGCACGGTCGGTGCCGAGCCGGCGACGCCCGGGACGCTGTGGTGCTCGGATACCCAGAACCGGTGGTAGCCGAGCGCTTCGGCGTGCCGGGCGAGGTCGACCGTGTCGCGGAGGGCCGCCGCTTCCGGATGCCCTTGGCGGGTGCGGGAGCGGTCGAGGAGGGAGAACGGGGTGCGGAGGCGGGGGGACGGCTGCCCGGTCGGCCGCTCGGCCGCCGTGCCCGCCGTTTCCCCGGCCGGCTGTCCGGGCGTCTGGCTCGTCGTACTGCTCCGCGTGCTCACACCTGGTGCAACGTGCACGGGACCGGCCACGATTCCCCGGGGCGGGGCTCCCGGCTTGGGGCTCCCCGGGGGGCCGGGCCCGAGGACCCGCCGCATGCCCCGCCCCGTCACCCCTGCCGTCGCCACGGCCCCCTGATCGCCAGCATGATCCCCGGTTCCTGGATGTTGGCGAACAGGGTGCGGCCGTCGGGTGAGAAGACCGGGCCGGTGAATTCGCTGTACTCGGGCTTCTCGGGGGTGCCGGTGTCGAGGTCGTTGCGGGCGATCGGGTACATACGGCCATCGTCCGTGGCCCCGAACAGGTGCTGAACGCCCGCGCCGTCCTCGGCGATGATCAGGCCGCCGTACGGGGAGACGGTGATGTTGTCGGGTCCGTCGAAGGCGCCGTCCTCGGCGGGGGCGGGGTTGACGCCGAGCAGCACCTTCAGGGTCAGGGTGCGGCGGCGCGGGTCGTAGAACCAGACCTGGCCGTCGTGGCGGACCGGGCTCTCCTCACGGGCGTACGAGGCGACGATGTACGCGCCGCCGTCCGCCCACCACATGCCCTCCAGCTTGCGGGCGCGGGTGACCAGCCCGTCGGCGAACTGCTTGCGTACGGGGGTGCGGCGGGCGTCGCGGTCGGGCACCTCGATCCAGTCGACGCCGTACACCGTGCCGGTCCTCGTCGCGCGCGAGAGGTCGTCGACGAACCGGCCGCCCGAGTCGTAGCAGCGGGGCGCGGCCAGCACGCCCGCGTCGTCGGCCAGCCTGCGCAGCCGTCCGCGGCCGTGCCGGAAGCCGTGCGGCGGGGTCCAGCGGTAGAAGAGGCCGTTGGGGCGGTCGGCGTCCTCGGTGAGGGAGAGGTGGCCGCGTCGGGGATCGACGACGACCGCTTCGTGGGCGTAGCGGCCCAGGGCCTTGATGGGCCGGGGGTCGCGGGCGGCGCGAGGGTCGTGGGGATCGACCTCGAAGACGTAGCCGTGGTCCTTGGTCATGCCGTTCTGGCCGGCCTTGTCCTCGGTTTCCTCGCAGGTCAGCCAGGTGCCCCAGGGGGTGCGTCCGCCCGCGCAGTTGGTCGAGGTGCCGGCGATGCCGACCCGTTCGGCGACGTGCGAGCCGTCCCGGGAGATCTCCACTACGGTGCAGCCGCCGGCCGCCGCCGGGTCGTAGACCAGGCCCTCGGCGAGCGGTACCGGGTGCGGCCACTTGGCGCGCGGCCCCTTCAGCTCGTGGTTGTTGACGAGCAGGGTGGTGCCGCGCGGGCCCTCGAAGGCGGCGGTGCCGTCGTGGTTCGAGGGGGTGGGCTCGCCGCTCTCCAGTCTGGTGACACCGGCCCGGGTAATGATCTTGTATGTGAATCCGGCGGGCAGGGCGAGGACGCCCGCCGGGTCGTCGAGCAGCGGCCCGTACCCGGGCGCGCGCCCTCGTGCGCCGGCGGCCGGTGCGGGCGCGTCCGCTTCCGGGACCTCCTGCCCGATGGCGCCGGGCGCGGTGGCCAGGACGCCCACGCTGCCGGTCAGCGCGACGCCGGCACCGGCGACGGCGGAGCGCTTGGCGAAGTCTCTGCGGGTGAGCGGCATGTCATCTCCTGGACGGCCGGTTCCGGTGGGTGTCCTGTCCGTGCGCCGCACACCCTTGCGCGCCGCGGCGAACACCGGTTGAACCCCGCACCACACCGCGATGTCGGAAAGCGTTTCCTCCCGACCCGGAAAACCATGGTAAACAAGGTCATCAGCGGCATCTGCGCAGCAAGCGCAAGATTTATCGCGTACCTCCTTGACCGCCGACCGGCCCGGCAATAGACAGTCCCTACCTGCATCACCCGTAGGGAGGGCGGCGCACCCGCGGCTGCACGGAGTTGCCCGGGGAGCGGTCCGTGCCGGGTTCCCGTCCTCCCCTGAGAGCCCGCCGCCGTACCCGGCCCGGGCTCGTGAAGCGAACGCGGTCCCGCCCCGCAGCCGTAGCCGCCCGTGCGCAGGAGTCCGCACGCGTACCACCGACACACGGCTGAGAGCCGCGCGGGACGCCCACCCGGGGAAGAGGTGGTCTGGTGTGAACCAGCCCGAGATGATGCGCGGTCCCACCGGAGGTCAGGTCAGCGACACCTCCCGCCAACAGGCACTGTCCGACTTCATGCACCCGCAGAACCCGACCGCGAACGTCGTCGGCTTCGGCCACGGCGTGAAGTGGACCAACGGTGAGCCCACCGGGGAGGAAGCCGTCCTGGTCTTCGTCACGCAGAAGGTCCCGGAGTCGATGCTGCCCGAGCGGGACGTGATCCCGCGCGAGATGGACGACGGCACCCCGACCGACGTCCTGGCCGTCGGCCACATCTCCGCCCAGCCGCAGCAGCAGCGCGTACCGGGCGGGCAGCAGGGCCGGTCGCTCGCCGAGGAGCAGGGCAGCCGCATGGGCAACGGCGGCCGGATGGGCTCGCTCGCCCAGCCGCTGCTCGAAGAGCTGAGCCGGCTCGGCAGCGCCCTGGAGCCACAGCTGCTCAAGCGCCGGATGCGCCCCTGCCCGGCCGGCTTCTCCGTCGGCAACGTGCAGGTCACCGCCGGCACGCTGGGCAGCGTGGTGTACGACTTCCTGCCCGGCGCCGCGACCAACCCGCCGGCGCCCGGCCTCGGCGTACCGGGCACGTTCTACATCCTGAGCAACAACCACGTCCTGGCGGACTCCAACCGGGCGCCGCTGGGCAGCGCCGTACTGCAGCCGGGCAAGTTCGACGGCGGTACGGACCCCGCGGACCGGATCGGGACGCTGGACCGCTTCATCTCGATCCAGTTCGCCCCGCAGATCCCGCTGACGCAGCACAACAACGTGGTGGACGCGGCGCTGGCGAAGATCGAGTTCGAGGACGCCACCCGGCAGCAGTACTTCAGCGGCGCGCCGCGCGCGTGGCGCCGCAAGTCGGCGGTGGCGGTGGGCGACCTGGTCAAGAAGACCGGCCGGACCACCAACATCAGCTTCGGGCGGATCGTCTCCACCGACGCCACGGTCGACGTCAACTACGGCACGGCCGGCACGGCGCGCTTCAAGGACCAGATCATGACCACGAACATCTCGGCGGGCGGCGACTCCGGTTCGCTGGTCACCTCGCTCGACGACGTCGCGGTCGGTCTGCTCTTCGCGGGCTCGTCGACGGTCACCGTCGTCAACCACATCGAGACCGTCCGCACGCTGCTGCGCGTCGAGGTCGCCGAGCAGCTGGCCTGACCCACCGCCGAGTCCGAGGGAGAGTCATGACAAGCGCAGCGCACAAGAGGAAGGGGACGGGCCGCGAGCAGCAGTTCGTCAACGCCCAGGGCTCCGAGGTCAAGACCCGTGACGAAGCGTTCGCCCTGCAGCGCGACGTCTCGGCCGAGGCCCTCCAGGTCACCCAGAAGATGGCGCTCCACAACCAGGGGCTCACCTTCGACATGGAGATCAACTACAACCCGAACACCAACGTCATCACGGGCGGCCGGATCACCACCGGCATCTGCGGCGCCCCGTGGGACATCACCGGCGGCTCGATCGGCAGCTCGCTGCGGATCGACGCCAAGCGGCCGGGCAGCGGCGGCAACTGCGCCGCGACGGTCACCATCATCGGCCAGTTCCAGGTACCGCTGTCCTACCGCGGCACCTACGGCTTCAACGGGCAGTCCACCTCGTTCAACCACACGACGCAGCTCGTGTGCTGACGGCGCGCCGCCGCCGGAGGACGCCGGCGGGCGGCGGGAGCACCGGAGTGCCCCGGCCGCCCGCCGGTCACGGCCGCCCGGGCGAGCCGGAGGCTCAACTCCCCTGACGCGAGCGCGCCTTGAAGGCGGCCTTACGGGCCTCCTTGGCGGTCTTCTTGTCCGGGTGGAGGCGGCCCATGGCCTCCAGTACGTCGGCGGTCGCCGGGTGGTCCACCCGCCAGGCCGCCTCGAAGAAGCCGCTGTGCTGGCCGACCAGGCCCTCGACCAGGGCACGCAGCTCGGCAGCGCTCTCCTCGACGGCGTCGGCCGCGCCGAGCTGCGCCGCGATGGTGTCCACCGTCAGCCAGAAGATCATGTCCTGGGACGGCTCGGGGACGTCCGTGGCGCCGTGCTCGGCGAGCCACACCCGGGCCAGGCCGCCCAGCTGCTTGTCGTCCAGCACCTCGCGCAGCGCGGGCTCGGCCTCCGGCCCGGCCAGCGACAGCGTCTGCTGGCAGGCCAGCCGGCGCAGCGGCCCGTTCTCGTCGTCGCCGTGGGCGGCGGCGAGCAGGTCGCGGGCCGCGTCCAGGGGCTTGCGGGCCGCGAGCCACTGCTCGGACTCGGCCTGCGCCAGCGGCTCCGGGTAGCCGGGCAGGGCGTCCAGCAGCACGTCGGCGCCCTTGTCGGTGAGGTCGCCGACGGCCGGGGCGTCCACGCCCGCGTCCAGCATCCGGGCCCGTACGGCGTAGACGCCCAGCGGGGTGAGGCGGACCATCCCGTACCGGGAGACGTCCTCGTCCTCCAGCGGCTCCGGGACCCGGGTGGTCGCGCCGTCCTCGTCCAGCTCCTCGATGAGCGCCTCGTCCACCGGCTGGTACGCGACCAGGCCGATCGGCTCCAGGACCCGGAACTGGTCGTCGAGCCGCATCATCGCCTCCGACACCTCTTCGAGGATGTCGTCGGTCGGCTCGTCCATGTCGTCCGGCACGATCATGGAGGCGGCGAGGGCGGGCAGCGGCACGGCCTGCTCGGGGTCCTCGTTCAGCGCGGTGAGCAGGTAGAGGTTGCCGAGGATGCCGTCCAGCAGCTCGGCCTCCTCCTCCGGGTTCCAGTCGATCGCGTCCAGATCCAGCTCGCCGCCCTCGGCGAGCTGGTCGGCGATGTCGGAGAGGTCGGGCGCCACCGCGTCGGCGAGCACGGTCTCCATGCCGCCGAGCCAGATGTCCAGGATGTCCTGCGGGCTGCCGGAGGTCAGCAGCGGCAGTTCCTCGCCGGGGGCGGCGGTGCCGGCCGCGGCGTCGTCGGGCAGCGTGTCGCCCTCCCCGTCGGCCTCCGCGGTCTCCTCGATCTCCACCAGGCCGGTGTCGACCGCCAGCCGCCAGGCCTCGGCGGCGTACCCGGCGCCGTCCTCGTCCGCGCTCAGGCCGAGGTGGTCGACGGCGGCGGCCAGCTGCTCCTGGAGGAGTTCGCCGCCGACGCCGACGGGGACGCCGGGCTCGGCCCAGCGGGCCAGCTGCGCGGCCCGGGCGAACAGCGGCGCGCTCAGCGCGTCCCGCGCCAGCTCCGCGTCGGAGTGCAGCCGCACCGGCGGCAGGGTGGGGCGGTCTGCGGACATCTCGGGTTCAGCTCCTCGTGCGGACTACGGCTCGTGCGAAGCCCCAGCGTAGACGGAATTCCGTGCATCTCGGGCGGTTCACCTTGGCTTCCGCGCCCGTACACCCGGCGAACCTTGACAACTGCCGCGAGCGCACAAGAGATTGACGCGCGTAGAGACGGCCGGACCGTTTCCGCTCCGCCGCTTCTCCGTCTTCTCGCGCTCCTTTCCGTTCCCCCTCGCCCGCCTTCCGGAGGCCCGCCGTGTCCGCGCAGATACCGCCGCACGATCCGACCCGTACGCCCCGCCGCCGCGCCCTGCGCAGGTCCGCGACGCTGCCCGCGGTGGTCGCCGCCGCGCTGACCGGCGGGCTGCTCGCGGTCCCGCAGTCCGCGTCGGCCGCGGCCCTGCGCATCCACGACGTCCAGGGCACGACCCGCCTGTCGCCGCTCGCGGGCAAGCAGGTCGCCGACGTGCCCGGTACGGTCACGGCGGTACGGGCCTTCGGCTCGGCCCGCGGCTTCTGGGTGCAGGACCCGCGGCCGGACCGCGACCCGGCCACCAGCGAGGCGGTCTTCGTCTTCACCGGCAAGCAGACGCCGGAGGTCGCCGTCGGTGACTCCGTACGGGTCTCCGGCACGGTCAGCGAGTACTACCCGGGCGGCGAGCGGGCCGGGCTCCAGTCCGTCACCGAGATCACCGGCGCCACCTGGACCGTCGCCTCCTCCGGCAACCCGCTCCCGGCCGCCTTCCCGCTCAACCCCTCGACCGTGCCGGACCGTTACGCCCCGTCCGCGGGCGGCAAGAGCATCGAGGGCCTGCCGCTGCGCCCCCGCTCGTACGCCCTGGACCGCTACGAGTCGCTGGAGGGCATGCGGGTCTCGCTCGCGAACGCGTCCGTCGTCGGGCCGACGAACACCCACCACGAGCTGTGGGCGACCGCCGAGCCCCGGCACAACCGCACCGTGCGCGGCGGCGCGCTCTACGGCTCGTACCAGGACCCCAACCCGGGCCGCATCAAGATCACCTCGCTGATCCCGTTCGCGCAGCGGCCCTTCCCGGTCGCCGACACCGGCGACCTGCTGTCCGGCACCACCGCGGGCCCGCTGGACTACGACGACTTCGGCGGGTACGGGATCGCCGCCACCGAGCTGGGCACGCTCACCGACCGCGGTCCGGCCCGGGAGACCACGCGCCGGCAGCGCGCCGACGAGCTGGCGGTGGCCACGTACAACGTCGAGAATCTCTCCCCCAGGACGCCGCCCGCCAAGTTCGCGCGGCTGGCCGAGGCGCTGGTGAAGAACCTCGCGTCGCCGGACATCGTGGCGCTGGAGGAGGTGCAGGACGACAACGGGACCACGGACGACGGAACCGTTTCCGCGGACGCCACCCTCAAGCGGCTCACCGACGCGGTGCGGGCGGCCGGCGGCCCGTCCTACGCCTGGCGGCAGATCGACCCGGTGAACAACCAGGACGGCGGCCAGCCCGGCGGCAACATCCGGACCGCGTTCCTGTACAACCCCGACCGGGTCTCCTTCACCGATGTCGCCGGGGGCGACGCCACCACCCCCGTCAAGGTGACCGGCCCGGCCGGCAAGCCCCGCCTGTCCGCCTCGCCGGGCCGTATCGACCCCGGCAACGCGGCCTGGGCGAACAGCCGCAAGCCGCTCGTCGGCCAGTTCTGCTTCCGGGGCCGCCCGGTCTTCGTCGTCGCCAACCACTTCAACTCCAAGGGCGGCGACCAGGGCCTCGACAGCCGCTTCCAGCCCCCGGCCCGCACCTCGGAGACCCAGCGGATCCAGCAGGCCGAGGCGGTGCGCGGCTTCGTCGAGGACATCCTCGCCGTGGACCCGAAGGCCGACGTGGTGGTGGCCGGCGACCTCAACGACTACCAGTTCTCGCCCGCGCTCAAGGCCCTGACCAGGAACGGAGTCCTCACCGACCTGGTCGGCCGGCTGCCGCACGGTGAGCGCTACGGCTACGTCCACCAGGGCAACTCCCAGGTGCTGGACCACATGCTCACCAGCCGCCACCTGCGCCGCGTGGACTACGACATCGTCCACATCAACGCCGAGTACGCCGACCAGTCGAGCGACCACGACCCGCAGATCCTCCGTCTGAAGCGGTAGCAGTTCTTAAGCTTCCTGCCAGCACATCTAAGTAGACCTGAAGTCGGCGGTGGGGACAGACTCCGCTCCATGACCACACCGAGCAGCGCCGCGTCGCCGCCGCCCTTCGGCCGTACCGCCGTCGCCATGATCACTCCGTTCCGTGCCGACGGCGCGCCGGACCTCGACGGCGCCCAGCGGCTGGCCGTCCATCTGGTCGAGGAGGGCTGCGACGGCATCATCCTCAGCGGCACCACCGGCGAGTCATCGACCACCACCGACACCGAGAAGGAGGCCCTGCTGCGGGCCGTCGTCGAAGCCGTCGGCGACCGGGCGCGGATCACCGCCGGGGTCGGCACCGGCGACACCCGGCACGGCGTCGGCCTGGCCCGTACCGCCGAGCGGGCGGGCGCCCACGGCCTGCTCGTACTCCCCCCGCCCTATTCGCGCCCGGGCCAGGAGGCCGCCGCGCACCACCTGCGCACGGTCGCGGACGCCACCGGCCTGCCCGTGATGCTCTACGACATCCCCGGGCGCACGGGCACCGCGCTGGCCGCCGGCACCCTGCTGCGCCTCGCGGAACACCCGCGCGTCAGGGGCGTCAAAGATTGCGCGTACGACCTGATGAAGACGGCGAAGGTGCTGGCCGCGACCGGTCTCGCGTACTACGCGGGGTGCGACGAGCAGATCCTGCCGCTGCGGGCCGCCGGGGCCGCGGGCTGCGTCAGCACCGTCGCCAACGCCGCGCCGTGGGAGATACGGGCGGTCCTCGACGCCTACGACGCGGGTGATCCGGCCGCAGCCACCCGCCGCCACCTGGCCCTGGTCCCGCTCATCGAGGCCATGATGGACACCGAGCACCCCGGCGCGGTCACCGCGAAGGCGCTGCTGAACGCGCTCGGTCTGCCCGCGGGCCCGGTCCGCGCGCCACTGCTGGCGGCGGGGCCGGAAGTCACCACCGGGCTGCTGGCGGCCCTGAAGGCAGCCCGGCAGTAGTCCCGCCCGCTTCTTGAGTACCCTCCGCCACTTCGGCTTCCTGGTCTCCCTCGTCCTCCTGGGTCAGGTCCCGGACGAGCAGCGTCGCGCCGGCCACCGCGCCGGGCATCAGGAACACGGCCACGAACGGGACGAGGAACAGCAGCACCAACGGCGTACCGAACCCGACGGCGAGCCCCTTGCGGCCCCGCAGCATCCGCAGCCGCTCCCGTACGGGGATGCCGCGCCGCTGCATCGCCACCGAGGTCAGCTCCACCGTGAGGAAGAAGCCGGAGACGCAGAAGCCGATCGCGGGCACCACCGTCTGCCCGACCACCGGCAGGAAACCCAGCACGAAGAAGAGCACACCGAAAGCGGCGGCGCGCACCAGGACGTGCACACTGTCCTTGAGCGAGATCCACAGCTCCCGCCACAGCGGCAGGTCCGGCCCGGACGGGCCACCGCCCTCGGACTCCTCGACCCGCTCGGACAGCGCCTCGTAGAAGGGGTCGCCGATCAGCAGCGTCACGGCGGTGAAGGTCAGCACGGACAGCAGCAGCCCGCCCGCGAAGAGCAGCGCGACGAACAGTCCGCGCAGCATCCCCTGCCAGGGCGAACCCCAGCCGTCGGCGAAGGGCGTCGCCCAGGCCGCGAGGTCACCCGCGAAAAAGGCCAGTGCGACCAGCGCCCCCGCGTACAGCACGAGCGCGATGAGGGCGGGAATCATCCCGAACCCCCACCACCGGCCGTGCCGGGCAACCCAGCGCTGCCCCTTCCCCAGGTACCCCGTTCCCGCCACAAGATCGCGCATGCCGGTCAGCGTAGCTGGCCGGTGGCAGGCGTCCGTCCCCATGCGGTACGGATACGGTTACGAAACGTCGCCCTGCGTCCGCGAACGCGCACGACACCCCGCCCTGCTCCAGCCCACCCCGGCCCGCCCCGGCCGCGCCCTCCGCGTGCTCCACGTCCTCCGCGAGCTCCACATTCTCCGCGACGCCGACAGCGAGCGCTTTGCCCAGCCTCATGACGCCTCACGGTACGGCCGGTCCGTTGGCCACCGTCCCGCCGTGGTGGCCCATCCGGCCCCCGCCGGGCACCGGCCGATACCGGCCACAGCGTCCGCCGCACACGACCGCGGCCCGGCGGGAGGGGATCCCCGCCGGGCCGCGGTGCGTGCCGGGTGCGGCGCCGGTGCCGGATGCGGCACCAGAGCTCAGTTGTGGCTGTGCAGAACGTCGTTCAGGCCGCCCCAGTTCGCCTTGTTCGGGCGGGCCTCTACGGCGCCGGTGGTGGAGTTGCGGCGGAAGAGGATGTTGTCGGCGCCCGAGAGTTCGGCGGCCTTGACGATCTGGCCGTCGGGCATGGTGACACGGGTGCCCGCGGTCACGTACAGGCCGGCCTCGACCACGCACTCGTCGCCCAGCGCGATGCCGATGCCGGACTCGGCGCCGAGCAGGCAGCGCTCGCCGATCGAGATGATCTGCTTGCCGCCGCCGGACAGGGTGCCCATGGTGGAGGCGCCGCCGCCGATGTCCGAACCGTCGCCGATGATGACACCCGCGGAGATGCGGCCCTCGACCATCGAGGTGCCGAGCGTGCCGGCGTTGAAGTTGACGAAGCCCTCGTGCATCACGGTGGTGCCGGCGGCGAGGTGGGCGCCCAGGCGCACCCGGTCCGCGTCGGCGATCCGCACGCCCGCCGGCATGACGTAGTCCGTCATCCGCGGGAACTTGTCCACGCTGGTGACCTGGAGGTGCAGGCCCTCGGCGCGGGCGTTCAGGCGCGCGGTCTCCAGCTGGTCGACGGCCACCGGGCCCAGCGAGGTCCAGGCGACGTTCGCCAGCAGGCCGAACATGCCCTCCAGGCTCTGCCCGTGCGGCTTGACCAGCCGGTGGCTGAGCAGGTGCAGACGCAGGTACACGTCGTGCGCGTCCAGCGGCTTGTCGTCGAGCGAGGAGATGACCGTACGGACGGCCACGACCTCGACACCACGGCGCGGGTCGGGACCGACCGCCTTCGGCGCGGCCTCGCCGAGCAGCTCCGCGGCGCGCTCGGCGGTCAGCCGCTCGGTCCCGGCCGGGCCGGGGGCGGCCACCAGTTCCGGCGCGGGGAACCAGGTGTCGAGGACGGTGCCGTCGGAGGCGACAGTGGCGAGCCCGGCGGCGACGGCGCCGGTGGTACGGGAGGTAGCAGCATCGGTCATGTCGAAAACCTAACCGGACGGGGCCCGCCGAGGCGAACCGGTCCCGGGGGACGGGACGCGGAGGGGCCGAGGTCGGGCCGGGTCGCCGGATGCCGGGCCGGGCTCCGCTGGGTCGCGGGGTGCGTGCCCCGGACGGGGGCGTGGGGCGCGGGCCCCGGACCGGGTCGCGGGATGCAGGGTCCGGCCCCCGAACCGGATTGCGGGATGCGGGGCCCGGACCCCGGACCGGATTGCGGAACCCGGACCCGGGGCCCGATGACAAAACCCGGCCGCGAGCTTCGAGCGGACCGGCTTCCCGGAGGACGGGACGGCCAGGGCGCACCAGCGGCCGGACGGGTCAGCCCAGTACCCGCGCCACCGCGTCCCGCGTCTCCGCCCGGTCGAACTTCCGCCCGGTCAGCAGATGTTGCAGCATCAGCCCGTCGATCAGCCCCACCAGCGCCCGCGCGATCCCCGGGTCGCCGGTCCGCCGTTGCAGCAGTTCGGCCATCGTGTCGAGGCACTCGGCCGCGAGCGGCCGTACCGCCTCGTGGCGCAGCGCCGCGAGGTACAGCTCGTACTCCAGCTCCACCTGTGCCCGGTCCCCGGCCAGCGATTCCTCGACCAGCCGGGTCAGCTCGTCGGCGAGCGGGGCCGCGGGGTCCACGCCGCGCGCCCACGCCTCGATCCCGGCCAGCCACTCCCCGTTGACCTGCCGCAACGCCGCCATCAGCAGATCGTCCAGCGAGGCGAAGTGGTACGTGGTCGAGCCGAGCGGCACGTCCGCCTCGGCGGCCACCGCCCGGTGGCTGAGCCCGGCGATCCCCCGTTCGCCCACCACCCGGATCGCCGCCTCGACGATCCGCTGCCGCCGGTCGGGGTCGTAGCGGCGCGGCATCAGTGCGCTCCGCCCAGATTCAGTACGACGACGCCGGCGATCACCAGCAGCACCCCGATGATCCGCGCCGCGGTCGCCGCCTCGCCCAGGAACACCATGCCGATCGCCGCGACGACGGCCGTCCCGGCCCCGGACCAGATCGCGTACGCCGTACCGACGTCCATGGTCTTCAGCGTCTTCGCGAGCAGCAGGAACGCGACGACGTACCCCAGCCCGGTGCCCAGCGAGGGCCAGAGCTTGCTGAAGCCGTCGCTGTACTTCATCGCGGTCGTCGCGAGGATCTCGGAGAGGATCGCCCCGGCAAGCGTCACGTACACCATACGTACGAGCGTACACAACGATGCGTACGGCCGTACATAAAGCGGAGGACCGCGATCCGCCCCGCCGCCTCAGTCCAGCAACGACTTCTTGGGCGTGAGCACGCAGAACTCGTTCCCCTCCGGGTCCGCCAGCACCGCCCACGACACGTCGTCCCCCTGCCCCACGTCCGCCCGGCGCGCGCCGAGCCCGGTGATCCGCGCGACCTCGGCCGCCTGGTCGTCCGGGGTGAGGTCGATGTGCAGCCGGTTCTTGCCGGCCTTCGCCTCAGGAACCGCCAGGAAGACGATGCCGGGCAGGGCGTTCTCGCCGGCGGCGATGATCACCTCTTCCGGGTCCTCGTAGACGATGCGCCAGTCCAGGACGCGGGCCCAGAAGGTGGCGAGCCCCTTCGGATCGTGCGCGTCCACGGCGAGCTGGTACAGCGAAACGGCCATGCCCGCCAGTGTGCCTGGCGGGCATGGCCGTGTCAGGGGGTCGGTCAGACGTTGAACCCGAGCGCCCGCAGCTGCTCGCGGCCGTCGTCGGTGATCTTGTCCGGGCCCCACGGGGGCATCCAGACCCAGTTGATCTTCAGCTCGTTGACGATGCCGTCCGTGGCGGACTTCGCCTGGTCCTCGATGACGTCGGTCAGCGGGCAGGCCGCCGAGGTGAGCGTCATGTCGATGGTGGCGATGTTGGCGTCGTCGACGTGGATGCCGTAGATCAGGCCCAGGTTGACGACGTCGATGCCCAGCTCGGGGTCGACGACGTCGTACAGGGCCTCGCGGACCTCTTCCTCCGAGGCCGGCTTCGTGGTCACTGCGTTGTCGGTCATGCGGTCTTCGCCTCCTCGGACAGGGCCTTGGCCGTGGCGTCCTTCCAGGCCATCCAGCTCAGCAGCGCGCACTTGACGCGCGCCGGGTACTTCGAGACGCCGGCGAACGCCACCGCGTCCTCCAGCACCTCCTCCATCGCGTCGTCCGGCTCCAGCTGGCCGCGGGACTGCATCAGCTCCAGGAAGGTCTCCTGGATCTTCTGCGCCTCGCCCAGCTCCTTGCCGACCAGCAGGTCGTTGAGCACGGACGCGCTGGCCTGGCTGATGGAGCAGCCCTGGCCCTCGTACGACACGTCTTCCACGGTCGCACCGTTGAGCCGTACGCGCAGGGTGATCTCGTCACCGCAGGTCGGGTTGACGTGGTGCACCTCGGCGTCGCCGTCCCGAAGACCGCGCCCATGGGGGTGCTTGTAGTGGTCCAGGATGACGTCCTGGTACATCGAATCCAGCTTCACGGCTCAGTCAGTCCTCGTCCTCATCCGAAGAAGTTGCGGACGTGCTCCAGCCCCTCGACGAGGGCATCGACCTCGGCCGGAGTGGAGTACAGGTAGAAAGACGCTCGCGTGGTCGCGGGAATTCCGTAGCGCAGGCAGACCGGCCGCGCGCAGTGGTGGCCGACCCGGACCGCGATGCCCTGCTCGTCCAGCACCTGGCCCACGTCGTGCGGGTGGATGTCACCGAGCGTGAAGGAGATCGTCGCACCGCGGTCCTCGGCCGTGGCGGGGCCGATGATGCGCAGGTCGGGGACCTCCAGCAGCCGCTTGACGGCGTACTCGGTCATCGCGTGCTCGTGCGCGGCGATGTTCTCCATGCCGATCGAGGTGAGGTAGTCCACGGCCGCGCCGAGGCCGACGGCCTGCGCGATCGGGGGCGTACCGGCCTCGAACTTGTGGGGCGCGGGGGCGTAGGTGGAGGAGTGCATCGAGACGGTCTCGATCATCTCGCCGCCGCCGAGGAACGGCGGGAGGTCCTCCAGCAGTTCCTGGCGGCCCCACAGGACGCCGATGCCGGTCGGGCCGCACATCTTGTGGCCGGTGAAGGCCACGAAGTCCGCCTGGAGCGCCTGTACGTCCAGCGGCATGTGCGGGGCGGCCTGCGAGGCGTCGATGCAGACCAGCGCGCCGACCTCCTGGGCGCGGCGGATGATCGCCTCGACCGGGTTGACGGTGCCCATCAGGTTGGAGACCAGGGTGAACGAGACGATCTTCGTGCGGTCGGTGATGACCTCGTCGATCGTCTCCAGGTCGAGCCGGCCGTCGTCGGTCAGCCCAAACCACTTCAGCTTCGCGCCGGTGCGCTGCGACAGCAGCTGCCACGGGACGATGTTGGAGTGGTGCTCCATCTCGGTGATGACGATCTCGGTGTCGTGGTCGACCCGGTACGGCTCGTCCGCCCAGCCGAGCATGTTCGCCACCAGGTTGAGCGACTCGGAGGCGTTCTTGGTGAAGATCACCTCGTCGCGGCTCGGCGCGTTGATGAAGGCGGCGACCTTGTCGCGCGCACCCTCGTACAGCGCCGTGGCCTCCTCGGCGAGCACGTGCACACCGCGGTGGACGTTGGCGTTGTAGCGCTCGTAGTACCCGTTCAGCGCGTCGAGCACCTGGCGGGGCTTCTGGGAGGTGGCCGCGTTGTCCAGATACACGACCTTCTTCCCGTCGTGGATCCGGCGGTCCAGGATGGGGAAGTCCTTGCGGATCGCCTCTGTGTCGAGGAGGCCCGGCAGCTTTGTCACGCGGTTGCGCCACCCTTCACGTACGCCTCGTAGCCCTCGGCCTCCAGCTTGTCCGCCAGCTCCGGGCCGCCGGACTCGGCGATCCGGCCGTTGGCGAAGACATGCACGTGGTCGGGCTTGATGTACCGGAGGATCCGGGTGTAGTGGGTGATCAGCAGGGTGCCCACGTCACCGGACTCGCGGACGCGGTTGACGCCCTCGGAGACGATCCGCAGCGCGTCGACGTCCAGGCCGGAGTCGGTCTCGTCGAGGATCGCGATCTTCGGCTTGAGCAGCTCCAGCTGGAGGATCTCGTGGCGCTTCTTCTCACCGCCGGAGAAGCCCTCGTTGACGTTGCGCTCGGCGAAGGCCGGGTCCATGTTGAGGCGCTCCATGGCCTCCTTGACCTCCTTGACCCACGTACGCAGCTTGGGGGCCTCGCCGCGGATGGCGGTGGCCGAGGTACGCAGGAAGTTGGAGACCGAGACGCCGGGCACCTCGACCGGGTACTGCATGGCGAGGAAGACGCCGGCGCGGGCGCGCTCGTCGACGGACATCTCCAGGACGTCCTCGCCGTCGAGGGTGACGGTGCCGCCGGTGATCGTGTACTTGGGGTGACCCGCCAGCGAGTAGGCGAGGGTGGACTTGCCGGAGCCGTTGGGGCCCATGATGGCGTGCGTCTCGCCCTGCTTCACGGTCAGGTCGACGCCCTTCAGGATCTCGCGCGGGCCGCCTTCGGCCTCGACGGAGACGTGCAGGTCGTGGATCTCAAGCGTTGCCATGGGGACTCAGGACTCCTGGGTGACGGAGACGAGCACGGAAGCGTCCGCGCCCTCTCCTTCGATCTTTACGGGGTATACGGGGACGGGCTGCGTCGCGGGGAGGCCGGACGGCTTGCCGGTGCGCAGGTCGAAGCTGGAGCCGTGCAGCCAGCACTCGATCGCACAGTCGTCCACCTCGCCCTCGGACAGCGAGACGTTCGCGTGCGAGCAGATGTCGTTGATCGCGAACACCTCGCCCTCGGTACGGACGAGGGAGACGGGCACGCCGTCGATCTCGACCCGCTTGGGGCTGTCCTCCGCCAGCTCGGACAGCCCGCAGACGCGTACAAAGGCCGGGCTCATGCCACGGACGCTTCCAGCTCGGCCTCGATCTTGGCGATCAGGCGCTCCTCCACGTCCGGCAGACCGATCTGCTGGACGAGTTCGGCGAAGAAGCCGCGGACGACCAGGCGGCGGGCCTCGTCGGCCGGGATGCCGCGGGCCATCAGGTAGAACAGCTGCTCGTCGTCGAAGCGGCCGGTGGCGCTCGCGTGGCCGGCGCCGACGATCTCGCCGGTCTCGATCTCCAGGTTGGGCACCGAGTCCACCCGGGCGCCGTCGGTCAGCACCAGGTTGCGGTTGAGCTCGTAGGTGTCCGTGCCGGTGGCGGCGGCGCGGATCAGCACGTCGCCGATCCAGACCGCGTGCGCGTCCTGGCCCTGGAGGGCGCCCTTGTAGACGACGTTGGAGCGGCAGTTCTGCGCCTCGTGGTCGACGAAGAGGCGGTGCTCCTGGTGCTGGCCGTTGTCGGTGAAGTACAGGCCGTAGAACTCGGCCTCGCCGCCGGGGCCCGCGTACGTCACGCGCGGGTGCAGCCGGACCAGGTCGCCGCCGAAGGTGACGACCACGGACTTGAAGCCGGCGTCCCGGCCGACCAGCGCGTTGTGCTGGCCGACGTGGACGGCGGTGTCGTCCCAGTCCTGCACCGAGACGACGGTCAGCTTGGCGCCGTCGCCGATGAGGTAGTCGACGTTGGCGGCGAGCGTGGCGTCGCCGGTGTGGTCGATCACGACGACGGCCTCGGCGAACGCGCCCAGCTCGATGACCTGGTGGCCGAAGGCGGTACCGCCCTCGCCGTGCACGGCGATGCGGATCGGCTCGGTGAGCACCGTCTCCTTGGGCACCGTGACGACCGACGCCTTCTCGAAGGAGCTGTACGCCTGGGCGGCGACCCGGTCGACGGGCTTGCCGGCCTTGCCGACGCGCGGGTCGTCGCGCTCGACCAGTTCGTGGGTGACGCCCTCGGGCGCCGTGATGTCCACCTTCAGGTCGGCGCCGGAGGCGACGGCGGTGCCGTCGTGCAGGCCCTTCAGGCGCGCGAGGGGGGTGAAGCGCCACTCCTCCTCGCGGCCGTGCGGCACCGGGAAGTCCGCCACGTCGTAGGACGGCGGGGCGCTCATCCGGGTGGCGACGGTGGACTCGGCGGCCACCGCGATCGAACCCGTGGTCGTGGAACCAGCCGGGATTGTCTGAGCCTCAGCCATGGCTGTCGTCGTGCTCTCTTCCTCGTTGAGAATCAGTCGCTGCTCGCTGCGGCCGTCAGCCGACCGCGCCTTCCATCTGCAGCTCGATCAGCCGGTTCAGCTCCAGCGCGTACTCCATGGGCAGCTCGCGGGCGATCGGCTCGACGAAGCCGCGCACGATCATCGCCATCGCCTCGTCCTCGGACAGGCCGCGCGCCATCAGGTAGAAGAGCTGGTCGTCGCTGACCTTGGAGACGGTCGCCTCGTGGCCCATGGTCACGTCGTCCTCGCGGACGTCCACGTACGGGTAGGTGTCCGAGCGGGAGACGGTGTCCACGAGCAGGGCGTCGCACAGCACGTTGGACTTCGAGCCCTCCGCGCCCTCGCCGATCTCGATCAGACCGCGGTAGGAGGTGCGGCCACCGCCGCGCGCCACCGACTTCGAGACGATGTTGGACGAGGTGTGCGGGGCCATGTGGACCATCTTGGCGCCCGCGTCCTGGTGCTGGCCCTCGCCCGCGAAGGCGATGGACAGGGTCTCGCCCTTGGCGTGCTCGCCCATCAGGTAGACGGCCGGGTACTTCATCGTCACCTTGGAGCCGATGTTGCCGTCGACCCACTCCATGGTCGCGCCCTCGTAGGCGACGGCGCGCTTGGTGACCAGGTTGTAGACGTTGTTCGACCAGTTCTGGATCGTCGTGTAGCGGCAGCGGCCGCCCTTCTTCACGATGATCTCGACGACCGCGGAGTGCAGCGAGTCGGACTTGTAGATCGGGGCGGTGCAGCCCTCGACGTAGTGGACGTAGGCGTCCTCGTCGACGATGATCAGCGTCCGCTCGAACTGACCCATGTTCTCGGTGTTGATGCGGAAGTACGCCTGGAGCGGGATGTCCACGTGCACGCCCTTGGGGACGTAGATGAACGAGCCGCCCGACCAGACCGCGGTGTTCAGCGAGGCGAACTTGTTGTCGCCGGCCGGGATCACCGTGCCGAAGTACTCCTTGAACAGCTCCGGGTGCTCCTTGAGCGCCGTGTCGGTGTCCAGGAAGATGACGCCCTGCTGCTCCAGGTCCTCGCGGATCTGGTGGTAGACGACCTCGGACTCGTACTGCGCCGCGACACCGGCGACCAGCCGCTGCTTCTCCGCCTCGGGGATGCCCAGCTTGTCGTAGGTGTTCTTGATGTCCTCGGGCAGGTCCTCCCAGGAGGCGGCCTGCTGCTCCGTGGAGCGCACGAAGTACTTGATGTTGTCGAAGTCGATGCCCGACAGGTCCGAGCCCCAGTTCGGCATGGGCTTCTTGCCGAAGAGCTTGAGGCCCTTGAGGCGGAGCTTGAGCATCCACTCCGGCTCGTTCTTCTTCGCCGAGATGTCGCGGACGACATCCTCGGACAGGCCGCGCTTGGCAGAGGCGCCGGCCACGTCGGAGTCGGCCCAGCCGTACTCGTACGTGCCCAGGCCCTCGAGCTCGGGGTGAGCAGTCTCCGTGGGGAGAGTCATGCGGGGTTCCTCCCGGCCGTGCTTGCAGAAGCTGTGGTGGTCTTGGTGGTGCGGTGGGCGGTCTTGCCGGCGGCCTCGCGGCCCTTCGGGACGAAGGTCGTGCAGACACCGTCACCGTGGGCGATGGTGGCAAGACGTTGCACGTGGGTCCCCAGCAGGCGGGAGAAGACCTCGGTCTCCGCCTCGCACAGCTGCGGGAACTGCTCGGCGACGTGGGCGACCGGGCAGTGGTGCTGGCAGAGCTGCTCACCTAGCTGATGACTGGGCGCGCTGCGTGCCGTAGCAGCGTACCCGTCCGCGGTCAACGCCTCGGCAAGTGCCCGGGTGCGGGCTTCGGGGGGCGCGGCCTCGACGGCCCGGCGGTAGCCCTCGGCCAGCGAGGCGAAGCGGGCGCGGGCGAACGCCGCGACGGCGGCCTCGCCCAGCTCGCCGCCGCCCGCGCTCTCCGCGATCCAGCGCAGCGCGTCGGCCGCGAGCTGGTCGTAGGACTGGTCGAAGGCATCCCGGCCGCAGTCGGTGAGCGCGAAGACCTTGGCGGGGCGACCGCGGGTGCGCGCGCCGTAGACGCGCTTCTCGCGGGGCTCGACCACGTTCTCCGCGACGAGGGCGTCGAGGTGGCGGCGGACGGCCGCCTGGGTCAGCTCCAGCCGGAGGGCCAGCTCGGCCGCGGTGGACGGACCGTGGTCGAGGATGGAGCGCGCGACGCGGTTGCGCGTGCCCCGCTGTTCGTCGTGGGACGGCGCGGCGCCGGAGGCGGCGGAGCGCGCGGCCCGCGCGGGCGCGGGGCGGTCCGGTCCGCCGGCCGGACGGGCCGCGGTACCTTCCTGGTCCTCGCTCGCGTATTTCACAACGCCATTGTTGCGTAATTCCTCAGGCCGAGACAACCCTCGACCGGATCACGGACAGGTGGCCTCGATCACTAAGGGTCACCTAATCGCCGGGCGCGCCAGGGTCCCGTACGGACCCGGCAGCACCGCGCCTGACCTGCGGATTCACCGCCACGGCCCGGCTCCGCCCGGCCGCGTCGCACCACCCGGCCCGGGCCCCGGTGATCTACGCCCCGCACAGGGACACCCCGCGCCGCACCGCTCCCCCGCCCGGGGCGGGCCCGCGCCTTTTCGCCCCCGCTCCTGCGCGCACCCCCGCGCTTCGTAGACTGCCGGTCATGCGCAGCGCCTCCTCCGGGGACACCCCCCGAACCCCCGGCCGTCCGCCTGCCGTCGAGGTCACCGGTTTGGTCAAGCGGTACGGGACCAAGACCGCGGTGGACGGCCTCGACCTCAGGGTCGAGGCGGGCTCGGTGACCGCCGTCCTCGGACCCAACGGCGCCGGGAAGACCACCACCGTCGAGATCTGCGAGGGCTACCGGCGCCCCGACGCGGGCACCGTCCGCGTCCTGGGCCTGGACCCGGTCGCCGACGCCGCGGCGCTCCGCCCCCGTATCGGCGTGATGCTCCAGTCCGGCGGCGTCTACGCGGGCGCCCGGGCGGAGGAGATGCTGCGGCACACCGCCAGCCTGCACGCCCACCCCGTCGACGTGGACCTGCTCATGGACCGGCTGGGCCTGGGCGGCTGCGGCCGAACGGGCTACCGGCGGCTGTCCGGCGGGCAGCAGCAGCGGCTCGCGCTGGCCATGGCCGTCGTCGGCCGCCCCGAGCTGGTCTTCCTCGACGAGCCGACGGCCGGCCTGGACCCGCAGGCCCGGCACGCCACCTGGGATCTCGTACGGGAGCTGCGCGCCGACGGCGTGAGCACCGTACTGACCACGCACTTCATGGACGAGGCCGAGCAGCTCGCCGACGACGTGGCAATCATCGACGGCGGCCGGGTGATCGCCCAGGGCAGCCCGGAGGAGCTGTGCAAGGGCGGCGCGGAGAACACCCTGCGCTTCACCGGCCGGCCCGGCCTCGACCTGGGGACGCTGCTCAAGGCGCTGCCCGCGGACAGTGCCGCGGCCGAGCTGACGCCGGGTACGTACCGGGTGACCGGAAAGGTCGATCCGCAGCTGCTGGCGACCGTGGCCTCCTGGTGCGCACAGCACGGTGTGCTGCCCGACGCCATAGCCGTCGAGCGGCACACCCTGGAGGACGTCTTCCTCGAACTGACCGGCAAGGAGCTGCGTTCATGACCGCCACCGGCACGACGGACCGGGGCGGCGCGGCCGGCGCCCCGGGCACCTTCGCCCCCCGGCCCGGCGCGGCGCCGCTGCCCCGGATGATCCGCGCCCAGGCCCTCCTCGAAACGAAGATGCTGCTGCGCAACGGCGAGCAGCTGCTGCTGACCGTCGTCATCCCGACGCTGCTGCTGGTGCTGTTCTCCGCGGTGGACATCGTGGACACGGGCGCGGGCAAGGCGGTCGACTTCCTCGCGCCGGGCATCCTGGCCCTGGCCGTGCTGTCCACCGCCTTCACCGGGCAGGCCATCGCCACCGGCTTCGAGCGCCGGTACGGGGTCCTCAAGCGGCTGGCCGCCTCGCCGCTGCCCCGCTGGGCGCTGATGACGGCCAAGACCTGCTCCGTGCTGGTGACCGAGATCCTCCAGGTCGTACTGCTGACGGTGATCGCCTTCGCGCTGGGCTGGTCCCCGCACGGCAACCCGCTGTCGGTGGTGCTGCTGCTGATCCTCGGTACGGCGGCGTTCTCGGGCCTCGGTCTGCTCATGGCGGGCACCCTCAAGGCGGAGGCGACCCTGGCGGCGGCCAACCTCGTCTTCCTGCTGCTGCTGGTGGGCGGCGGGGTGATCGTGCCGCTGGACAAGTTCCCGGACGCGGCGCAGTCGGTCCTCGGGCTGCTGCCGATCTCCGCGCTCTCGGACGGCCTGCGGGACGTCCTCCAGCACGGTGCGGGTCTGCCCTGGGGCGACCTCGGCATCCTCGCCGTCTGGGCGGTCCTCGGGCTGGGCGCGGCGGCCCGGTTCTTCCGCTGGGAGTAGTCGCGGCCGGGGCGTGAGCACCGTTCCGGCGCGTTGCCCACCCCTCGTGAAACTTTGCACAAGCCGCGGCCTACGATGGCTCCGTGCCGAACACGTGGAACCCCTTTGAGCTGATCGCGCGCCGCTGGCAGCCGAGCGCCGCCTTCGTACGGCGGGCCGCGCTCGCCACCGTCGTGATGTCCGTCGTCATCGTCGTCACCGGCGGCGCCGTCCGGCTCACCCAGTCCGGTCTGGGCTGCTCGACCTGGCCCAAGTGCACCCCGGACAGCCTCACGCCCACCGCCGCGATGGGCATCAACGGCCTGATCGAGTTCGGCAACCGGCTGCTGACGTACGTGCTGTGCGCGTTCATCGGCCTCTTCATCATCGCGGCCCGCGCCCGGGCGCCCCGCCGCCGCTCGCTCACCCGGCTCGGCTGGGCGCAGTTCTGGATCGTCATGGGCAACGCGGTCTGGGGCGGCATCGTCGTCCTGACCGGCCTGAACCCGTACCTGGTCGCCGCGCACTTCCTGCTGACCACCGCCCTGCTCACGGTCTCCGTGCTGGCCTGGCGGCGGGCCGCGGAGGGCGACGAGGAGCCGCGCGACCTGGTCTCCCGGCCGGTGCGCCAGCTGTCCGGGCTGCTGGTCCTGGCGACCGGCGCACTCACCGTCATCGGCACGGTCGTCACCGGCGCCGGACCGCACGCGGGCGACGCCAAGAAGGTCCACCGCATCCCGGTGGACTGGCGCGAGATCACCCAGCTGCACGTCGACTTCGTCTACATCGTCGTCGGCCTGTCCGTGGCCCTGTGGTTCACACTGCGCGCCGTCAAGGCCCCGGCCGCGCCGCGCCGGATGGTCCTGGAGCTGTTCGGCTGCATCGCCCTCCAGGGCGTCATCGGCTACGTCCAGTACTTCGCGGGTCTGCCGGAGATCGTCGTCGGCCTGCACATGCTGGTCTCGACGCTGGTGTGGATCTGCGTGCTGCGCATCCACCTGGCGCTGCGCGACCGGGGGCCGGTGCCCGCCGTGGAAGGCGGGACCGCCACGTCCGAGGCCGAGGTGCCCGCACCCGCCACGGAAGCCCCGGAAACTCCCGCCGCGAAGGCCCCGGCCGCCGCGCCTCAGCCCGCCGCCGGCACCTCCGCCTCCAGCCGGTAGACGCGGCGCGCCGTCCCGGACGCGATCATCGCGGTGATCCGCCGCGCGTCCACCGGCGCGCACATGCCCTCCGCCGTCCACTCCCGTACGACCCGCCGCACGGCCCGTACGAAGAACCGCGCGCCCGTCACGTACAGCTCGGGCAGCGACCGCGCCCCGGTGGAGAACAGCAGCTTGCCGAACGGGGCCAGGGTGAGCGTTTCCTCGGGGCGCGGCCCGGCGTCCGCGTAGACGTGCGGGTGGACCGCGGCCAGCTGTGCCGCCCGTCCGTGGTGCGGCGGCCGGGGCAGCAGCACCAGGTCCGTGCCGAGGCCGGCGGTGGCCCGCAGGAAGCCCGCCAGCGGCTGCGGGTCGGGGCAGTGCAGCTGGACGGGGACGCCGGTGGCCACCGCGCTCCACAGCAGGTGCCGCAGGAGCGTCGGGTCGGCGAGCCGCTCCCCCGGCCTGCGGTCGCGCAGCCACCGGTCGGCCGCGCGCCGCACCTCGCCCGCCTCCGGGGCGCGGCCCTCGCAGAAGGGGGCGGCGGAGGCGAAGGCGGTGGCGTCCTGGGTGGCCGCGTAGACCGCTTCCGCCGTGTAGCCGATGAAGGAGTCGACGCTGCCGGAGGTGTCGGCGATCTGTTCGGCGAGCGGTTCGAGCCGTATCACCTCGTGCGCCCCGGCCTCGGCGGCGGCGGCCAGTTCGGCGGCCGACGTCAGCTCGCTGGGGACGCCGGCCGCCAGCAGGAACGTGCCGATGCCGGAGCCGCGCAGCAGCAGCCGGCTCGCGCGGAAGGCGCCCAGCTCCCGTCTGCGGGCGAGGTAGCGGGCGGGCGGGCAGTGCGGCTCCAGGCCGAGCAGCGGCGGGCACCAGCGGCGTACGCCGAGGCCGGTCCAGCTGTCGAAGAAGGTGGTGCCGGCCGGCGCCGGGCCGTGGCCGCCGGAGGCGGCGGCCAGGTGCGCCTCGAAGGCGCCCAGGCCCAGGTCCCCGTGGAGCGCGCCGTGGCTGTACTGGTCCACGAGCGGTGGCAGTCGGTCCATCCGCCCCTCCTCGCCGAAGCCGAAGGCGCCCGCGGCGCCGAAAGCCCACCCGGCGCGGCACGGACGCCGCCCCTGGTGGACTCAACGGACGACGCGGTCGTCAGGTAGCGGGCCGTCCGGGCCGCGGGGCCGTCGGTGCGGTCCGCGGCGGGTGGCGGCGGGCCCGGGCCGGGCTCAGGTGTTGGCCGGACCGCCCACCTGGATGCCCGCCATCCGCGACCACTCGTACGGCCCGGTGCGCACCCTGGCCGCCAGGTCGCCGTCGAAGTTCTCATGGAGCTCGGCGCCCGCCCGCTCGGCCGCGGACCGGGCGATGTCCTGGGAGTCGGCGACCAGGTTGCCCCACTGGCCGTCGGCGCCGACCAGCGCGATCCGGACCCGGCCGCGGCCGATGTGGGCGAGCTGGGCCCCGGCGCTGCCGCCGTGCGCGGCGGCGAAGGCGCGGACGGCCTTGGCCAGCGCGGCCGTGCGCCGCTCGTCCCGCTTGGACCGGCCCCCGGCCACCTGGTCGTCGAGCTGCTCGTCAGCCTGTTCGGTGTCTGCCATGGACAGGATGCTACCCGCCGGTAATCAGCGGGGGAAGAGCTGCCCGGCGGGCCGGACGGGGCCGCCGGGCGCGCTCCGTACGTACGCCGAGGGCCCGCCACGAACGGATCGTGACGGGCCCGGCGGACGTCTCGGCGTACGCGCGCCTACCTCAGGAACGGGTCCACGGCGAGGGCGACGAACAGCAGCGACACATAGGTGATCGACCAGTGGAACAGCCGCATCTCCTTCAGCTTCGCCCCGGTGATCCCGGCCTTGGCGCGGGCCTGGAGGCCGTGCGCCTCGATGAGCCAGAAGCCGCCGCACAGCACGGCCACCGCGGTGTAGAACCAGCCCGTGTAGCCCAGCGGCTGGAGCAGCAGCGAGACCAGCACCATCACCCAGCTGTACGCGACGATCTGCCGCGCCACCACCTTGTTCCCGGCGACGACCGGGAGCATCGGCACGCCGACCCGCTCGTAGTCGTCCTTGGCCTTCATGGACAGCGGCCAGTAGTGCGGCGGCGTCCAGAAGAAGATGACGAGGAAGAGCACGGCCGAGGCCCAGGAGACGGTGTTGGTGACCGCGGACCAGCCGATGAAGACCGGCATGCAGCCCGCGATGCCGCCCCAGACGATGTTCTGGGCGGTGCGCCGCTTGAGGATCATCGTGTAGACGACGACGTAGAAGAGCAGCGCGCCGAGCGAGAGCATCGCCGAGAGCGGGTTGACCAGGAACCAGAACCACGCGGTGGAGCCGACGGCCAGCGCGGTCGCGAAGACCAGGCACTCGCGGGGCGAGACCATGCCGGTCACCAGCGGCCGCTGCGAGGTGCGGGCCATCAGGGCGTCGATGTCGCGGTCGATGTACATGTTGAAGGCGGCGGCGCCGCCCGCGGAGAGGTAACCGCCGATGCAGGTGGCCAGCACCAGCCAGAGGTCGGGGACGCCGCCGGCCGCCAGGAACATCACCGGGATCGTCGTCATCAGCAGCAGTTCGATGACGCGCGGCTTGGTCAGCGCCACGAACGCCTTGACACGGGCCCCGAACGGACGGTGATCTGGACCCTGCGGGTCCGGACCGAGCGCCCCCATAGCCTTGACGGCATGGGCGGTGCCCCCCTCCGCAGGACGGGATTCGACGGCCGTCACGCACACCCCTGGAAGTAACATCAGCGGCTTGCGCCGCGAAGATAAGGCCAGCAAGCCTCCCCGGCCGTGAAGACCCGGTAAAGCTTGCGCGTACCACGCCACTTTAGACGTTGGCGATACGACGGCCTTCGCGGGGGTGGGGTCGTGTTGGGGCGGGTGCCGGGGCCGCTCGGGCCGCATCGCCCACCGGCCGTCGCGCGCGTCGCGCGCCGTGCACCGCCGCTCCGCCGTGTGCCGCGGCCCCCCGTTTCCGCCGCCCCACCGCGCGTCGCGCCCCCTGTCGGCGGCGCCCTGTGCCGTCCGTTCCGCCACCGTTCACACCGTTCGAGAGGCGAAGCCCGGCACCGCCCGGCAGTCTGGAGACGTGGCCGCTCCACCGGGGCGGGAATGTTCGGCGCGCGGATTTGGTTGCCTAAGGCGTCGAGTTTCATCATGACGAGCCGTCGACGCTCCGTCGAAAAGACGCGCGTACATGCAGGGGTAGGCTCGACAACGCCCGGCGGACAAACCGCCGCCGGCATTCGACATGTGGAGAGGAGCCCTGACTCAGGGTGAGCACCAAGCCGACCACCACAGATTTCGAGTGGACCGATCTGGACCAGCGGGCCGTCGATACCGTTCGCGTCCTGGCCATGGATTCCGTGCAGAAGGTCGGTAACGGCCATCCGGGTACCGCCATGAGCCTCGCGCCGGCCGCCTACGTCCTCTTCCAGAAGCTGATGCGGCACGACCCGGCCGACGCGAAGTGGACCGGCCGCGACCGGTTCGTCCTGTCCGCCGGCCACTCCAGCCTGACCCTCTACATCCAGCTCTACCTGGCCGGCTACGGCCTGGAGCTGGACGACCTGAAGGCCTTCCGCACCTGGGGCTCCAAGACCCCGGGCCACCCGGAGTACGGCCACACCGTCGGCGTGGAGACCACCACCGGCCCGCTCGGCCAGGGTGTCGCCAACGCCGTGGGCATGGCCATGGCCGCCCGCTACGAGCGCGGCCTGTTCGACCCGGACGCGGCGCCCGGAACCTCGCCCTTCGACCACACCATCTGGGTCATCGCCGGTGACGGCTGCCTCCAGGAGGGCGTGTCGGCCGAGGCGTCCTCGCTCGCGGGCCACCAGAAGCTCGGCAACCTCGTACTGCTGTGGGACGACAACCACATCTCCATCGAGGGCGACACCGAGACCGCGGTCTCCGAGGACACCCTCAAGCGCTACGAGTCCTACGGCTGGCACGTCCAGCGTGTCGAGCAGCTGCCCAGCGGCGACCTCGACCCGGTCGGACTGGCCAAGGCCCTGAAGGCGGCCCAGGAGGAGACCGAGCGTCCCTCCTTCATCGCCGCCCGCTCGATCATCGCCTGGCCCGCCCCGAACGCCCAGAACACCGAGGCCGCGCACGGCTCCGCGCTGGGCGCCGAAGAGGTCGCGGCCACCAAGAAGGTGCTGGGCTTCGACCCGGAGAAGACCTTCGAGGTCTCCGACGAGGTCATCGAGCACACCCGCGCCGCCTGGAAGCGCGGCAGCGAGGCGCACGCCGAGTGGGACAAGGCCATGGCCGCCTGGCGCGCGGCCAACCCGGAGCGTGCCGCCCAGTTCGACCGCATCCAGGCGGGCGAGCTGCCGGACGGCTGGGAGAAGGCGCTGCCCGCCTTCGAGACCGGCAAGGGCATCGCCACCCGCGCCGCCTCCGGCAAGGTCCTCCAGGCGCTGGGCGCGGTCGTGCCCGAGCTGTGGGGCGGCTCCGCCGACCTCGCCGGCTCGAACAACACCACCATCGACAAGAACTCCTCGTTCCTGCCGGAGGGCAACCCGCTGCCCGAGGCCAGCCCGTACGGCCGCACGGTGCACTACGGCATCCGCGAGCACGCCATGGGCTCGACCATGAACGGCATCGCGCTGCACGGCAACACCCGCATCTACGGCGGCACCTTCCTGGTGTTCTCCGACTACATGCGCCCCGCCGTCCGGCTCGCCGCGCTCATGCAGCTGCCGGTGACGTACGTGTGGACGCACGACTCCATCGGCCTGGGCGAGGACGGCCCGACCCACCAGCCGGTCGAGCACCTGGCCGCGCTGCGCGCCATCCCGGGCCTGAACATCGTCCGTCCGGCCGACGCCAACGAGACCGCCACCGCCTGGGCCGAGATCCTGCGCCGCCACCAGTCCAAGCCGGCGCCGCACGCCCTCGCGCTCACCCGTCAGGGCGTACCGACGTACGAGGCGAACCCGGCGGCGGCCAAGGGCGGCTACGTGCTGGTCGAGGCCGAGGGCGGCGAGCCGCAGGTCATCCTGATCGGCACCGGCTCCGAGGTGCAGCTGGCCGTCGAGGCGCGCGAGGCGCTGCAGGCCGAGGGCATCCCGACGCGCGTCGTCTCGATGCCGTCCGTCGAGTGGTTCGAGGAGCAGGACCAGGGGTACCGCGACAGCGTGCTGCTGCCGACGGTCAAGGCCCGGGTCGCGGTCGAGGCCGGCATCGGTCTGACCTGGCACCGCTACGTGGGCGCCCAGGGCCGCATCGTCTCGCTGGAGCACTTCGGTGCCTCGGCGGACGCCAAGGTCCTCTTCCACGAGTTCGGCTTCACCGCCGACGCGGTCGCCACGGCGGCCCGGGAATCGCTCGCAGCGGCCACGCGCTGACGCCCGTACACGAACAAGTAGGAGATGCAAACCCCATGACAGACGCACTCAAGCGCCTCTCCGACGAAGGCGTCGCGATCTGGCTGGACGACCTGTCCCGCAAGCGGATCACGTCCGGCAACCTGGCCGAGCTGATCGACCAGCAGCACGTCGTCGGTGTCACCACCAACCCGTCGATCTTCCAGAAGGCCATCTCGCAGGGCGACGGGTACGACACCCAGCTCACCGACCTGGCGGCCCGCAAGGTCACCGTCGAGGAAGCCATCCGGATGATCACGACGGCGGACGTCCGGGACGCCGCCGACATCCTGCGCCCGGTCTTCGACGCCACCGACGGCCAGGACGGCCGGGTCTCCATCGAGGTCGACCCGCGCCTGGCGCACAACACCCGCGCCACCGTCGCCGAGGCCAAGCAGCTGGCCTGGCTGGTGGACCGGCCGAACGCGCTCATCAAGATCCCGGCCACCAAGGCGGGCCTGCCGGCGATCACCGAGACGATCGCCCGGGGCATCAGTGTCAACGTCACGCTGATCTTCTCCCTGGAGCGCTACCGCGAGGTGATGGCGGCGTACCTGGAGGGTCTGGAGAAGGCCAAGGCCGCCGGCCTGGACCTGTCGAAGATCCACTCCGTGGCGTCCTTCTTCGTGTCCCGCGTGGACACCGAGACCGACAAGCGCCTGGACGCCATCGGCACCGACGAGGCCAAGGCCCTCAAGGGCAAGGCCGCCGTCGCCAACGCGCGGCTGGCCTACCAGGCGTACGAGGAGGTCTTCGCCTCGGACCGCTGGGCCGCGCTGGAGAAGGCGCACGCCAACAAGCAGCGTCCGCTGTGGGCCTCGACCGGCGTGAAGGACCCGTCGCTCAAGGACACCATGTACGTCGAGGAGCTGGTGGCGCCGAACACGGTCAACACCATGCCCGAGGCCACCCTGGAGGCCACCGCCGACCACGGCGAGATCTCCGGTGACAAGGTGCGCGGCACCTACGAGCAGGCCCGCGCCGACCTCGACGCGCTGGCGAAGCTCGGCATCTCGTACGACGACGTCGTGCAGGTGCTGGAGGACGAGGGCGTCGAGAAGTTCGAGGCGTCCTGGAACGACCTGCTCAAGTCCACTGAGGCGGAGCTCAAGCGCCTCGCTCCTTCGGAGGGCTGACCCACTTTGTCCAGCAGCAATCCGCTGCGTGACGCTGCAGACCGACGGCTCCCGCGTATCGCGGGGCCGTCGGGCCTGGTCATCTTCGGTGTCACGGGCGATTTGTCCCGTAAAAAGCTGATGCCTGCCGTCTACGACCTGGCCAACCGCGGGCTGCTGCCGCCGGGCTTCTCCCTCATCGGCTTCGCCCGCCGCGAATGGGAGCACCAGGACTTCGCGCAGGAGGTGTACGAGGCCGTCAAGCAGCACTCCCGTACGCCGTTCCGCGAGGAGGTCTGGCAGCAGCTCGTCCAGGGCTGCCGGTTCGTCCAGGGCAACTTCGACGACGACGAGGCCTTCGAGACCCTCAAGGACACCATCGAGGAACTCGACAAGGCCCAGGGCACCGGCGGCAACTTCGCCTTCTACCTGTCCGTCCCGCCCAAGTTCTTCCCCACCGTCGTCCAGCAGCTCAAGAAGCACGGCCTGGCCGACCAGCAGGGCGACTGCTGGCGCCGCGCCGTCATCGAGAAGCCCTTCGGCCACGACCTGGCCAGCGCCAAGGAACTGAACCGGATCGTCCACGAGGTCTTCCCGCCCGAGTCGGTCTTCCGGATCGACCACTACCTCGGCAAGGAGACCGTCCAGAACATCCTGGCGCTCCGCTTCGCCAACACCCTGTTCGAGCCGCTCTGGAACCGGTCCTACGTCGACCACGTCCAGATCACCATGGCCGAGGACATCGGCATCGGCGGCCGGGCCGGCTACTACGACGGCATCGGCGCCGCCCGCGACGTCATCCAGAACCACCTGCTCCAGCTGCTCGCGCTGACCGCCATGGAGGAGCCCGCCTCCTTCGACGCGGACGCGCTGGTCGCCGAGAAGACCAAGGTCCTGGGCGCCGTACGGCTCCCCGCCGACCTGGGCAAGGAGACGGTGCGCGCCCAGTACACGGCCGGCTGGCAGGGCGGCGAGAAGGTCGTCGGCTACCTGGAGGAAGAGGGCATCGACCCCAACTCCCGCACCGACACCTACGCCGCGGTCAAGCTGGAGGTGGACAACCGCCGCTGGGCGGGCGTCCCCTTCTACCTGCGCACCGGCAAGCGCCTGGGCCGCCGCGTCACGGAGATCGCGGTCGTCTTCCAGCGCGCGCCGCACTCCCCCTTCGACCACACCGCCACCGAGGAGCTGGGCCAGAACGCCCTGGTCATCCGCGTCCAGCCGGACGAGGGCGTCACCATGCGCTTCGGGTCGAAGGTGCCCGGCACCTCCATGGAGGTACGGGACGTCTCGATGGACTTCGCGTACGGCGAGTCCTTCACCGAGTCCAGCCCGGAGGCGTACGAGCGCCTGATCCTGGACGTGCTGCTCGGCGACGCGAACCTCTTCCCGCGCGTCGAGGAGGTCGAGCAGTCCTGGCGCATCCTCGACCCGATCGAGGAGTACTGGGACCGGCACGGCAAGCCCGCGCAGTACCCGGCCGGGACGTGGGGACCGGACGAGGCGGACGAAATGCTCGCACGAGACGGACGGAGCTGGCGTCGGCCATGAAGATCGATCTGACGGAAACCACGGCCAGCAAGGTCAACAAGGCGCTGGTCCAGGGCCGTCGTACCATCGGCACCCCCGCCATCGGCATGGTGCTCACCCTCGTCATCGTCACCGACGAGGAGAACGCCTACGACGCCCTGAAGGCCGCCAACGAGGCGTCCCGCGAGCACCCCTCGCGCACGCTCGTCGTCATCAAGCGCGTCAGCCGGTCGCCCCGCGACCGCGCCAAGGCGCGCCTGGACGCCGAGGTCCGGGTCGGCGCGGACGCCGGCACCGGCGAGACGGTCGTGCTGCGGCTGTACGGCGAGGCCATCAACCACGCCCAGTCCGTGGTGCTGCCGCTGCTGCTGCCGGACGCGCCGGTCGTCGTCTGGTGGCCGGTCAACGCGCCGGTGGACGCGGCCCGCGACCCGCTCGGCGCGCTCGCGCAGCGGCGCGTGACCGACATGTACACCGCCGAGAACCCGCTCCGGGAGCTGGCCGAGCGCGCGGAGGCGTACTCCCCCGGCGACACGGACCTGTCCTGGACCCGCATCACGCCGTGGCGCTCGATGCTCGCGGCGGCGCTCGACCAGCTGCCGTGCAAGGTGGCCGAGGTCGAGGTCGAGGGCGAGGAGTTCAACCCGAGCGTCGAACTGCTCGCCATGTGGCTCGCCGACCGGCTGAACGTACCGGTCCGGCGGCTCCTCTCGGCCGGCCCCGGCCTGACGGCCGTCCGGATGGAGACCGACTGCGGCCCGGTCGCACTGGACCGCGCGGACGGCTCGCTGGCCACCCTCGCGATGCAGGGCCAGCCGGACCGCAACGTGGCGCTCAAGCGGCGCGAGACCGCCGAACTCCTGGCGGAGGAGCTGCGCCGGCTCGACCCGGACGACACGTACGCCTCCGCCCTGAAGTACGGCGTGGACCGGCTCGGCGAGCCGCAGCGGGCCCAGACGCCGTTGGCCGCGAAGGCGGCCGAGTCCGCCGACGAGCCGGTGGCCGCGCCTGCGGCCGAGGCGACGGATGCCCCTGCCGCGGCGGAAGCCGAGACCAAGGGCAAGGCCCCCGCCAAGAAGTCCGCCTCCAAGAAGGCAGCCTCCAAGGCGGCCTCCGAGTGAGCGCGCCACAGGTCGTCGTCCACCGCGACAAGGAGCTGATGGCCAAGGCCGCGGCAGCCCGGCTGATCACGAAGATCGTGGACGCGCAGGCCGCCCGCGGCGCGGCCTCCGTCGTCCTGACGGGCGGCCGCAACGGCAACGGGCTGCTCGCGGCCCTCGCCGAGGCGCCCGCGCGGGACGCGGTGGACTGGTCGCGCCTGGACCTGTGGTGGGGCGACGAGCGGTTCCTGCCGGACGGCGACCCGGAGCGCAACTACACGCAGGCCCGCGAGGCCCTGCTGGACAGCGTTCCGGTCGACCCGGCGCGGGTGCACGTGATGGCCCCGTCCAACGGCCCGTACGGCAACGACGCGGACGCCGCGGCCGAGGCGTACGCGGTCGAACTGGCCGCGGCGGCGGGCCCCGAGGACCACGGCCCGGTGCCGTCCTTCGACGTCCTCCTCCTGGGCGTCGGCCCGGACACGCACGTCGCGTCGCTCTTCCCCGAACTGCCCGCCGTCCGCGAGACGGAGCGCCCGGTGGTCGCCGTACACGGCGCCCCCAAGCCCCCGCCCACCCGCCTCTCCCTCACCCTGCCCGCGATCCGCGCGGCACGGGAGGTCTGGCTGCTCGCGGCGGGCGAGGACAAGGCGAAGGCCGCGGCGATGGCGCTCTCCGGCGCCGGGGAAATACAGGCTCCGGCCGCGGGCGCGTACGGCCGCAGCCGCACGCTGTGGCTCCTGGACGAGGCGGCTGCGTCGCAGCTGCCGCGAGGCTTGTACCCGCCGGCGTCGGCCTGACGCCGCCGCATCGACAACGGCCCCGTTCCCGGTGGGGAGCGGGGCCGTTCGTCGTACCGACCGGGTTTCGCCGCCCGGTGGCAGACCAGGCACCGTGGCCGACTCACTGCCCGTACCGGGGCGCCCGCCGTACCCGGGGCACGGGACCGGCCCTCCAGACTCCGTCCTACGGCCCGCCCCCTCCCGCCGTACGGCGACCGACGGCCGGTGGGGGCAGGCGTCCCCCCCCCCACCCACGTACGCGCCAGACTGACACCTACGGAAGGGCCCGGCACCGTAGGACGGAGTCCGGAGGGGCCGGGCCCGCGCCGACCGCGACCGGACCCCAGCCGATTAGGGCCGTCGCTCCCGCTCCTGGCGCACCATCGCGTTGGCGACGTGCGCAGGGTCCTGCAGATCCCCCACCGCCACACCCGACACGTCAGTGTCATGGGTGTCGTAGGGGCCCAGGCCATGCTCCTTGTCGCCCTGTACGGCCTGGAGGTGACGGATCGCCACCTCCCGCTGCTCGGTCTCCGGGCGGGTCCGGAGCCAGTCGCGGTTCTCCGGGGTGAGGAGGTCCAGGAAGTCCGCCAGAACCTCTTCCTCCGCCGCCATCAGCGGCCCCGCATCGCGCGGTACGCGGCCACCAGGGACTTCGTCGAGGCGTCCAGACCCTCGACCTCCGCCCCCTCGGTCAGCGCGGGCTCGACCCGCTTCGCCAGGACCTTGCCCAGTTCGACGCCCCACTGGTCGAAGGAGTCGATGTTCCAGATGGCGCCCTGGACGAACACCTTGTGCTCGTACAGCGCGATCAGCTGGCCCAGTACGGACGGCGTGAGTTCCTTGGCCAGGATGGTCGTGGTGGGGCGGTTGCCCTTGAAGGTCTTGTGCGGGACCAGTTCCTCGGGCACGCCCTCGGCCCGCACCTCGTCCGGCGTCTTGCCGAAGGCCAGCGCCTGGCCCTGGGCGAAGAGGTTGGCCATCAGCAGGTCGTGCTGGTCCACCAGGCCCGGGTGGAGGTCCGCCACCGGGTTGGCGAATCCGATGAGGTCCGCGGGGATCAGCTTCGTGCCCTGGTGGAGCAGCTGGTAGTACGCGTGCTGACCGTTCGTGCCGGGCGTGCCCCACACGACCGGACCGGTCTGCCAGTGCACCGGGTTGCCGTCACGGTCGACGGACTTGCCGTTGGACTCCATGTCCAGCTGCTGGAGGTACGCGGTGAACTTGGAGAGGTAGTGGCTGTAGGGCAGGACGGCGTGGGACTGGGCGTCCCAGAAGTTGCCGTACCAGACGCCGAGCAGACCGAGGAGGAGCGGGACGTTCTCCTCGGCGGGGGCGCAGCGGAAGTGCTCGTCGACGAGGTGGAAGCCGGCCAGCATCTCGCGGAACCGCTCCGGGCCGATCGCCAGCATGAGGGACAGGCCGATCGCCGAGTCGAAGGAGTAGCGTCCGCCGACCCAGTCCCAGAACTCGAACATGTTGTCGGTGTCGATGCCGAAGTCCGCGACCTTCTCGGCATTGGTCGACAGCGCGACGAAGTGCTTGGCCACCGCCTCCTCGCCGGCCCGCAGGCCGGTGAGCAGCCAGTTGCGGGCGGAGGTGGCGTTGGTGATCGTCTCGATGGTGGTGAAGGTCTTCGAGGCGACGATGAAGAGCGTCTCGGCGGGGTCCAGGTCGCGGACCGCCTCGTGCAGGTCGGCGCCGTCCACGTTGGAGACGAAGCGGAACTGCATCCCCCGGACGGTGTACGCGCGCAGCGCCTCGTACACCATCGCCGGGCCCAGGTCCGAGCCGCCGATGCCGATGTTGACGACCGTCTTGATCGGCTTGCCGGTGTGGCCCTTCCACTCGCCCCCGCGCACCCGGTCCACGAAGATCTGCATCTTGCGCAGCACCTGGTGCACGCCCTGCATGACGTTCTCGCCGTCGACCTTGACCGACGCGGACTCGGGGGCGCGCAGCGCGGTGTGCAGCACGGCCCGGTCCTCGGTGACGTTGATCTTCTCACCGCGGAACATCGCGTCCCGCAGCTCCGCCACGCCCCGGGCCGCGGCCAGCTCGCGCAGCAGGCGCAGCGTCTCGTCGGTGACCAGGTGCTTGGAGTAGTCCAGGTGCAGGTCGCCGACCTGGAGGGTGTAGCGTCCGGCGCGGTCCGGGTCCTGGTCGAACAGGTCGCGCAGCCGCACCTCCCCGAGCTGCTCCCGGTGCTTGTTCAGCGCGGTCCACTCAGGCGTCTGGTCGAGCCTGCTGCGGCCTTCTGCGTTCATCTCGGACATCAGCCTTCTTCTTCTCGTACCGGCCCCGCCGTCTCCCAACCTAATTGATCAGGGTGCGGGATGAGGTGTCCCCCCGCTGTCGGCTGCCCCGCAGAACCGTTTCGGCACCACGGTCCGGCGCCCGGTCCCCCGTCGGCCCGGCCACAGCCCGGTACGCCGGTACCCGGCCGCAGCCCGGATACGCGGACGGCCCGGCCGGGAGGGCGTTCCCCTCCGGCCGGGCCGGTCGTGGTGTGTGCTGTCCGTCAGATCTCCCCGCGGAGCTTGGCGAGCGCCTCCGCGAGAATCGCCTCGCCGTCGGCGTCGCTCCGGCGCTCCCGGACGTACGCGAGGTGCGTCTTGTACGGTTCGGTGCGCGGCGGGTCCGGCGGGTTGTCCCGGTCCTTGCCTGCCGGGAAGCCGCAGCGCGGGCAGTCCCAGGTGTCCGGAATCTGCGCGTCACCGGCGAAGCTGGGCTGAGTCTCGTGCCCGTTCGAGCACCAGAAGGAGATGCGGATGCGCGGTGCGGACTCGCCCCGCTCCGCCTCCCCCATCGGCCCCGCCCCGACCCGACTTCCTCGGATCGCGTTGCCACTTGCCACGGTTGTAACTCCCTGCGTAATGGTGCTGCGAAGCATCGAACAGCAGTCGCGCTGCGAGCGCCCCAGTCTACGTAAGGCCCAACGCGCGTCCAGTGACAGGAGTTACACCCCCACCGAGGACGCCGCCCTCATGATAGGCCGCGTCCCCGACGCCGTGTCAGCTGTCCAGCTTCATCAGGACGCCGAGCGCGACGATGCAGGCGAACCAGAGCAGGCCGATGACGATGGTGATGCGGTCCAGGTTCCGCTCCGCGACGGAGGAGCCGCCGACCGAGGACTGCATGCCGCCGCCGAACATGTCGGACAGGCCGCCGCCCTTCCCCTTGTGCATGAGCACCAGCATCATCAGCAGCAGGCTGAAGACGATGAGGGCTACCGAGAACCCGATGACCACGGCTGGACCAACTCTCTAGGACTGGCGGACGGAACGTACCGAAGAAGATCGAATGGTACGGGGCCGGGCGGCGCACACGGCACCGGGCCCGGCCCCGACAGGGTACGACGGGCCGGGCCCGTCGTCATAGCCGCTACTGGTCGCGGAAGCGGACGATCTTGACGAACTCGTCCACGTCCAGCGCCGCGCCGCCGACCAGGGCGCCGTCCACGTCCGGCTGCGCCATGATCGCGGCGACGTTGCCCGACTTGACCGAGCCGCCGTACTGGATGCGGACCCGGTCGGCCACCTCCTGGCCGTACAGCTCGGCGAGGCGGCGGCGGATCGCGCCGCAGACCTCCTGCGCGTCCTCGGGCGTGGCGACCTCGCCGGTGCCGATGGCCCACACCGGCTCGTAGGCGATGACGATGGTCCCGGCCTGCTCGGCCGGGACGTCCTTGAGGCCGCCGTCCAACTGGGCGAGGGTGTACTCGACCTGGTTGCCGGCCTTGCGGACGTCCAGGCCCTCGCCGACGCACAGGATCGGGGTCAGGCCGTTCGCGAAGGCCGCCTTGACCTTGGCGTTGCAGATCTCCTCGGTCTCGCCGTGGTACTGGCGGCGCTCGCTGTGGCCGACGGCCACATAGCTGCACTTGAGCTTGGCGAGCATGCCGCCCGAGATCTCACCGGTGTACGCGCCGGACTCGTGCGCCGAGATGTCCTGGGCGCCGTACTTGATCTTGAGCTTGTCGCCGTCGACCAGCGTCTGCACCGAGCGCAGGTCGGTGAACGGCGGCAGGACCGCGACCTCGGTGGCCTCGTAGTCCTTGTCGGCGAGTGCGAAGGCGAGCTTCTGGACGTGCGCGATGGCCTCGAGGTGGTTGAGGTTCATCTTCCAGTTGCCCGCCATCAGCGGGGTACGGTCACTCACGGTTCTTCAGTCCTCCAGAGCGGCGAGGCCGGGGAGCGTCTTGCCTTCGAGGTATTCGAGGCTGGCGCCGCCACCGGTCGAAATGTGGCCGAAAGCATTCTCGTCGAAGCCGAGCGCGCGCACGGCCGCGGCCGAGTCGCCGCCGCCGACGACGGTGAAGCCCTTGCTGTCCAGCAGGGCCTGCGCGATGGCGGTGGTGCCGCCGGCGTAGTCCGGGTGCTCGGCGACGCCGACGGGGCCGTTCCAGAAGACGGTCTCCGCGTCGGCGATCTTCGAGGCGAACAGTTCGCGGGTCTTCGGGCCGATGTCCAGGCCCTCCTTGTCGGAGGGGATCCGGTCGGCGTCGACCGTGACGTAGTCGGCCGGGGCCTTGGTCTTCAGGTCGGGGAAGTCCGCCGAGGCCAGGATGTCGACCGGCAGGACCAGCTCGACGCCGTTCTTCTCGGCGCGCTCCATGTACTCGGTGACGGCCGGGATCTGGTCCTCCTGGAGGAGGGAGATGCCGACCTCGTAGCCCTTGGCCTTGAGGAAGGTGTACGCCATGCCGCCGCCGATCAGCAGCCGGTCGGCCTTGCCGAGCAGCTGGTCGATGACGGCCAGCTTGTCGGAGACCTTGGCGCCGCCGAGCACGACCACGTACGGGCGCTTGACGTCCTCGGTGAGCTTCTTCAGGACGGTGACCTCGGCGGCGATCAGGTCGCCCGCGGCGTGCGGCAGGCGGGCCGGCAGGTCGTAGACGGAGGCGTGCTTGCGGTGCACGGCGCCGAAGCCGTCGCCGACGTACACATCCGCCAGCTGGGCGAGCTGATCGGCGAAGGCGCCGCGCTCGGCGTCGTCCTTGCTGGTCTCGCCCGGGTTGAAGCGCAGGTTCTCCAGGACGGCGACCTCGCCCTCGCCGAGCCCGGCGACCACCGAGCGGGCGGACTCGCCGACCGTGTCGGTGGCGAAGGCGACGTCCCGGCCGATCAGTTCACCGAGCCGCTCGGCGGCGGGGCGCAGCGAGAAGGCCGGGTCCGGGGCGCCCTTGGGACGGCCCAGGTGGGAGGCGACGATCACCTTGGCGCCGAGCTGGGCCAGCTTGGCGATCGTCGGCTGGACGGCGCGGATGCGGCCGTCGTCGGTGATGGTGGTGCCGTCCAGCGGCACGTTCAGGTCGGCGCGGACGAAGACCCGCTTGCCGGACAGCCCTTCCTGGGCGAGATCGTCGATCGTCTTCATGCGAAGTGACTCCGTTGCGTAGGTCGGTCATGGGACGGGGCCCGTACGGCGCTTCCGTGCGCCCTACGAGCCCCGTCCGCACAGCTACGTGCCCTGGCCTGGATCAGGCGGATGTCAGAGCTGACCGCCGACGAAGGTGGTCAGGTCCACCAGGCGGTTGGAGTAGCCCCACTCATTGTCGTACCAGCCGATGATCTTGACGCTCTTGCCCTGCGCCATGGTCAGGGAGGAGTCGAAGGTGCAGGACGCCGGCCAGTTGACGATGTCCGAGGAGACGATCTGGTCCTCGGTGTACTCCAGGATGCCCTTGAGCTGGCCCTCGGCGGCCTTCTGGAAGGCGGCGTTGATCTCGTCCTTGGTGACCTCGCGGTCCAGCTCGACGACCAGGTCGGTCACGGAGCCGGTGGGGACCGGGACGCGCATGGCGATGCCGTCCAGCTTGCCTTCCAGCTGCGGGAGGACCAGCGCGGTGGCCTTGGCGGCACCGGTCGTGGTCGGAATGATGTTCTCCGCGGCGGCGCGGGCGCGGCGCAGGTCCTTGTGCGGGAAGTCCAGGATGCGCTGGTCGTTGGTGTACGCGTGCACCGTGGTCATCAGGCCCTTGACGATGCCGAAGTTCTCGTCGAGAACCTTGGCCATCGGCGCCACGCAGTTGGTGGTGCAGGAGGCGTTGGAGATGACGTGGTGCTTGGCCGCGTCGTACTTGTCCTGGTTGACGCCCATCACGATCGTGATGTCCTCGTCCTTGGCGGGCGCGGAGATCAGGACCTTCTTGGCGCCGGCCTTGATGTGCTTCTCGGCGTCGGCCTTCTTGGTGAAGATGCCGGTCGACTCGATGACGATGTCGGCGCCCAGCTCACCCCAGGGGAGGTTCGCCGGGTCACGCTCGGCCATCGTCTTGAAGGTCTGGTTGCCGACCGTGATGGTGTCGTCGGTGTGGCTGACGTCCTGCTTGAGGCGACCCAGGATGGAGTCGTACTTCAGCAGGTGAACCAGGGTGGCGTTGTCGGTCAGGTCGTTGACACCGACGATCTCGATGTCCGCACCCTGCTCCAGGAGCGCGCGGAAGTAGTTGCGACCAATGCGGCCGAATCCGTTGATGCCTACGCGGATCGTCACGAACCGATCTCCTCGTTGGTGCGCCGGTTCACCACCGGCGAGCTGTATGGGATGTCCCCGACCGCCTCCGACCCTACCCCCAATACGAGACGTACGTGACATTGACAGGGGCGGCCCGGGCCCACTCTGGGGCCCTGGGCCGCCCTGTTCGCCGAGAGAGTAGGAGCGCGGTCAGTCGTCGAGCGCCTCGAACGCCGCGCCGGTCAGTTCGGCCCGTTCCGCGGCGGTCTGTACGTGTTCCAGGCCGAAGCCCAGCAGGACGGTGTTACGCGTGGTGATCGCGCCGGCCGCGCGGAACAGCTCCTTGGAGCGGATCCAGTCGCCCGTGGCGGCCGGGCTGCCGGCGGGCGGGCCGGGGACCGTCCAGGGGCCGAGGGAGGTCTCGAAGCCCTCCAGGGGCTCGCCGCCGGTGCCGGTGGTGAGCCGCGTGTTGTCGGCGAAGACGCCGCGGCCGCCGGTGCTGGGGTCGGTGACGTAGGAGACCGCCAGCTCGACCCGCTGCCCGGCGTAGCCGGACAGGTCCACGGAGACCGGCCGCCAGCCGTCCGAGCCCCCCGTGAAGCGGTGCCACGCGCCGGTGGTGCCGGTGTTGCGGCACTGCGTGCCGGTCCGGGTCAGGTAGTGCCGGAGGAAGGGGTGGGCATCCAGGTAGTAGCCCTGGCCGCACTGGGCGGGCACGTCGGTGCCGGTACCGCCGTTCGCGTCACGCAGCGTCGTCCAGTCGTCCTTGCCGACCGTGTGTGCCTCCACGACGGCGTTGTCGTAGCCCGTCTCGGTGTCGTGGCTGAGCATGAACCGAAGAGTGGGCCGGGCGCTCGCGGCCACGTCCGTCAGGTCCACGGTCCTGGCCAGCCGCATCCAGGAGGCGTCGCGGTGCGGGGCGGCGGCGTACCAGTCGCCCTCGTACGGCTGGAACGGCGTCCGTACGCCCGGGTAGGTACCGGCCGCGGCGCTCGCGAACTGCGGGAACGTGGCCGGTGGCAGCTCGTCGGAGATCACCGAGTGGGTGCCCGCGGCGTCCAGCGGGTTGCCGGGCGCGTCACCGAGCTTCACCTCGGTCCCGGCCAGCTTGCCGGCGCCCTGGAAGGCGGGCGGCGACTTCACGGCGACCCGGCTGCCGGCGCCCAGGTAGTACTGGCTGAAGTCGTCGCTCACCGCCCGGCCGACCACGGCGCTGCCGCCCGCCTGCTCACCGGCGGTGAGCAGCCTGCCGCCCTCGTTGAGGTAGTCGCGTACGGCCAGCAGAGTGGCGCCGCCCGGGCGCCCCGCGCCGGTGTACCAGACGACCTTCTCGAAGTGGCTCAGCACGCCGAGCGCGTCCGGGGTGCCGCGCCGGGCGACGTCCCACACGGCCGCACGGTGGCCGTTGGCGGCGAGGGCCTCGGTGTACGCGGCGGTGTGCCGCGCGGGGGCGGTGCCGCCCTCCTCGGCGATGACCAGCGTGTCGGCGCGCGGCCGCTCGGCGACGGTGTAGGTGAAGGACTCACTCCTGGTCGGCTTGCCTTCGCGGGTACGGCCCGTGAACCACACCTCGACCCGGTCGCCCGGATCGGCACCCTCGACGGAGGCCCGGTACTGGTCGAAGTGGAGGTTGTCCTCGCCGCCGTAGGTCTCGCCGCCCTCCCAGGCTTCGAGCTCCTCGGTGTGCCGCTGCCCGCCGTTGACGCGGTAGACGAGTTCCTTGTCGCGCACGGACTTGCGCGCCGTGACGGCGACCTGCTGGTCCTCGCCGCGGGCGTAGGACGTGGTGAAGGCGTGCGGGGTGAAGTCGGGCGCGGTCATGCCCACCGACGAGACGGGCCGGTCCGGGCGCCGGGCGCTCTCGGCGACGGAGAGGGCGAAGGGGATGTTCTTCTCGAACTCCGCCTGGATCAGCTTCTCGGAGTCGGGGAAGGTGAAGACGGACCGGCAGTCGGCGGCCTCCCATTCGTCGTCGGGGTCGGCGTTCGACGCGGTCTGACAGGTCGACATCTCCGGGGTGAACATGGGGATGCCGTTGACGTTGGCGGCGTGGCCGTCGGCCTCGCCGTTGGTGGTGTAGAGCTCGGAGGAGACCTGCGGGCGGTAGCCGGGGATCGCGGGCTTCTCGGGGGTGCCGGCCAGGGCCCGGTACAGGACGTCGTCCGGGGTGGGCGTGGCCACCTGCCAGCCGACGCCGTAGAGGATCAGCTCGGCGGCGGAGTGGTAGTTGACGGCGTATCGGAAACCGATGCGCTTCTCGAAGGCGTCCAGCGCCCGGGTCTCCGGCTCGGAGGCGGCGGCCGGGCCGCGGTAGGTCTCACTGGCCGGCTTGGGGGACGAACCCTCGTTGTCGTAGCCCCACTTGTAGGAGAAGTTGCGGTTGAGGTCGACGCCGTCGCCGGGGGTGATCTTCCCGTCGCCGTTGTTGTCCCGCAGGTTCTTGCGCCACAGCCGGTTCTGCGGGCTCTCGAAGGTGTAGTCGTAGCCGTCGGGATTGGCGGAGAGCACGAACCACAGCTCGGTGGTGTCGAGGATCTTCGTCAGCCGCGGGTCCTTGCCGTACCCGGCCAGGTAGTACTGCATCAGCCGGCGGGTCATCTCGGGGGTGATCCACTCCCGGGCGTGCTGGTTGGACAGGTACAGCACGGCGGGCTTGGCGCCGTCCTCGGTCGTGCCGGCGTTCCCGGTGAGCTTCAGGGCCAGGATGTCGCGGCCCTTGACGGTCTTGCCGATGCTGACGACCTTCGCGAGGTTCCGGTGGAACCGGGCGGTGTCGATCATCTCCTTCATCAGGCCGTTGCTGCCCGTGTACGGCCGGAAGACCCGGTCGCCCTGGGCCCTGAGCTTGCGCTGCGTCTCCGGGGAAACGATCCTGCGGGTCAGCTCGACACCCTGCCGGCGCAGCGCGGCCGCCTGGGCGGCGGAGAGCTGCACCTCCACCTGCCCCTTACCGGTCCTCGGCACCTGCGCGCCCAGCTCGTGGCCGTCCACGCCGGCCTTCAGCAGCAGCGGCACCTGCGCCGCGGTGACCTCGCCGGTCCAGGTCGCGATGGCGTCCCGGTCTCCTCCCCCACCGTCCCTCGCCTGCGCCTGCGCGGCCGGCACCCCCGCCACCCCGCCCAGCAGCAACGCCGCTGCCGCGAGTAAGGATCTCGCCTTGCGTCTCATGAGCCCCCCTTGCCGTCGTCCACCTCGTGATGGGCGCTCGCCAGACTGGTGACGCTGCATGATCATGTCAATACGGCCCGTGGCCGAAAGCGGGGGGCCGTACGGGACGGTGCCCGTACGGCCTACAGGAAGTGGCCGTCCGCCAGGTACGGCGCCGGGACGGGCATCCCGCGAACGGCGATGTACCCCTCCTGGCCGATGGCGAGCCCGGCGGCGAGGCCGACGTCGATCGCCCATTCGTTGGGGGTGGTGATGCAGTTGACGAGGGTGTCCCCGGACGACGCGGCCAGGGCCTCCCACAGCAGCCGCTGCGCGGTGTCGGCACGCGCGGCGGCCAGCAGCACGGCCCGCCCCCGGTCGTCCACGTAGACGTACCCCGGCCGGGACCGGTGACGGGAGACGACCAGCCGGTGGGCGGCCAGCAGGTGGCCGAGGTCGAGGCCGTGTCCGGCGCCCCGCAGATCGCGGTCCAGCCGGTCCATCCACGCGAAGTCGTCCGGACCGCCGTCCCGGAGGCCGTCCACCGCGGGCGGGGCGGACCGGTCGACTGTCCCGACCATCTGCATCTGCGGGTGGAGCGAGAAACCGGCGAGGCGGTACCGGCGGGTGGCGCCGGGGTGGGTGCTGGAGGAAAAGAGGCCGGGGCGCCCGTCGGCGTGCGCGAGGGCGGCGTCCAGCAGGCGCTTGCCGATGCCCCGGCCCTGGTGGCCGGGCAGGACGCCATAGGTGGCGAGGTACCAGAGGTTGTCGCGGTTCCGGGAGACGGCGAAGCCGATGACGCCGTTGGCGTCGGCGTCCGTATCGGCGTCCGGGTCCACGGCGATCCAGCAGCCGCCCGGGTCGATGTCCAGGTAGTAGCGCATCCGGTCGCTCCACCGCCGAGCGGCAGCGGCGGGCCGCAGCTCGGGCTCCGGGTCGCGGGCTCTGCGGGTGACCCGGTCCGCGTCGAGGCTCGCTCCGCCGACGCGAGATCGTCCGCACGCATCGGTGCAATCCGTAATGTGTTCATTTGTCGCAGGCTAGGGGCTGGCCGGAGTGGACCGCCTACGGTTTTCCGCCCGTGGCGGCGCGTCGACGTCTTTGGCGCGGGCCCGGGCCCTACAGACTTCGTCCTCCGGTCCCGAGCCCTCCCGTACGTGTCAGTCTGCTGCGGCGTGGGTGGGGGGACGCCTGCCCCCACCGGCCGTCGGTCGCCCTACGGCGGGAGGGGGCGGACCGTAGGACGGAGTCTGGAGGTCCGGTCCCGTACGCGGGCGCGGATCGGCGGCTACCGGCAGGGGTACGGTCCCGGGCCCTACAGACTCCGTCCTCCGGTCCCGAGCCCTCCTGTACGCGGCAGGCTGACACGTACGTGGGTGGGGGGACACCTGCCCCCACCGGCCGTCCGTCGCCCTACGGCGGGAGGGGGCGGACCGCAGGACGGAGTCTGGAGGGCCGGTCCCGTACCCGGGTGCGGGGAGGCGGCTGCCGACAGGGGGACGGTCCCGGGCCCTACAGACTCCGTCCTCCGGTCCCGAGCCCTCCCGTACGTGTCAGTCTGCCGCGGCGTGGGTGGGGGGACGCCTGCCCCCACCGGCCGTCCGTCGCCCTACGGCGGGAGGGGGCGGACCGTAGGACGAAGTCCGGAGGGCCGGGCCCGTACCCCGGCTGCGGGGAGGTGGCAGTCATCGGCTCAGGCGCGCGCTCAAGCGCTTTCAGCCGACCATGCCGTCGGCCATCTCCTCCGACAGGTTCGACTCCGTGCCGGGGATGCCCAGGTCCTGGGCGCGCTTGTCGGCCATGGCCAGGAGGCGGCGGATGCGGCCGGCGACCGCGTCCTTCGTCAGGGGCGGGTCGGCGAGGGCGCCCAGTTCCTCCAGGGACGCCTGCTTGTGGTCCATGCGCAGGCGGCCGGCCGCGGCGAGGTGCTCGGGGACCTCCTCGCCGAGGATCTCCAGGGCCCGCTGGACCCGTGCCCCCGCGGCGACCGCGGCGCGCGCCGACCGGCGCAGGTTGGCGTCGTCGAAGTTGGCGAGGCGGTTGGCGGTGGCCCGGACCTCGCGCCGCATCCGCCGTTCCTCCCAGGCCAGTACGGACTCGTGCGCCCCGAGGCGCGTCAACAGCGCGCCAATCGCATCACCGTCACGGACGACGACCCGGTCCACGCCGCGCACCTCGCGGGCCTTGGCCCCGATACCGAGCCGACGGGCCGCGCCGACCAGCGCGAGGGCCGCCTCGGGCCCCGGGCAGGTGACCTCCAGGGAGGACGAGCGGCCGGGTTCGGTGAGCGAGCCGTGCGCGAGGAAGGCCCCGCGCCAGGCCGCCTCGGCGTCGCAGGTGGCCCCGGAGACGACCTGCGGGGGCAGGCCGCGGATGGGCCGGCCGCGGCCGTCGACCAGGCCGGTCTGGCGGGCGAGCTGGTCGCCGCCGGCGACGACCCGTACGACGTAGCGGCTGCCGCGCCGCAGGCCGCCGGGGGCCATCACCACCAGGTCGGAGGAGTGGCCGAAGATCTCCAGGATGTCCTTGCGCAGCCGCCGGGCGGCGATGCCCGTGTCCAGCTCCGCCTCGATCACGATGCGCCCGCTGACCAGGTGCAGACCGCCCGCGAACCGCAGGATCGACGAGACCTCCGACTTCCGGCAGCAGGTCCGGGTGACGGGGAGCCGGGAGATTTCATCCTTCACCGCTGCCGTCATCGCCATGGGCCGATCCTTCCATGCATCCGAAAAATACGGTCGTACGCGGCGGCCAGCAGCTCCGGGTCGTGCCGGGCGGCACCCTTGTGGGTCTCCGCCGTGCCGCAGGGGCTGCCGGGCGCGGCGACCGCCGCCAGCTCGACCTCGCTGCCGACGAGCTGCTTGGCAGCGACGGTCAGGCTCTCGATGTCGGGCACGGCGGCCCGGTCGGCCAGCACCACGTCGAAGGCGAGTTTAGGGGCGTGTCGGGCCAAAACCTCCAAATGACGCTGCGGGGAAAAGCCATCGGTTTCGCCCGGCTGCGGCGCCAGGTTCAGCGAGAGGACCTTCCGGGCCTGGGTCTCCTCCAGCGCCTCGCGCAGCTCGGGCACGAGCAGGTGCGGGATGACGGAGGAGAACCAGGAGCCGGGGCCGAGCACCACCCAGTCGGCGTCGCGCACCGCGGCGACGGCCTCGGGCACGGCCGGCGGGTCCTCGGGGACGACGTGCACGGACTGCACCTCGCCGCGGGTGAGCGCGACCGTGGCCTGGCCGCGGACCGTGCTGATCTCCTCCGGCCGGTCCTCGTGGTGCCCCTTGACCAGGGCCTGGAGCTCCAGCGGTACGGCGGACATGGGCAGCACCCGGCCGTGCGCGCCGAGCAGCTTGCCGACCAGGTCCAGGGCCTGGACGTGGTCGCCGAGCTGTTCCCACAGGGCGACGATGAGCAGGTTGCCGACCGCGTGGTCGTGCAGTTCGCCCTCGCTGGTGAAGCGGTGCTGGATCACCCGGGACCAGGTCTGGCCCCAGTCGTCGTCCCCGCACAGCGCGGCCAGCGCCTTGCGCAGGTCGCCGGGCGGCAGTACGCCCAGCTCGTCGCGCAGCCGCCCGCTGGAGCCGCCGTCGTCGGCGACCGTGACGACGGCGGTCAGGTCGCCGGTGATACGGCGCAGCGCGGCCAGCGAGGCGGACAGGCCCATGCCGCCGCCGAGCGCCACGACCTTGGGCGTGGCGCCCCTGCCGGAGCGGCTGCCCGGGACCAGCTTGCGGACCCGGCGCAGCCGCAGGGGACGGGCGGTCATTCGCGCCCCATGTCCCGGTGGACGACGACGGTCTCGACGCCTTCGGAGACCAGGCGGTGGGCGAGCTTCTCGGACATGGCGACGCTGCGGTGCTTGCCGCCCGTACAGCCGACCGCGATGGTCACGTACCGCTTGCCCTCGCGGCGGTAGCCCTCGGCGACGATGCGCAGCAGCTCCGCGTAGCCGTCCAGGAACTCCTTGGCGCCGGGCTGGCCGAAGACGTAGCCGGAGACCTCGTCGTTCAGGCCGGTGTACGGGCGAAGCTCCGGGACCCAGTGCGGGTTGGGGATGAAGCGGCAGTCGATGACCATGTCGGCGTCGACCGGCAGGCCGTACTTGAAGCCGAAGGACATGACCGTGGCCCGCAGCTCGGGCACCTCCTCGCCGGCGAACTGGGCGTCCATCTTGGCGCGCAGCTCGTGGACGTTCAGGCTGGAGGTGTCGATGACCAGGTCGGCGTCGCCGCGCAGCTCGCGCAGCAGGTCGCGCTCGGCGGCGATGCCGTCCACGATGCGGCCGTCGCCCTGGAGGGGGTGCGGGCGGCGCACCGACTCGAAGCGGCGCACCAGGGCCTCGTCGGAGGACTCCAGGAAGACGATGCGGCGCTTGACGTTCTGCGCGTCGAGCGTGGCCAGGGACTCCTTGAGGTTGTCGAAGAAGCGCCGGCCGCGGACGTCCACGACGACGGCGATGCGTGCGACGTTGCCCTGCGAGCGGGCGCCCAGCTCGACCATGGGCGGGATCAGCTCGGGCGGGATGTTGTCGACGACGAACCAGCCGAGGTCCTCCAGGCACTTGGCGGCCGTGCTCCGGCCGGCTCCGGACATGCCCGAGATGATCACCAGCTCGGGGATGGCCGCGCTCTCGCCCTGGGCGGCCTCGCGCATCGTGCCCGTACTCACCTGTGCACCGTCTTCCTCGGTCGTGCGGGGGTGCCGCGTGTCCTGTGCGTCCCGCATGTCGTGCCTGTGCTGCTCTGTGCTGCCGCTCATCGTTCCAGCCCCCGTTCCGATGACAACGCGGCCGGTGCGGCCCCGTCATCCTCAATGATCTCTCCCGTGGCGGTGTTCACCGCCGGGGCGGCCGGGGCCGCTCCGGCCAGCGCCGCCGCGATGGTCTCGGCCGTCTTGCGGCCGATGCCCGGCACCTCGCAGATGTCCTCGACCCGGGCGGCCCGCAGCCGCTTGACCGATCCGAAGTGCTTCAGCAGTGCCTGGCGGCGACTCTCGCCGAGCCCGGGGATGCTGTCCAGGGGCCCGGTCCTGAGGCGCTTGCCCCGTTTGTTGCGCTGGTAGGCGATGGCGAAGCGGTGGGCCTCGTCACGGACGCGCTGGAGCAGGTAGAGGCCCTCGCTGCTGCGGGGCAGCACGACCGGGTCGTCCTCGTCCGGCAGCCAGACCTCTTCCAGGCGCTTGGCCAGGCCGCATACGGCCACGTCGTCGACGCCCAGCTCGGACAGGGCCCGCCGGGCGGCGGCGACCTGCGGCTGCCCGCCGTCCACGACCACCAGCTGGGGCGGGTAGGCGAAGCGCTTGGGCCGGCCGTCCTCGTCGGTGGGGCCGGTGGCCACGGGCGCGTCCTCCCCGTCGGACGCCGGGCCCCCGCCCCCGGCGGGCGTCTCCTCCTCCCACTCCCCCGTCTGCTGCTTCTCCTGGAGGTAGCGCCGGAAGCGGCGCCCGATGACCTCGTGCATGGCGCGGACGTCGTCCTGGCCCTCGAAGGACTTGATCTGGAAGCGGCGGTACTCGCTCTTGCGGGCCAGGCCGTCCTCGAAGACGACCATGGAGGCCACCACGTCGTCGCCCTGGAGGTGGGAGATGTCGAAGCACTCGATGCGCAGCGGCACCGAGTCCAGGCCGAGGGCCTGGGCGATCTCCTCCAGGGCGCGGGAGCGGGTGGTCAGGTCGGAGGCGCGCTTGGTCTTGTGCAGGGCCAGCGCCTGCTGGGCGTTGCGCTGGACGGTGGCCATCAGGTCCTTCTTGTCGCCGCGCTGCGGGATGCGCAGCGAGACGCCGGAGCCGCGGCGCTCCGTGAGCCACTGCTGGACCGGTTCGACGGGGTCGGGCAGCGCCGGGACCAGGACTTCCTTCGGTACGGCGTCGCCGCTCTCCTCGCCGTAGAGCTGCTGGAGGGCGTGCTCGACGAGGGCGGCGCTGTCCACGTTCTCGACCTTGTCGGTGACCCAGCCGCGCTGGCCGCGGATCCGGCCGCCGCGGACGTGGAAGATCTGCACGGCCGCTTCCAGCTCGTCCTCGGCGAGCGCGATCAGGTCGGCGTCGGTGGCGTCGGCGAGCACCACGGCGCTCTTCTCCATCGCCCGCCGCAGCGCGTCTATGTCGTCGCGCAGCCGGGCGGCCCGCTCGTACTCCATCTCCTCGGCCGCCTCCTGCATGGACTTCTCCAGGCGGCGGAGATAGGCGCCGGTGCGGCCGGCCATGAAGTCGCAGAACTCCTCGGCCAGTTCGCGGTGCTCCTCGGGGGTGACGCGGCCGACGCAGGGGGCCGAGCACTTGCCGATGTAGCCGAGCAGGCAGGGGCGGCCGATCTGCGCGGAGCGCTTGAAGACCCCGGCGGAGCAGGTCCGTACGGGAAAGACGCGCAGCATCAGGTCGACGGTCTCGCGGATGGCCCACGCCTGGCCGTACGGGCCGAAGTAGCGCACGCCCTTCTTCTTGGCGCCGCGCATGACCCGGACCCTCGGATACTCCTCGTTGAGGGTGACGGCCAGGTACGGATAGCTCTTGTCGTCGCGGTACTTGACGTTGAACCGCGGGTCGTACTCCTTGATCCAGGTGTATTCGAGCTGGAGGGCCTCAACCTCGGTGCTGACGACGGTCCACTCGACGGAGGCCGCGGTGGTGACCATCGTGCGCGTACGCGGGTGGAGGTTGGCCAGGTCCTGGAAGTAGCTGGACAGGCGCTGGCGCAGGCTCTTGGCCTTGCCGACGTAGATGACGCGGCGGTGCTCGTCACGGAACCTGTAGACCCCGGGCGAGTCGGGGATCTGTCCCGGCTTGGGTCGGTAACTGCTGGGGTCTGCCATGCTGCCCACCCTACTTGGGGGCGGTGACAGCGGGCGGCGGCGGGCGCGTGCGCCCGTGGCGCGGCGCGGGTGTCCGCGCCGCCGGGTGCGCGGCGCGGACACGGGGCACCGGCCCGGACGGGCGGGCCCGTCGGGGCCGGTGCGGTCCCGGGGCCCGGCGGGCTCCCGGGGCGGGTCTCAGCGGCTGTGGCGCCGGCGCAGCGCCGCGGCTCCGGACAGGCCGAGGGCGAGCAGCGCGGCGGTGCCCGCCACGGCCGAGGCGGCGGTCACCGGGCCGCTGCTGTCCCCCGTCGTGGCACCGGCCGCGACGGGCTGCCCGTCCGTGGCCGCCCGGGCGGCCACGTCGCCCGCGCCGGCCGCCTCCGGGCCGTATCCGCCGGCTTCGCCGCGCCGGTCGTACGCGGAGCCGGGCAGCTTGTCGCCGTACGCCTTCGCGACGCGCTTCTGGTAGGCGGCGACGGTGGTGCCGCCCGCGCCGACGGCCTTGCGCGCCTCGGCGTCCAGCGGCCGGACGCGGTCGCCGCGCTGCTCGTACCAGGCGTTGATCTGCGGCTCCTGGAAGACCGTGCCGCCGTCCCCCGCCGCGCTGAAACGGGCCTCGTCGTCGCCGGTCGCGATGTTGACGACCTTCCAGGCACCACCGGTCGGCGCGGTCCACACGGACGCCTTCCGCCCGTCGGCGGAGACCGCCGTGCTGGCCAGGAACTCCAGCCGGGAGACCGGCGCCCCGGCCTTGCCCCGTACGAAGTCGGGCGAGAGCACGTACACCGGCACCGTCCGGCCCTCGATCCGCGGCTGCGCCTTCGCCGCGGCGACCGCACCGTCGCGGGCGAAGAACCGGGAGAGCGTCGCGAGGGTGTCCGGCGCGGTGGCCGCCGCGCGTGCCGCGGTGACGGCCGAGGCGGCGGGTGCGGGCGGCGGTGCGGGGGCGGCGGCCAGCGCGCTCTGCGGCGCGAGGCCGAGGAGGGCGGCGGCGAGTGTCCCGGTGGCGGCGGCCCGTATGGCGGTGCGGCGGGCCGGCGTGCCCCGCCCGGCGGCGGATGCGGCCGGAGCTCTGTGCTCGGTCATGGCCTCAGGCTCCGATCCGGTAGAGGGAGTGGGTCCAGGAGAAGGAGTTGCCGTTGACGTAGTAGTTGTAGTCGCCCCAGTTGTAGCGGCTGTTGGAGCCCCACGGGTCTCCCCAGTACACCCAGTTCTTCGCGGTGTCGAAACCGTAGATCACGTGCATGTGCCCGCCGCCCGAGGACCACTGGATGCGGGTCTCGACCGGGCGCCCCGCGTTGATCTCGTTCTGCACGGTGCCGTAGCGCAGGTAGCCCGTGACGTACGAGCCCGGGTTGATGCCCATCCAGTCGAACGCGTTCTGCACGTTGCCGAGCGTGGCCTGGTTGTTGGGGCAGGTGGTGCCCTGCTGGCGGTTGAAGGCCGCGTTGCAGAACTGGTTCTGGCTGTAGCGCTTGCCGTAGAAGGTGGCGATGGTGTTGCCGGACGCGGCCCAGCACCAGTTGCTCTTCTCCTGGGCCTGCATGGTGATGTCGAGCCGGTTGGCGGCCAGCACGCCGCGTGGGGCGGACGCGGTGGCCGCCGCGTGGGTCGCCGTGCCGGTGGGGGCGGGCGCGGCGGTGGCCGGGGCGGCGGGTACGGCGGTCAGTGCGGCGGCCGACAGGGCCGCGGCCGACAGCCATCTGCGGCGCGAGCCGCGTCTGTGTGCTGCGCGGGTCATGGCGTTCCTCCCGAACGAGGGGGTTGGTGCGGAGGAGCGCATCCGGATGCTGGTCAGGAGCATCGGGTGTTGTCCGGAGCAGGTCAACACGCTTCAATGCGGGATGACATGGGGGTGTGGACGTCCGGTGCCGGGTGTGAACAGCCCGTGCCCGGCGTACTGCAGCGGACAGGCAGGGGCAGCGCGCGGCGTGAAGACGGGTTGTGAACGTTCACCACGCGCGCCGGAGGGTTGGGCGATGACACAGCACACAACACAACAGGCACCTCACACACCTCGTGATACGCCTCGTGACACAGCTCGTGAACACCAGACGGCGCATGGAAAAACCGCGTATCCGGCATCCCGGGCCCGTCCGGAACCCGTCCCGGTTTCGCCGCAACTGACCGAACTCGCCCAGATCCTCCGGACCGGTCCGTTCCACCTGGCGCTCCGGGCCGCCCTGGCCGCCCGGGGACTGGCCCTGCACCGGGTCCAGCACAAGCTGGCCCAGCGCGGGATCAAGGTCGGGGTGACGAGCCTGAGTTACTGGCAGCAGGGGGCGCGGCGCCCGCAGCGCCCCGAGTCGCTGCGGGCCGTACGGGCCTTGGAAGAAGTCCTCGACCTGCCCGCGCACTCCCTGCACCGGCTGCTGGTCCCCGAGGGCGGCCCGCGGGCCGAGACCGCGGAGCGCCCCGCCGCCCGCTCCTACCGTTCGCTCTTCGACCCGTCCGACGCCCTGCACCAGCTCCTCGCCGAGCTGGAGGCCCCCATGGACGGCGGGCTGCACACGGTCGGCCACCACGAATGGGTGCACATCGGAGCCGGCCGCGAGCTGAGCGGCCGCCACTCCCTCCAGGTGGTGCGCGCCCACCGGGACGGCGTGGACCGGTACATCGCCATACACCAGGGCGACGCGGGCTGCGACCCGTCGCGGGTGGTCGTCACGGCCGGGGAGAACTGCCGGCTGGGGCGGGTGCGCTGGAACGCGGCGCACGCGATGGTCGTCGCCGAGCTGCTCTTCGACGTGCGGCTGCGCACCGGCGACACCCACGTCTTCGGTTACGCCTTCGAGGACGGCAGCGGCGGCCAGAGCGCGGAGTACGTACGCGGCTTCCGCTTCGCCGGCGGCCAGTACGTCCTCCAGGTGTGCTTCGACGAGGCGGCGCTGCCGGTGCGCTGCCGCCGCTTCACCCGGACCAGGGCGGGCGCGCCGCGCGCGGGACAGCAGGAACTGACGCTGAGCGGGCAGCACCGGGCCGTACACCTGGTGGAGCAGGGCGTACGGCCCGGGATCGTGGGGATCGGCTGGGACTGGGGGTGAGCCGGGGCCGCCGTACGGGGCCCCGGCCGGTGGGCCCCGCGCCGTCAGCCGGTGGGCCCGCCCGCTAGCCGGTGGGCCCCGCCCCGGTGGCCGGGACGCCCGACGCGGCGTCCGCTGCGGCCGTGCCGCCGTCCAGGGCGTCCGCCGCCGCCGCGTTGTCCGCGACGCGCCGTTCCAGCATGGCGATCTTCCCGTCGAGCGGGCGGTCCATCCCCGGCCACACGTCGGCCTTGATGCTGACCTGGACGCGCGGCACCCGGGCGGCGACGGCCTCGGTCGCGCGCTTGACGACGTCCATGACCTCGTCCCAGTCCCCCTCGATCATCGTGTACATGGAGTCCGAGCGGTTCGGCAGCCCGGACTCCCGGATGATCTTGATGGCGTCGGCGACGTACGCCGCGCCGTTCTCCTCCACGCCCATGGGCGTCAGGGCGAAGGCGATGAGCACGGTCTTCCTCTCCTCGTACGGGAACCGGCGGCCCGTCGGCGGCGGGCCGCGGCGCGGCACCGTCACCCGGTGCCGACGTGTGCTGTCCGGTAGGCGCGTACCACGGGAGACCCGTAGGCATCCGCGATCCGCAGCAGATGCCGGACCTCCGCGCCGAGATCACCCGCGCCGGGGCCCGCGAGGTTGACCGTCTGGGCCCGCGGCGCCGCCCCGTTGCGCCGGGCGTGCAGGGCGGCGGCCAGCCAGCAGGCGGTGACGTGCGCGTCGGCCAGGTGCGCGGGGACGGCCTGCTCGGCCACGTGCCGGCGGACCCCGTCGAGGGTGGCCGGGCCGACGTAGTCGCGCAGCACGATCATCGCGTCGCGGATCTCGATGACCCGCCGGTACAGGCGCAGTTGCAACGGCAGCACGGCGTTGCGCAGCCGGCCGCCCGGCCCGAGCACCACGTCCGGCGTCACCGCCGTCAGCTCCCGCCACAGCACGGCCAGCCCCCGGTAGGACGTACGGTCCTGCCACAGCTGCCGGGCCCCGGCCACCAGCGGCAGCGCCACGCCCGCCGCGATGAACAGCGCCTCCACACCGGTGACCGGCGAGAACAGCGGGCTGAAGACCGGCGAACGGGTGAACAGGTAGCCGAGCTTGAGCACCCACAGCAGGGACGCCAGCAGGATGCCGGTGCCGAACAGCCGCAGCCCGTACCGCAGCAGCCGGGGCGCGCCGGTACGGCCCTGGGTCCAGCAGACGAAGCCGCAGGTGGTGTCGGCCGTCAGGTGGAAGGCGAAGAAGACCCACCAGTAGGCGTCCGGCACGCTGGGGATGTCCGGTGACGGGGTGATCTGGTTGCGCGCGTGCGGCGGCCCGGTCACATCCAGGACGACGAGCGCCGCCATGACCGCGAGGGCGACGCCGAACACCAGGGCGGTACGGCGCTGCCGCCCCGCGGCCTGGAAGATGAACCACAGCACGGCGGCGGCGTCGACGATGCTGAACAGGTGGGTGCTCAGATCGACCCAGTGCGCGCCGGGCACCAGCCGCGCCAGGACGGCGGTGACCGGCTCCAGGTGCATCGACATGGCCAGCGCGATCATCACGATGGCGAACCACAGGGGCCGCTGCGCCCGGTCCGTCAGGCCGCGCGGGGCACGGGCGAGCACCACGGCCCACAGGGCGACGATGCCGGCGTTCTCCAGCCAGGCGAGACCGGTCAGCCAGGTGAACACGGCGCTCCCGGGTGCCGGGCGTCCCGCAGGCCCATGCCGGACGCCAGACCGCCGAGCGTGCCGGACAGCAGCGTCGGCGCGGGCACCCGGCCGGCGCCCTCCAGGATCAGGCTGGCGATCATCTCCGCCTCCTGCTCCTGCCGGTCGGAGTAGCGGGTGCGGCCCAGCGCCTGCCGGATGGACCGGGGGTCCTCGATGTCGATGTGCCGGAACAGCCGCTGGTCCTCGACGGCCGTGCGGTGGTCGCACACCAGGTGGCCGATCTCGTGGAGGATGATGTGCTCCTGGTGGAGCGGGCTGGTCCGGTCGTCGTAGAAGACGTAGTCGCCCTCCTCGGTGGCCAGCCACATGCCGGTCGGCATGCCCAGCCCGGTCGGGGTGGGCAGGGTCAGCAGCCGCAGCGGGCGGTCCCGGTCGGCGGCGAGCCGGGCGCACAGCTCCTGCGCGGAGAACGGCTCGGGCAGCGGTATCCCGTCGATCACGCGCCGGCAGCGGCGGCGCAGTCGCCTCCAGTGCATCGCGGGCGGTACTCCATGCCTTGTGGGTACAGGGGGGCACATGACCCGGTAGCGTCGCTCGGTCATGCCGCCCCCGCGGAGCCGCGGCCCGAGGAATCCGGCACGACGAGACCCCCCTCACGCGTCATCGGCGCGACGCGTCGTGCGATCGTAGATCTTCACCCGGCCCGCTGTCAGGCCCCCGCCTCCGAGCAGTCCGTTTCCGGCCAGTCGCGCAGTGTCACCGGCCCCGGCCGCGCCCCGCGGCACCCACCGCGCCCCCGCGCGTCAGCCGGCGATCAGCTTGCCGCCCTCGGCCTTGACCGGCACCTCCGGCAGCGGCTTCGAGGCCGGCCCCTGGACGACCTTGCCGGTCGTCACGTCGAAGCGGCTGCCGTGGCAGGGGCAGTTGCCCTGATTGCGCTCGATCTTGTCCAGGACGCAGCCCGCGTGGGTGCACTTGGCGCTGAAGCACTTGAACTCGCCCTTGACGGGCTGCGAGACCAGCAGCCGGCTCTCGCGGTACAGCTTGGCGCCGCCGACCGGCACCTCGGCGGCGGCGCCCAGCGTGACGGGCTCGGCGGGCGTCGCGGACGCGCCGTCCGAGCCGCCGGAGGAGCAGGCCGCCACGCCGAAGCCCGCGGCGCCCACGAGCGCGGCCCCTCGCAGCACGGTCCGGCGGGCGGGGGGCTGGCTCATGTCGTACTCCCAGGTACTCGGTGCGGGACGCGGCGTCACGGTGCGGCGTCGGCTCCCGACGATACCGGTACCGATCCGTCCGCTTCGGGCTGCCCCGACCGGCCCGCGGCCCGGTCGTCCGGAGGGCCCGGACGGCCCTTGAGCAGGTCCCGTTCGATCTCCTCCAGGCTGCGGCCCTTGGTCTCCGGCAGCAGCTTCCGTACGAAGACGAACGCGGCGAACGTCGTCACGGCGAAGAACAGGAAGTTGACGCCCGCTCCCCAGGCGCGCAGCAGGGTCGGGAAGACCAGCGAGACGACCATGTTGAACAGCCAGTTGCCCATGACGCACAGGCTCACCGCGGCGGCCCGGATCCGCATCGGGAACAGCTCCGGCAGCATCACCCACTGCACCGGGCCCCAGGAGACCGCGAAGGACGCGATGTACAGCGCGATGCCGAAGAGGGTGAGGGCGGACAGCGGCGCGCCGTACCCGAGGCCGGACAGGTTGGTGACGGCCAGGACGAGCATGGCCGCGCACATGCCGAGCGCGCCATACAGGAGCAGCGGCTTGCGGCCCTTGCGGTCGATCAGCCGCATGGCGGGCAGCGTCATCAGCATGTTGAGCAGCCCTATGCCGACATTGGCCAGGATCGCGCCGTCGGAGCCGAAGCCGATGTCGGTGAGCAGCGTCGGCGCGTAGTAGATGATCGTGTTGATGCCGACGAAGTTCTGGAAGAAGACCAGCAGCATCCCGACCAGGAGGACCGGCCGCAGCCGGGGCGAGGCGAGGTCCTTGAGGGTCAGCGGCCGGCTCCCGGCCCGCTCGATGCGCTCGGTCTCCTCGATCTCGGCCAGTTCGGCGTCGGCCGCGTCGCCCGGCCCGCGCAGCCGCGCCAGCACCCGCCGGGCCTCGTCGGCGCGGCCCTTGCCGACCAGCCAGCGGGGGCTTTCGGGCTGGGTGACGATGCCGAGCGCGAGGATCGCGGCCGGCACCACGCCGAGGCCGATCATCCAGCGCCACGCCTCGGCGTCGGCGAGCAGGTAGTCGGTGACGTACGCGAGGAAGATGCCGACCGTGACCAGCAGCTGCATCAGCGAGGTCAGCCCGCCGCGCAGGTGCTTGGGAGCCAGCTCCGTCAGGTACAGCGGTACGACGACGGAGGCGATGCCCACGCCGGTGCCGAGCACGAAGCGGAAGGCGATCAGCGTCCAGGGGCCGGTGGCCAGGGAGGCGCCGAGGGTGCCGAGGATGAAGACGGCGGAGGCGGCGAGGATCAGCCGGCGGCGCCCCCAGGAGTCGGACAGCCGTCCCGACAGGCCCGCGCCGAGCATCGCGCCGACCAGCAGACCCGAGACGACCATGCCCTCCAGGAGGGGCGTCAGCGCGATGTCGTTCTTGATGAAGAGCATGGCGCCCGAGATGACGCCGGTGTCATAGCCCCAGAGGATGCCGCCGAGGGCGCCGAAGACCCAGATCAGGGCGTTCTTCATGCGTGCGGGCACGGCTCGTCACCCCTTCCGCGCGGACTGCGGGCCGGTGGGCCGCCGCGGCGCGATGTGGATCTTGCGGCCGGTGCCGGCCCGGAAGCGGGCCACCGCCTCGTCGAAGTCCTCCAGGCCGAAGACGTCGCTGACCAGCGGGTCGAGGTCGAGTCCCGCCGCCAGCACGTCGATGGCGGGCTGGAAGCTGTTGTGCACGGCCATGGAGCCGATGATGTCGATCTCGTGGTGGTAGACGAGGTACGGCGAGAACTTCGCGGTGCGGGCCGGGTCGGTGACGCCGAACTGGAGGAAGGTACCGCCCTTGCGGACCCGGCCCAGACCGTCCTCGATGGCCGGGACGGCGCCGGTCGCGTCGATGACCACCTCGAAACCGGGCTTCCGGCCGAGCCGGTCGGCGCTGGTGACGGCCGCGTCCAGGCCGAAGCTCTCGGCGAAGGCCAGCCGGTCCTCGTTGAGGTCCACCACGGACACCGAGGCGGCGCCGGCGGTACGCACCAGCGCGGCCATCATCAGGCCCATCGTGCCGGCGCCGTAGATGAGGTAGTGCTCGCCGGGGCGGCGGGGCAGCCGGTTCAGGCCGTGCACCGCGCAGGACAGCGGCTCGATCAGGCCCGCGGCGGCTTCGGAGAAGGACTCCGGTACGAGGTGGCAGCAGCGCGCGGGCACCGCGACCAGTTCGGCGAAGCCGCCCGCCTGGGTGACGCCGATGGCCCGGTAGTCCTCGCACAGGTTGCCGCGGCCGATGCGGCAGTAGTGGCAGGCGCCGCACGGCATGTTCGGGTCGACCGCGACGCGGTCGCCGACGGCGGGGCTCGTCACCCCCTCGCCCACGGCCACCACTTCGCCGGTCAGCTCGTGCCCGGGGATCAGCGGGTAGGTCACGGCGGGCAGCTCCCCGCCGAGGATGTGCATGTCGGTCCCGCACAGCCCGCAGGAGGAGACGCGCACGACGACCTCCGCGGGCGCCGGCCGGGGATCGGGGACTTCGGTCAGGGCGGTACGGCCCGGCTCGGTGACCACGACAGCGCGCATGGCGCCTCCTCACGTCTTCGTGCGGTGTTGCGGGGGTTGCGGGTGTTGCGGGGTGGGGCGGCGTGAACGTAACCCGGTGGTAAACGTTTGCGCAAGCGTTTACGTCTAGGCTGTGATGGACTACGTACCGGCAGCGGGACCACCTGCCGGCGACATTGGGGCGACGGACTCGGGGAGACGGACCGGATGACGACGATGGTCGACGTGGCGCGGCGGGCGGGGGTCTCCGTGGCCACGGTCTCGCATGTGCTCAACGAGACCCGGCCGGTACGCCCCGACACCCGCGCCGCCGTCCTGGCGGCCATCGACGAGCTGGGCTACACCCACAACACGCTGGCCCGTTCGCTGGTCACCGCGCGCACCCGCTCCATCGGCCTCGCGGTCTCCGCGATCAGCAACCCGTACTTCACCGAGATTCTCCAGGGCGTCGAGGCCGGCGCCCTGGAGGCCGGTTACAGCCTGCTGATCGCCGACCCGCACGACGACCCGCGGCACGAGCAGAAGGTCGTCCGGCTGCTGCACGAGCGCCGGGTGGACGGCATGATCGTCGCGCCGTCCGCCGAGCCCGCCGGCATGGCCGACTACCTCACCCGGCGCAAGGTCCCGGCCGTCTTCCTGGACCGGCTGGTCGGCGACGCGTACGACCAGGTGTGCGCGGAGAACACCGCCCCCGTACGGCAGCTCGTCGAACACCTCGCCGGCCTGGGCCACACCCGCATCGGGCTGGTGGCCGGTCTGCCCGGCCTGAGCACCACCACCGAGCGCGTCCAGGGCTACCGCGAGGGCCTGCGCGCCCGCGGCCTGCCCTTCGCCCCCGAACTGCTGGCGGGCGGCAACTCCGAGGCCGAGGGCGCCCAGGACGCCACCCGGCATCTGCTCGCCGCCCCCGAACCGCCCACCGCGATCATCACCGCCAACAACGCGATGACGATCGGCACCCTGCGCGCGCTGCGCGACCTCGGTCTCGACGTGCCCCGCGACATCGCCCTGGCCTGCTTCGACGACTTCTCGTGGGCCGATCTGTTCGCCCCGCGCCTGACGGCGATCTCCCAGCCCAGCAAGGAGATCGGGGCCGCCGCGGTCCGGCTGCTCCTGGAGCGGCTGGAGGACCCGGACCGCCCGCCGCGCACCCTCCGGCTGCCCTGTACGTACGTGCACCGCGAATCCTGCGGCTGCACCGGTGCCGGCCACTGACCCGCCCCCTCCCCCCAGAAAGGCCAGGACTGTCGTGATCGTCGTCGCCGGCGAGGCCCTGATCGACCTCGTGCCCAGCTCGCAACCGCCCTCCGGGGACGGGCCGTTGCCCGCGCTGCTGCCGCGCCGCGGCGGCGGCCCGTACAACACCGCTCTCGCACTGGGGCGGCTCGGCTCGCCCGCCGCGTTCTGTTCGCGGGTGTCCACCGACACCTTCGGCGAGGAACTGCTGCGCGGGCTGCGGGCGGACGGCGTGGACACCTCGCTCGTCCAGCGCGGCGCCGAGCCCACCACGCTGGCCGTCGCGGACATCAGCCCGGACGGTTCGGCGGGTTACGGCTTCTACGCCGACGGGACCGCCGACCGGCTGTTCACCCTCCCGGCCGAACTGCCCGAAGCGACCCGGGCGGTGTCGTTCGGCACCTGCTCGCTGGTACTGGAGCCGGGCGCGAGCGCGTACGAGGAGCTGCTGCGCCGCTCGGCGCGGCGCGAGATCTTCACGGCGCTCGACCCCAACATCCGCGCCGGGCTGATCGCGGACCCGGACGCCTACCGCGCCCGCTTCCGCTCCTGGCTGCCGCACGTCACGCTGCTCAAGCTCTCCGAGGAGGACGCGGGCTGGCTGGCCGGGCACCGGGGCGTGGGCCCGGCGGTCGAGGACTGGCTGACGGCCGGTCCGGCGGCGGTCGTGCTCACGCGCGGCGGCGAGGGGATGACCGTGCGGACGCCGGGCGGCGCCGAGATCACGGTGCCGGGCGAGCGGATCGAGGTCGCCGACACGATCGGCGCGGGCGACACGGTCAACGCGGCGCTGCTGCACCGTCTCGACGCCCACGGTGCCCTGTCCCCCGCCGCGCTCGCCGCCCTCTCCCCCGACGCCTGGCGCGACATCCTGGGCTTCGCGGCCCGCGCCGCGGCGGTGACCTGCTCCCGGCCGGGCGCGCAGCCGCCGTATGTGACGGAGCTGGTGGGGCCGGAGTGACGGTGGCGCCCTGAGAGGCCGCCCGGCGCGGCCGGGTCCCGGTACGGCGACGGGCCGCCGTCCCTCCCTCGTACGGGTGGGGCGGCGGCCCGTCGGCCGTCCGGCGGCGATCAGGCCCGGCGGGCCCGGGTCGCCTTCTTGGCGGTCGAAGACTTCGCGGCCGTCGCCGTCGTGGTGGCGGCCTTCTTCGCCGTCGCCTTCTTCGCGGTCGCCTTCGTGGCCGTCGTCTTCGAAGCGGCCGTCTTGGCGCCCGTCTTCGCCGAGACGGTCTTCTTGGCCGGGGCCTTCGTCGCGGCGACGGTCTTCTTCGCCGCGCGCTTCTTCGCCCCGCCCGCCGCGGCCGGCTCCGCGTCGCTGACCCGGTCGCCCAGGATGTCGCGCAGGAACTTGCCCGTGTGGCTGGCGGGGACCGCCGCGACCTGCTCCGGCGTGCCCTCGGCGACGACCAGGCCGCCGCCGTTGCCACCCTCGGGGCCCATGTCCACGATCCAGTCGGCGGTCTTGATCACGTCGAGGTTGTGCTCGATGACGATGACCGAGTTGCCCTTGTCGACCAGGCCGGACAGCACCTTGATCAGCTTGCTGATGTCGTCGAAGTGCAGACCGGTGGTCGGCTCGTCCAGGACGTAGACCGTCCGGCCGGTGGAACGCTTCTGCAGCTCGGAGGCGAGCTTGACGCGCTGGGCCTCACCGCCGGAGAGGGTCGGCGCGGACTGCCCGAGCCGGACGTAGCCCAGCCCGACCTCGGTGAGCGTCTTCAGATGCCGGGCGATGCTCGGTACGGCCTCGAAGAAGCTCAGCGCCTCCTCGATCGGCATGTCCAGCACCTCGGCGATGGACTTGCCCTTGTAGTGGACCTCCAGGGTCTCCCGGTTGTAGCGCGCGCCGTGGCAGACCTCGCACGGCACGTACACGTCCGGCAGGAAGTTCATCTCGATCTTGATCGTGCCGTCGCCCGCGCAGTTCTCGCAGCGGCCGCCCTTGACGTTGAAGGAGAAGCGCCCGGGCAGGTAACCGCGGACCTTGGCCTCCATCGTCTCCGCGAACAGCTTGCGGATGTTGTCGAAGACGCCGGTGTACGTCGCGGGGTTGGAGCGCGGCGTCCGGCCGATGGGCGACTGGTCGACGTGCACGACCTTGTCCACCTGGTCGTCGCCGGAGACGCGCACATGGCGGCCGGGCACCGACTTGGCGCCGTTCAGCTCGCGGGCCAGGTGGGTGTAGAGGATGTCGTTGACGAGGGTGGACTTGCCGGAGCCGGAGACGCCGGTGACCGCGGTGAGCACACCGAGCGGGAAGGAGACGGTGATGTCGCGGAGGTTGTTCTCCTTCGCGCCGTGCACCGTCAGCTGCCGCGCCGGGTCGGCGGGCCGCCGCACCTCGGGCGTCACGATGGCCTTGCGGCCGGACAGGTACTGCCCGGTGACCGAGTCCTTGTTGGCCAGCAGCTCCTTCATCGGGCCGCTGTGCACGACCTTGCCGCCGTGCTCGCCGGCGCCCGGGCCGATGTCCACGACCCAGTCGGCGACCTTGATCGTGTCCTCGTCGTGCTCCACGACGATGAGCGTGTTGCCCATGTCGCGCAGCCGCACCAGGGTCTCGATGAGGCGGTGGTTGTCGCGCTGGTGCAGGCCGATGGACGGCTCGTCCAGGACGTAGAGCACGCCGACCAGGCCGGAGCCGATCTGGGTGGCGAGCCGGATGCGCTGCGCCTCGCCGCCGGAGAGGGTGCCCGCGGCGCGGTTCAGCGAGAGGTAGTCCAGGCCGACGTCGACCAGGAACTTCAGCCGCTCGTTGACCTCCTTGAGGACCCGCTCGGCGATCTTCTTCTCGCGGGCGTCGAGCTTCATCTCGCGCAGGAAGTCGGCGCAGTCGCTGATCGACATGGCCGAGACCTCGGCGATCGAGCGGCCCTTGACCGTGACCGCGAGGACGATCGGCTTCAGGCGCGTGCCCTCACAGGTCGGGCAGGGCACCTCGCGCATGTAGCCCTCGAAGCGCTCGCGGCTGCTGTCGCTCTCCGCCTCCTGATGACGCCGCTTGACGAACGGCACGGCGCCCTCGAACGCGGTGGTGTACGAGCGCTCGCGGCCGTAGCGGTTGCGGTAGCGCACGTCGATCTGGGTGCGGTGGCCGTTGAGGATGGCCTTCTTGGCGCGCTGCGGCAGCCCGGCCCAGGGGATGTCCGTACGGAATCCGAGGGCGTCGGCCAGGGCGCCGATCAGGCGGCCGAAGTACTCCTTGGTGTGGCCGTGCGACCAGGGGTGGACGGCGCCCTCGTCCAGGGACTTGTCCTCGTCCGGGATGATCAGCTCGGGGTCGACCTCCATGCGCGTACCGATGCCGGTGCAGTCGGGGCAGGCGCCGAAGGGCGAGTTGAAGGAGAAGGAGCGGGGCTCCAGCTCCTCGAAGGACAGGTCGTCGCGCGGGCAGTACAGGTGCTCCGAATACATCCGCTCGCGCTGCGGGTCGTCCTCGTCGAGGTCGACGAAGTCGAGGATGACCATGCCGCCCGACAGGCCGAGCGCGGTCTCGACGGAGTCCGTCAGCCGGCGCTTGGCGCTGTCCTTGACGGTCAGGCGGTCCACGACCACCTCGATCGTGTGCTTCTCCTGCTTCTTGAGCTTGGGCGGGTCGGAGAGCTGGATCGTGGCGCCGTCGACGCGGGCGCGGCTGTAGCCCTTGGTCTGGAGGTCGGAGAACAGGTCCACGAACTCGCCCTTGCGCTCGCGCGCCAGCGGGGCCAGCACCTGGAAGCGGCTGCCCTCCGGCAGCTCCAGGACCTTGTCCACGATGGCCTGCGGCGACTGCCGGGCGATCGGGTCGCCGCACTCGGGGCAGTGCGGCTTGCCGATGCGGGCGAAGAGCAGACGGAGGTAGTCGTAGACCTCGGTGATCGTGCCGACCGTCGAGCGCGGGTTGCGCGAGGTCGACTTCTGGTCGATCGAGACCGCGGGGGACAGGCCCTCGATGAAGTCCACATCGGGCTTGTCCATCTGCCCGAGGAACTGCCGGGCGTACGAGGAGAGCGACTCGACATAGCGGCGCTGCCCCTCGGCGAAGATCGTGTCGAAGGCGAGCGAGGACTTGCCCGACCCGGAGAGCCCCGTGAAGACGATGAGGGAGTCCCGGGGGAGGTCGAGCGAGACGTTGCGCAGGTTGTGCTCGCGAGCGCCACGGACGATGAGACGGTCGGCCACGCCGGTCGGCACCTTTCTGGAGAGGGGCGGGAGGCCGCGGCCCAGCTCGTACGGCCCTGACGACGGCGGCCGGGCGACCCGGTCGTCCGGTCGCCGGGCCGGTGGGCACGGTAGCTGGGCTCAGCCCCCGCCCCAGGGTATGGGGGCCGCCGCGGCGATGTCTTACTGATGCCACACACGAGCCTATAGCACGCGCATTCGAATTACGGTGTCCGGCGAAGCGGTTCACCCGAACGTGTGGCCGCTCCTGCACAACACCCGGCGGCCCGTCCCTCTTCCTGCCGATCACCGACAGGCCGCCCCTGCCTTCACCCACGCCCCTCGTACCGGCCCGGTTCCCTCCGGCACGGGGCCGCCGGGGCGGGAACCGGCCCCGGGGCGAAGGTGTCCGAAGTCACGGCCGGGGCAGCCGCTGTTCGATTTCGGGACCGCCGCCCGGCACCCACGCCGCACCCCGGACCGTCCGGCCCGCACGCCACCTCCCCGACCGCCGACCCGCACGCCCGCCCTCGGCCCGCCCACCGATCCGCACCGCCCATCCCCCGCGTACCGCCGCCTACACCACCCGCGACAGCACGTCGTACGTGTGCCGCAGCAGCGCCCCCTCCTCCGCGGCGATCTCCTCGACGGGGTCGCCCGCGAGCTGCCGCCGGATGACCGTCGCGTACACGGAGCGGTACGCGGCCACGGTCAGCGCCGCGGCGAGTCTCGGCCCGTGCTCGTCGGGCCCGGCGCCCCCGGCCTCCGCGAACAGCCCGGCGAGTGTGGCCTCGAACTCCTGCAGGGCCTCGCGCCCGCGGGCCAGCAGCGCCGGCGACTCCACCAGCACCCGCCACCAGTGGCCGTCCCACGACCCCACCCCGGCCAGCGGGTGCCCCTGTTCCAGCAGGTCGAGCGCGAGGCGGTGCAGCGCCTCCAGCGGCGCGACGCCTTCGCCCCGCTCCCGTACGGCCCGCGTGGCCAGCTCCACGGCCTCGGGAACGCGGTCGAGGAACAGGTCCTCCTTGCGCGGGAAGTAGTTGAAGACCGTCATCGTCGAGACCTCGGCGGCGCGGGCGATCTCGGCGACGGTGACCTGCTCGAAGCCGCGCGCGACGAAGAGACGGGTGGCCTCGCCGGAGATCCGCTCACGGGTGCGGATCTTCTTCAGCTCGCGCAGGGAGAGCCCGTCGCCGTCCGCGGGCGTCCGGCCACCGCCGTTCCGCCCCGCCCCGTCCACACCATCAGCCATGGCCCGAATTTTAGCGGAAACAAATTTTTAGTGACTACAATCAGTGCATGGACATGGAGAACACCGGGAGCACCCCTCCCCGGACGGACGTCGTGATCGCGGGCGCCGGACCCGTGGGGCTGATGCTCGCCTGCGAACTCGCCCTGCGCGGGGTACGGGTCGTCGTACTGGAGCGGCTGACCGAAGTGGACGAGACGATCAAGGCGGGCGGCATCAACACGCCCAGTTCGGAGGCGTTCTACCGCCGCGGCCTGCTGCCCGTGCTCGCCGGCATACAGAAGGAGGCGTTCGACCGGTTCCACTCCTTCATGCGGCAGCGGCAGGCGGCCGGGGCGACCGCGATACGCCCGGCACCGAAGTTCGCCGGGCACTTCGCGGGCATCATGCTGCGCGGCGAGGCCCTGGACGCGTCCGATCCCGACTTCCGGCACGCCGGGCCGGCCGGTGAGGTCGGGTTCGTGTCGCAGCAGGCGCTGGAACGGCTGCTCGCCGAGCGCGCCGCCGAGCTGGGCGTCGTGCTGCGCCGCGGCGTGGAGCTGACCGGTTTCGACGCGGCGGCGGACGGGGTGACGGTGCACCTCCGCGAGGTCGCGGGGACCGGTGCCGCGGCCGGGGAGACGCTGCGGGCCGGCTGGCTGGTGGGCTGCGACGGCGGACGCAGCACGGTCCGCAGGCTCGCCGGGTTCCCCTTCCCCGGCACCGCACCGGAGATCACCGGCCGCCAGGCGCTGGTCGAGATGACCGGTGCCGAGAAGCTCGGCATGGGCTGGAACGAGACGGAGAACGGGATCTACACCCACGGCCCGCTGCCCGGCCGCATCCTCACCGTCGAGTTCGACGGCCCGCCCGCGGACCGCGACGCCCCCGTCACCCTGGACGAACTCCAAGCCAGCCTGCGCAGGGTCTCGGGGGCCGACGTCACGATCACCGAGGTGCACACCGCCACCCGATTCACCGACAACGCCCGCCAGGTCCCCGGCTACCGCTCCGGGCGCGTCCTGCTGGCCGGTGACGCGGCGCACGTGCACTCGCCGTTCGGCGGCCAGGGGCTCAACCTGGGCATCGGGGACGCGGTGAACCTGGGCTGGAAGCTGGCCGCGACGGTGCACGGCCACGCCCCGGACGGGCTGCTGGACACCTACACCGCCGAGCGGCACCCGATCGGCGCGTGGGTGCTGGAGTGGACCCGTGCCCAGATCGCACTGATGCGGCCGGAGCGGCACTCCCGCGCACTGCGCAAGGTGATCACCGAGCTGACCGGCACGGTCACCGGCACGACGTTCTTCGCCAAGAAGATCTCCGGTGTGTGGCAGCGCTACGACCTGCCCGGCGACCACCCGCTGACCGGCCGCAGCGCCCCCGACCTGGAGTTCACGGACGGTACCCGGCTCGCCGCCCACCTGGAGGACGGGCGGGGGCTGCTGCTCGTCCTGTCCGGGGACCCGGAGGCGGCCGGACGGGCCGCGGAGCACGCCGCCGGGTACGAGGACCGGCTGCGCGTGGTGGCCGCCCGCTGCCCGGACCGCCCCGGACTGACCGGGCTGCTGGTGCGCCCGGACGGCATCGTGGCGTGGGCCGCCGGGACGGAGGGGACAGACAGGGTGGACGGGACAGAAGAGGCGGACGGGGCGGAGGCGACCGCCACCCGTACGGCAGCTCCCGTACCCGCCACCCGTACGGCAGCTCCCGTACCCACCCCCCGCACGGCGGACGAACCGGCCGCTCTCGACGACGCGTTGCGCCGGTGGTTCGGCGCTCCCGGCAGGACGGCCGCGTAACGGCCGCGGTTCCGGCCGGTCCGCTGCGCACGGGCCGGCCGGGGCCCTCCCGCGCCGCCCGCGCCACCCGCGTACTCCCGGATCCGTGCGGACCGACTCCCGCAGACGCCACCGCGGCGCTAGCTTCGGACCATGACCGACAACGCGCCCGCCACCACGCCGGGTTTCGCGCGGGACACCGCCGCCGTCCGCGAAGCGACCGACCGACTGCTCGTCTCCGCGGGCAAGTTGGACGACGCGGCGATCGGCGAACCGTCACTGCTGCCCGACTGGACCCGCGGCCACCTGCTCGCCCACGTGGCACGCAACGCCGATGCCCTGGTCAACCTGCTGACCTGGGCGCGGACCGGCGTCCGTACCCCGATGTACGCCAGTGCCGAGGCCCGCGACGCCGACATCGCCGCCGGCGCCGACCGGCCGCTCGCCGTGCACTTGGACGACTTGCGCTCCAGCGCCGACCGCTTCGACGCGGCAGCCGCGGCGCTGCCGCCCGCCCGCCACCAGTACGAGCTGGAGATGCGCAACGGCGTCATCGAACGTGCCGCCCGGCTGCCGTTCCGCCGCCTGGCCGAGGTCGAGCTGCACCGTATCGACCTCGGCGTCGGCTACGGCATCGAGCAGCTGCCGGCCGCTTTCCTCGATGCCGAGCTGGCGTTCCTGACGGGGGTGAAGTTCGCCGGCCACGTCGACGTACCGGCCGTGGAACTGCGCGCCCCCGACGGGCGGCGGTGGCGCACCGGCCGTACGGAGCACACCGGCGCGGTCACCGAGGACCTCGGAGACGTCCCGTACCTGGTGGTGTCCGGGCCGCCCGCCGACCTGGTCGGCTGGCTCACCGGACGGGCCAAAGGCATTGGACTCGACACCCGGGGCGGCCCCCTGCCGGCCCTCCCTCCGCTTTAGGGTGGGCGCATGAGCTACACGGGAGCAGTGAAGGTCGGCGGACCGGCCGACGTGCACGAGTTGGCCGACCTGATGATCTCCAAGGTCGCGGTCGGCCCGATGGACAACAACGCCTATCTGCTGCGCTGCCGCGCGACCGACGAGCAGCTGCTGATCGACGCGGCCGCCGAGCCGCACACCCTCCTCGGCCTGATCGGGGACGGCGGCATCGCCTCCGTGGTGACCACCCATCAGCACGGTGACCACTGGGGCGCGCTGCGCGAGGTCGTGGACGCGACGGGCGCCCGTACGTACGCGGGCCGGTACGACGCCGAGGGCATTCCCGTACCGACCGACGTACCCGTCGAGGACGGTGACACCATCACCGTCGGACAGGTCCGGCTGACCGCCCGCCACCTCGTCGGCCACACCCCGGGCAGCATCGCCCTGATCTACGACGACCCGCACGGGCACCCGCACGTCTTCACCGGCGACTGCCTCTTCCCGGGCGGCGTCGGCAACACGTGGGGCGACCCGGAGCAGTTCCGGAGCCTCCTCGACGACGTCTCGGCCAAGCTCTTCGACCGGCTGCCCGACGAGACCTGGGTCTACCCGGGCCACGGCGCGGACACCACGCTCGGCGCGGAGCGCCCGCACCTCGCGGAATGGCGCGAACGCGGCTGGTGACCTGCGGGGCGGCCGGGCCGGGTCCGGCCGGTGCCTCCCCCACCCGACGGAAAAGGCCCCGCGGCGAGTCCGCGGGGCCTTTCTGTGTGTGCGTGTGTACGCGCTGGCGATGGTGCAGCCGCCGGGGTCCGGTCAGGCGGCCGGCGGTCAGGCGTCTATGGCGTCCTTGGTGTCTTCCTCGGCTCCGGCAGCCGCCGCCTCCGCGCGTGCCTGCTTCTTCGAGGCCCGCAGGCTCGTGATCGTCGTGACGACGAGGACGGCGCAGATGACACCGAGCGAGACCGGAATGCTGATCTCCGGAACGCTCACGCCCGACTCGTGCAGGGCGTGCAGCACCAGCTTCACGCCGATGAACCCGAGGATGATCGACAGGCCGTACGAGAGGTGCACCAGCTTCTTCAGCAGGCCGCCGATGAGGAAGTACAGCTGCCGCAGCCCCATCAGGGCGAAGGCGTTGGCGGTGAAGACGATGTACGGGTCCTGGGTGAGGCCGAAGATCGCGGGGATCGAGTCCAGCGCGAACAGCACGTCGGTGGTGCCGATCGCCAGCATGACGATCAGCATCGGCGTCATCAGGCGCTTGCCGTTCTCGGTGATGAACAGCTTGGTGCCGTGGTACCGGTCGGTCGACGGGAACCGCTTCTCGACCATCTTCAGGAAGCGGTTCTCCTCGTAGTCCTCGTCCTGCTCCTCGGCGCGGGCCTCCTGGATGAGCTTCCAGGCCGTCCAGATGAGGAACGCGCCGAAGATGTAGAAGACCCACGAGAAGTTGGCGATGATCGCGGCGCCCGCGCCGATGAATCCGGCGCGCAGCACGAGCGCTATCAGCACACCGATCATCAGCACCCGCTGCTGGTAGATCGTCGGCACCGCGAACTTCGCCATGATCAGGACGAAGACGAAGAGGTTGTCGACGCTCAGCGATTTCTCGGTGATGAAGCCGGCGAAGAACTCACCGGCCGGCTGCCCGCCGCCGAAGACGAGCAGTCCGAGCCCGAAGAGCGCGGCGAGGGTGATCCAGACGGCCGTCCAGACACCGGCCTCCTTGATGGAGACCTCGTGCGGTTTGCGGCCGCCGATGAAGAAGTCGGCGGTGATCAGGGCGCACAGACCGACAATGGTCAGCACCCACAGGGTCAGGGAAACGGTCACTTCTCCTCCGGCAGAGTCGTACGGCACTCACAGCGTCGTCGCTGCCGGAGGTCTCTTCCACCCGGGAGCGTTGGTGGCGCTCCCCGAGATCGGGCCGACGCCCCGGGATCTTGTCAGTGGTCCGATCCGTGATGACGGGAACGTCGCGCAGGAATACTCCCCTCCGCACTTGAAGGGTAAAGGAAAGGCAAGGGATAGTAAAGGTTTGGGTAAATGAGCTGGTCAGGGCGAGGTAAGGGCGGGAGGAAGCGGGGGCGGGTCGGGGGTGGAGCGGGCCGGAGCGTGGCCCGGCGGCGAGGCACGCCCCGCGGACCCCGGGCAGTCAGCGCTCCCGCGTACGGGTGTGGCCGCGCGCCCGCCGGGCATCGGCCAGATCGCCCAGGACCCGCCGCAGCACCTGGCTGCCCTCCGGTACGCGCGACGGCTCGTACGTCCAGGCGTGCCCGACCCAGGGGTCGGCGAGGTGGGTGTCCGGCACCGGCGTGATGCGCAGCAGAGAACGCCACAGCGGGTCCAGCACCGGCCCGTACTCCCGTGCCTCCGTCCGGTCGGCGACCATCATCAGGTGCACGCCGACCGACGGGCCCTCGTCCGCCAGGTAGCGGAGCTGGTTGACCGCGCGGTCGTCGAAGCCGTGCGGGAAGTCGTGGATGATCACCAGCTGTTCCGCCGTGTCCAGGTCCGGCGGCAGCGACTCGGCGGCCTGGTTGCGGACCGCCATCTGTACGAGGTCCACGCGCCGGGTCAGTTCACCGAGCACCGCGGCCACGCCCTGCGCGCCGGTGGCCGGGGGCTCACGGAGCGCGCCCGTCGCCACCAGCGGTGCCAGCGCGGGCGCCGCCGCGCCGGCCGGGTCGATGACCTGGAGGGTGAGTTCACCGGCCGGGTGGGCGGCCAGCAGCCGGGCGGCGAGCGTGACGGCGGTGTCCATCGCCCGGCGCCGTACCTCCGCCGCGTCCAGCGGCTCGCCGCTCTCCGGGGCGTCGCCGAAGTCGTCCGGCGCGAAACCCGCGAACGCGTCGTCGGACGCGCCCGCGTGCCGGAACGTCTCCGGCTGTCCGCTGTCGATCCACAGGCCGCGGTTCATCGGCAGCCGTACGAGCATGGGGATGCGCAGGTCCGGGCACTCCGGCAGGCGCAGGTCGCCGAGCCGGACCGCGGCCGGGTACTCGCCCGGCACCTGGTAGCCGTGCCAGGCGGGGCTGCCCCAGGAGGCGAGGGCGGGCGGCAGCGCGGGCTCGACGACCTCGGCCTCGGCGGTGAGCTGGGCCACGTCCCGGTCGAGCACCTCGCGGGCCTGGGCGGCGAGGCGGGCGTGCTTGTCGTGCGCGGCGGCCCGCGCGGCGTCGGCGGCGGGCCCGACACGGTTGCGCGGGTCGGCGTTGACGGCGTCGAGTTCCTTCGCGAGGCGGGACTGGGCGAAGTCCATGGCGCTGCGGTAGGCGGCGACCGTCCGCGCCAGATCCTCGAACATGCCCCAGATCTGGTTGTAGAGCCGCTCGTCGGCGGTCCGCCCGGGGGCGTCACCGGCGATGGGAGCGGGGGCGGAGGCGGGCCGCGCCTCGCCGGGTGCGGACACGGCGGGTACGGGGGCGGATGCAGGCGTCGCGGGGGCGTCCTGGTGCGGCTGCGGGTGCGTGGAACGGCGCTTGGGGTGCCGGTAGTCGATGGGGCCGGTGCTGGAGGTGGTACGGGTGTCGGGATCGGTGTCGGGGCCGACGGTGTCCGAGTGGGGGGCGTCGGGGCGGTTGACGTCCGGGTGGGTGGCGTCCAGGTGGGTGGCGTCCGCGTGGGAGGCGTCGGGGCGGTCGGCGTTCCGGGCTGTGGTGGGTGCCGGTACCGAGCGCGCTTGGCCGTCGCGTACCGCTTCATGGATCTCCGCGGCCAGTTCGGCGGCCTGCGGCAGCCCCTGGTCCTGGAGCAACGCCGCGAGCCCGCCCGCGTACCCCTGCCCCACGGCCCGCACCTTCCAGGCACCCTGCCTGCGGTACAACTCCAGCGCGACGACGGCCGATTCGGCACCGAGGCCGGTGAGGGTGTAACTGACGATGCCCGCTCCGTCGAGGCCCGTGACGGCGACGAACGGCGCCGCCGCGGCTCCGAAGGCCACCGGGCCGCCGATGCCGACGGGCAGCGCGAGCAGCACGCTGACCCGGTGCACCTCGGCGGGCAGCGCGTCGAGATCCACCGCTATCCGGTGCTCGGCGGCGGCCTGCCGGGGAACTTCGATGCCGGTACGCCGCGGCGCGCCCGGGTGGGCGACCGCCTCGGCGCCCGCGAGCGTGCCCTGTCCGCCGGCGAGCGTCACGCCCGCGACGACGGGCCCGCCCGCCGCGATCCTGATCTCCAAACGGGACCGGTCCAGTGGGTGGTTCTGCCCGCGGACAAGCTCGGCCGTCATCGTCGTTCCCCCGTGTTGTTCCGTGCGCCCGCCCGCCGGCGGGGCCTGGTGCGTGCTTACAGGTACGGCAGTATCGCCGGGACGACGTCCTTGAACGTACGGCCGTGGGCCGGTTCGCCGATCGCGGTCATCTGCCAGCCGTTGCCGGAGCGGTGCACCTTGCTCATGATCTGCGCGGTGTAGTCACCGCCGCCGGTGAGGGTGTAGCGGGCCAGTTCCTGGCCGGTGGTCTCGTCGACCAGACGGCAGAAAGCGTCCTGCACCTGGGCGAAGGTCTGGCCGGTGAAGGAGTTCACCGTGAACACGATCTGGTCGATGTGCACCGGCACCCGCGCCAGGTCCACGAGGATCGCCTCGTCGTCACCGCCCTGCCCCGCGCCACCGACCACGTTGTCGCCGGTGTGCCGCACCGATCCGTCGTCGCTGATCAGGTGCTGGAAGAAGACGACGTCCAGCGGCTGCTTGTCGGCGAACAGCACGGCCGAGGCGTCGAGGTCGATCTCCCGGGTGCGCGACCCGAACAGGCCGCGACGGGGCGCCGAACGCCAGCCCAGCCCCATCCGCACCGCGGTCAGCGTCCCCCCGTCCGACTTCGCCAGACTGATGCCCTGTCCCTTGGACAAGTTGACCGACACGTGCTGTCCCCTCTCGTTCCGTGCTCCCCGTTGCCGCCTCCCCGACGGCCTGCCCCGACCCTACGCACGGCCCGCCTCCGGCACGCACCTACCCCACGCTTTGTGGCGTTCCTGCAACACAGCCACGCCCGACGCGATACGGCAGGCGGTACGGCACGCGATACGGGGCAGCGCCTCGCCGAGGAGCAGGTCGCAGACGACCGCACCGGCCGACTTCCTGCCCCCTCGGCCTCTTGAGTCCCTCGACCTCTTGATCCTCCCGTCTCTCTTGAGCCCCTCGACCTCGCTGAGCAGCAGGACCTGCCGCACCGAGGAGCAGGAAGTCGCCTCGGTGCGGTATGCCGAGACGGCTTTTCTCGCCGCAGTACGCCGAGGCGAGACCCAAGCGCAGCGCCTCACCCCGGTCCGCCGAGGCGGCTTCCCTCACCTCGGCGCCCCGTCGCCGTACGCCTCGGCGCCCTTCGTCTGTCCCGTCCCCCGTCCCCCGCGCCCCCTCAGCGCAACCCTGCCTCCTTCATCTGCCGCAGTTCCTTCTTCAGTTCGCCGACCTCGTCGCGCAGCCGGGCGGCCACCTCGAACTGCAACTCCGCCGCGGCGGCCCGCATCCGGTTGGTCATCTCCTCGATCAGCTCGGCCAGTTCGGCGGCGGGCCGGTCGGTGGGCGCGGCGCCGCCCTTCGCGGCCTTGCCCTTGGCCGCCTTCCCGCCCAGGGCGGGCACCGGCGCCTTGCCCTTGGCGTCCTTGGCGTCGGCCGTCTTGCGGTAGCCCGTGCCCAGCAGCTCCTGGGTGTCGATCTCCTCGCGCGCGAGGGTCGCGACGATGTCGCCGATCTTCTTCCGGAGCGGCTGCGGGTCGATGCCGTTCTCCTTGTTGTACGCGAGCTGCTTCTCCCGGCGGCGGTTGGTCTCGTCGATGGCCTTGCGCATCGCCGGGGTGATCTTGTCCGCGTACATGTGGACCTGGCCGGAGACGTTACGGGCGGCCCGGCCGATGGTCTGGATCAGGGACGTGCCCGAGCGCAGGAAGCCCTCCTTGTCGGCGTCCAGGATCGCCACCAGCGACACCTCGGGCAGGTCGAGGCCCTCCCGCAGCAGGTTGATGCCCACCAGGACGTCGTACTCACCGGCCCGCAGCTCCCGCAGCAGCTCGACGCGGCGCAGGGTGTCCACGTCGCTGTGCAGGTAGCGGACCTGGATGCCCAGCTCGACGAAGTAGTCGGTCAGGTCCTCGGCCATCTTCTTGGTGAGGGTGGTGACCAGGACGCGTTCGTCCTTCTCCGTGCGCGTACGGATCTCGTGGACCAGGTCGTCGATCTGGCCCTCGGTGGACTTGACGATCACCTCGGGGTCGACCAGGCCGGTCGGACGGATGATCTGTTCGACATAGCCGTCGGAGCGCGCGAGCTCGTACGAGCCGGGCGTCGCCGAAAGGTAGACGGTCTGGCCGACGCGCTCCAGGAACTCCTCCCACTTCAGCGGCCGGTTGTCGAGGGCGGACGGCAGCCGGAAGCCGTGCTCGACCAGGGTGCGCTTGCGGGAGGCGTCACCCTCGTACATCGCGCCGATCTGCGGGACGGTGACGTGCGACTCGTCGATGACCAGGAGGAAGTCGTCGGGGAAGTAGTCCAGGAGGGTGTTGGGGGCGGTGCCGGGCGCCCGGTCGTCCATGTGCATCGAGTAGTTCTCGATGCCGGAGCAGGAGCCGACCTGGCGCATCATCTCGATGTCGTAGGTCGTGCGCATGCGCAGCCGCTGGGCCTCCAGGTGCTTGCCCTGCTTCTCCATCGTGGCCAGGGTCTCGGCCAGCTCCGCCTCGATCCCGGCGATGGCCTTCTCCATGCGCTCGGGTCCGGCGACGTAGTGGCTGGCCGGGAAGACGTACAGCTGCTGGTCCTCGCTGATCACCTCGCCGGTGAGCGGGTGGAGGGTGGACAGCGCCTCGATCTCGTCGCCGAACATCTCGATGCGGACGGCCAGCTCCTCGTAGACCGGGAAGATCTCGATGGTGTCGCCGCGGACGCGGAACGTGCCGCGGGTGAAGGCCAGGTCGTTGCGGGTGTACTGGATGTCGACGAAGCGGCGCAGCAGCTGGTCGCGGTCGATCTCGTCGCCGACCTTGAGCGGCACCATGCGGTCCACGTACTCCTGGGGCGTGCCCAGGCCGTAGATGCAGGACACCGAGGCGACCACGACCACGTCCCGCCGTGTGAGCAGGGAGTTCGTCGCGGAGTGGCGCAGCCGCTCGACCTCCTCGTTGATCGAGGAGTCCTTCTCGATGTAGGTGTCCGACTGCGGGACGTACGCCTCGGGCTGGTAGTAGTCGTAGTAGGAGACGAAGTACTCGACGGCGTTGTTGGGCAGCAGCTCGCGGAACTCGTTGGCGAGCTGCGCCGCGAGGGTCTTGTTGGGCGCCATGACGAGGGTGGGGCGCTGCAGCTTCTCGATCATCCACGCGGTGGTCGCCGACTTGCCGGTACCGGTCGCGCCGAGCAGGACGACGTCCTTCTCACCACCGCTGACGCGCTGCGCGAGCTCGGCGATGGCCGCCGGCTGGTCGCCGCTGGGCTGATAGGGGCTGACGACCTCGAAGGGCGCCACCGTGCGTTCGATCTTGGAAACGGGCCGCATGTCATCAACCGTACGACTCCCCACTGACAACCGGCCGGAAAACGCTCCGACCAGCGGTTCCGCCGGCGGGAACGGCGGGGTGCGGCGGCCGGCGGCGGGCCCGCGCGGGGGTGGCCGGGGGCCGTGGCGCGGCGGGCGCAAGACCAGAACCGGCCGACGGGGCCGGGCGGGCCGATATCCCGGCCGGTGGGCGCGGAGGCCGGGGCTCCACGCCCTGGGACGGGTCCGGCGCGTGCGTATGTTGCGTGCTTTTTGAGGAGATCACGCGATCCAGGCGTTCAAACACGGGTCACAGGACACTTCTCGTTCAGTTTCTGTCCATCCGGCGCCTGTCTTCCGGTACGTCCCGACTGCGACCCTCTGCGCGTCCCACCCCGAATCCACCTCGTTCACCGTGGGGGTCCCGGCTCCGTTCCCGGCCCGCTCCGGCCGGGGCCGCGGCTCCTCCTCGCTCCGGTGCGGGCCCATGCCGGGCCCGGCCCGTACGCGCCCGCCTCCCCGTCGTCACAAGGAGTCCGCATGCGTTTCCGCTCCGTCGCCACTGTCGCCGGTGTGCTCGTGGGCCTGACCGTGTCCCTGCTTCCCGCCGCGGGCGCCCAGACCGCGGACGGTCACCGCAGAGTGGTGACCGTTGCCCACCGGGGTGCTTCCGCCTACGCGCCCGAGAACACGCTTGCCGCCGTCGACGCGGCGGCCGACCTCGGTTTCGCGTGGGTGGAGAACGACGTCCAGCGCACCAAGGACGGCGAACTGGTCATCCTCCACGACACCTCGCTCGCCCGGACCACCGATGTCGAGCAGGTCTTCCCGGACCGTGCCCCCTGGAGCGTCGCCGACTTCACCCTCGACGAGATCGAGAAGCTGGACGCCGGCAGCTGGTTCGGCCCGAAGTTCTCCGGCGAGCGCATTCCGACGCTGGAGGACTACATGGAGACGGTCGAGGACAATGACCAGAACCTCCTGCTGGAGATCAAGGCACCCGAGCTGTACCCCGGCATCGAGCGGCAGATCCTCAAGGAGCTGCGCGAGGACGGCTGGCTGGACCGCCATCACGTCAAGCACCGGCTGATCGTGCAGAGCTTCAGCGCCGACTCGGTGAAGAAGGTGCACAGTCTGCGTCCCGACGTCAAGACGGGCTTCCTCGGCACACCCGCCGTCGCCGAACTGCCCAAGTACGCGGCGTTCGCCGACCAGATCAACCCGCAGTACAAGTCGATCGACGCCCGGTACGTCGCGTCCGTGCACAAGGTGAAGGGCCCGCACGGCCGCCCGCTGGAGGTCTTCACCTGGACCGTCGACGACGCCGCCAACGCGGTCAAGGCCGCCGCGAACGGCGTGAACGGCATCATCAGCAACAAGCCGGACGTCGTCCGCGACGCCCTGGAGAAGACCGCCCGCCGGTAGTGCGGCGCTCCCCGCGGCGCGGCGCGGGGAGCCCCCCCCGCCCCCTTGACCGGCCCCTGACTATGGCCCTACGGCCCATGGCCGCCGCTGACAGTGCCCCCGGGAGCCGGTTCCGGGGGCGTTGTCAGTGGCGGGCCATAGGCTGATTCCGTGACGAACACAGAGCGGGATCGGCAGGGTGGCCGGGCCGGGCAGCAGGAGGGCCCGGGCCCCGCGGAGCTGCCCGAACAGGAAGCGCCGCGCGGGGAGCGGGAGCCGCGCGACTGGGCCTGGCGCGTGCTGGACACCCCCATCGGCCCGCTGCTGCTCGCGGCGACCCGCACCGGGCTGGCGCTGGTCGCCTTCCACTCCGACGAGCGGGTCGTCCGCCGGTCACTGAGCCGCCTGCGGCAGGCGTTCGGCCGTGAACCGCTGCCGGAGATACCCCACTTGACCACCGCGGCCGACGAGCTGACCCGGTATTTCGGCGGCGGCCTGCGGTCTTTCACCGTCCCCCTGGACTGGTCGCTGTCCGGCGGCTTCAACGAGCGGGTGCTGCGCGAGCTGGCCGCCCACGTCCCGTACGGCGCGGTGGTCGGCTACCAGGACCTGGCCGACCGGGTCGGGGAGCCGGGCGCCGCCCGCGCGGTGGGCGCGGCCATGGGCTCCAATCCGCTGCCGGTCGTCGTGCCCTGTCACCGGGTGGTGGCGAGCGACGGCGGCATCGGCGGTTTCGGCGGCGGCCTGGAGACCAAACGCCGGCTGCTGGCCCTGGAAGGCGTCCTTCCGCAGCCCCTCTTCTGAAGGCGGGCGGCCTCCTCACCGGCCCCGCCCTCCGCCCGTCCCTCCGCACGAAAGGCGCCCGCCCGTCATGTCCCGCCAGATCGCCCTCCTCCGCGGCATCAACGTCGGAGGTCACAACAGGTTCCCCATGGCGCAGCAGCGCGAGCTGTTCGCGTCCCTGGGCCACCGGGACGTGACGGTCCTCCTCCAGACCGGCAACATCGTCTTCGCCGACCCCGGCACTCCGCCCGAGGAGACCGCCCGCCGTATCGAGACCCGGATCGCCGAAGAGTTGGGATTCCCGGTCCCCGCGGTGGTCCGGACGCGCGACGAGCTGGCCGCCGCCGTCGCGGCCAACCCCTTCCCGCAGGCCGTGGCGGAACCCAAGACCCTCCACGTGACGTTCCTGTCCGATGCCCCCGCCGACCCGTCCCCGCTGGAAGCGCTGGACTCCGGCGCGTACGCCCCGGACCGGCTCCGGCTGATCGGCCGCGAGCTGTACCTGTGGTGCCCGGACGGCATGGGACGCTCCAAGCTCGCGGACGCCGTCTCCCGCGCCCGGCTCGGCGTGACGGCCACGGCCCGCAACTGGAACACGGTGACGAAGCTGCTCGCCCTGGCGGATGCCTGACGCGGCCACGGCCCCGCGCGCCCCTGGCCCTTACGGGTAGTGCAGTGACGCGTCGGCCGGTCCCGCGGCGAAGCGCGTGAACCGCACGGTCAGGCCCGCCCGCTGCGGCGAGCAGCAGAACGGCCCGGCGGACGCCCGGGCGTCCGGGGCGAGCGGCGCCAGCCGCACCAGGCGCCACGGCTCCTGCTCGCGCCGCGCCCGTACGGTCAGCGCGTCGCCGCTTCGGCTGACGCGCACCGTGACCTCGCGCCCCGCCCACGCCGGTACGGGCGCCGGCGACCAGTCCGACCACTCGCGGGTGACCACCGCGCCCAACTGCGCGGCGCCGTCGCTCATTTCCACCCCGGCCTTGACCCAGGTGCGGGCGTCCACCCGCACCATCGCCCCGGCCTGGTCGTACAGCTCGTCGAAAGCGGCGATGAAGGACACCTCGACGGCCGAGTCCACGGGGAACGGCCTCAGCAGGGCATGGCCGGTGTCCCGGACGAAGCCGTAACCGGTCCGCCGCCAGAAGTCGCTCCCCTCGGCGGCCGTGACGACCAGTGGCCCACCACCGGACGGCCCGCCCTCCCGCAGCACTTCCGGCGGCGGATTCAGCCACTCCGCCACGCCCGCGTCCCAGCCGATGTCCTCCACGCGCAGCGCCCCTCCCGGCTTCCCACACGGAACGTCCGGAATCACGCTAGCCCCCGCTCCCCACCCCCGCGCCCACTTCCCCAATCACCCCTCATACCCGACGACCACCATGCCCCGGCCGGACCAAAGCCCGCCGCCCGCCCCCGCCGCCCGCGGCCTGCCGTCTGCCGTCTGCTGTCTGCCGTCTGCCGTCTGCTGTCTGCTGTCTGCCGTCTGCTGTCTGCTGTCTGCTGTCTGCCGACAGGCGGCTGCCGCATCCAGTTGTCAGTGCCAGGCCGTAGGGTCTTCAGAAAGGGGGACCATCAGATGCTGTCCTGGAGGGACACCACTCAACAGCAGCCCTCCAGTAGAACAGCACTTCTCGACGGCAACAGAGCCGACCGCGGCCGCCCGTAGTCACCCGTAGCCGTCCGTAGCCGCCCGCTCATCCGTTCCCGTTCCACGCCGGCCGGTTCGGATCATCCGCCTTCACGACGATGTCGGCGGCCTCCTCGGGCCGCACCTCGTCCTCGTACCGCGCAAAGGCCGGCAGCGTCCACCGCTGCTCCTTCGGCGTGCGGCGGGCCAGCGCGGCGGCCGACAGCTTCAGGTGGACCGACAGGTCGAAGGGGAACCAGTGGCCGAACAGCAGCGGACCGTGCAACAACAGCACACCGCCCGGCGGCAGCTCGGTGTACGGGCTGCGGGTGGCCCGGTCCGTCCGCGGGTCCCACAGGTCCGGCAGCACCCGGCCCGTACCGCCCGGGTCGAGCGGGGTGAACACCTCCCGCCAGAGCGCCTGCCGGTCGAACCACTCGTCGTAATAAGCGTCGGGGTCCTCCTTCCCGTACTCCAGGCGCAGGGAGGCGGGGCGCAGGAAGCCATCGGCCGCGACGACGTGTACGGGTCTGCCGCGCAGCCGTAGTGCTTCCGCCAGCCGCTCGGTGGCCTCCGCCGTCCGGGCGGCCGGCGGCCCGTCGATCGCGACGCGCAGCCAGGGCCCGCCGTCCGCCGCCGCCGTCGATCCGATGCGCTCGGCCAGCGCGTCGGTCAGCCGGTCCCAGGTGATTGCTTCGAGCCGCACTCCTTCATTCTGCCGGGCAGGCCGGCCGGACGAGCACACCGGTCAGAGCCGACCGGCTGGACCTGGGCTGTCGACAAGGAACTAGGGTGGCCGGTCGAGCCAGGGCTGAAGGGTGAGGCGCGTGGGGGAAGCGGTAGCGGACGGGCAGCGGTGGCTGCGGGTGCCGGTCGGTCCGGAAGGGCCGAAGTGGTCTACCCGGGCCGATGCGGCACGGGTCCTGTTCGTGGTCCACAACGTCACGTCCGCCACTCGCCTGCTGGACGTCCTCCCCCTGTTCGACGCCGATCCACGCGTTCAATGCCTGGCCACCTGTACGGGTTCGTCGCCCTATCTGCATGGCGTACCGGAACTGCTGGCGGATGCCGGGCTGCCCGTCCTGCCGTGGGATCAGGCTGCCGAAACTCCGGTTGCACTGGCGATCAGCGCCAGTTACGGTGGCGAACTCCACAAGATTCAGGGGAAGTTGGCCATCCTCTCACACGGCATTGGCTACAATAAGAGACTTTCGACACCGGACACCGGACACCGGACACCGGACACCGGACACCGGACACCGGACACCGGACACCGGACACCGGACACCGGACCCGGTTTCTGGGCAGGCGCCGGTCTTTGGGCTCTCGCCGGAGTGGCTGCTGCGGGACGGTGAGCCCCTCGCGACGGCGACCGTCCTCTCCCACCCCGAGCAGCTCACCCGCCTCCGCCGCGCCTGTCCGCCTGCTGCCCGTACCGCCGTGCTCGCCGGCGACCCGTGCTTCGACCGCCTGCTGGCCGCACTCCCCCACCGCGACACCTTCCGCCGCGCACTCGGCGTGGCCGCAGGTCAGCGCCTCGTCGTCATCAACTCCACCTGGGGGCCGCGCTCCCTGTTCGGTGACGCCAACGACATCCTCCCCTGGCTCCTGGACGGCCTCGCCCGCGAACTGCCCGTCGACGGCTACCGCCGCTGCGCCGTCCTGCATCCGAATATCTGGCACGGACACGGCCCCGGCCAGGTACGTGCCTGGCTGCGGCACGCCGAGCACGCCGGGCTGACCGTCGTACCTCCGCTGGGCCCCTGGCGGCAGGCCCTGGCCGCGGCCGACGCCGTCATCGGCGACCACGGCAGCGTGACGTACTACGCGGCCGCCATCGGCACGCCCGTCCTTCTCGGCGCGTTCCCGGAGCAGGACCTCGACCCGGCCTCGCCCGTCGCCGAACTGGGCCGCACGGCCCCTCGGCTACGCCCGTACGAGCCGCTGCTCCCCCAGCTCGACGAGTTGCTCAAGGAACACCACCCGGACCGGTACGCCCAGCTCGCCGCCCTGGCCAGTTCCTCCCCCGGCGCCTCGGCCGCCCTGCTCCGCCGTACCTTCTACGGCCTCATGGGCCTGCCCGAACCCAGCCCTCCCGCCTACTTGCCGCGTCTCCCCGCCCCTGCCTACGGGGACGGGCCCACCGTTGTCCCACCCGCCACACCACTCCTCACTCCCCTCCGGGTCCTGACCCGCGTGTACGACCGCCGTCCTACCGCCCCGCCCGAGGTAACGGTCACCCGTTACGCGGACGGCCCTGGCCCGCACGCGCACCCGGAACCGTCCGCGGCGGCGCCCGGGCCCCTGTTCGCCGGACAGACCGCGCCCCAGCCCGCACACCCGGTCGCATCCCATACAGCCGTCCACGAAGACGTGCCGGACGCCACCCGGCTGTCCCTGGCCGACCTGGTGCTCCACGACTCCCAGCCCGAGCCCGCGGCATGGACACAGGACGCCATGCACCGCAACCGGCACTGCGCGATGGCCGCGTGCGTCACCGCACCGGACACCTGTCTCGTACGGATACCGGATGGCCGCCTCGTGACGCTCACGGCGGCACCCGGCCCGGACGGGCACCACGACCGGTGCGATCCGGCCGTGTACGCCTCGGCCCTCTACGCCTGGTACGAGCGAGGCAGGCCCCTCGAAGACCTCCTCGACGGCTTGACCGTGGTGACGGGCGACGCCCTCCATCACCTCCAGGTGACGATCACTCCTCCCCGCTGACCTCTTCCGGCACCTCCTCAGCCCTCTCCTGGCCGAGCCCACCGGCTTCCCTCCGGCCGGTTTCCTTCCCGGCAGCTTCTCTCCGCTCCAACCGCTCCAACCCCTCCAGCCGGGCCCGTACGGCACCGGTCCTGGGCGCTCCCGTCCTCTCATGGAGGGCCAGCGCCTCCTCCAGGCACCGGATCTCCGCCTCGGTGTCCCCGGTCCGGTGGGCCCGGTCGGCGCGCAGCTCCGCGAGGTCGGCCTGCTGGACCACCGAGCCTTCCGACGCCATGACCGTCGCGGCCCGGCCGAGCGGCTCGTCGGCCGCCTCCGCACGCCCGGCGTCGATCAGCGTCCGCCCGAGGCTCATCAGCACACGCGCCTCGTTGTACGGATCGGGCAGCGCACGCATCAGCTCCAGGGCATGGCCCAGCTGCCCGATCGCCTCTTCGTGGCGGCCCATGCCCTGAAGTGACCGCCCCAGATGGTGTTCGAGCAGGGCCAGCGCCCGTGGGTCTCCGACCTGCCGGGCCAGCCCGCGGGCCGTCCGGAAGCACTCGGCGGCGTCGGCCCACCGCTCCTGCTTGAGATGCAGCAGCCCCAGCGATTCGACCGCGGTGGCCTCGCCCCGTATGTGCCCGGCACACCGGTCGGCGGCGGCAGCCTCCTCGAACTGAACCTGTGCCTGCCCGTACTCCGCGAGGCCCAGGTAGGCGAAGCCGAGCTGGGTGCGCATCCGTCCTTCGGCTTCGGGGCATTCCTCCGCACAGCGCGCCGCGGCCTGCACACCGAGCCGGTGGGTGGAGATCCATTGCTGGTGGAAGCCGAGCCGCAGGTGCAGCCCCCACATGGCCTCGCACAGTTGCCACGTCAGTTCGTCGAGCCCGTGGTCGGCCGCGGCCCGCACCGCTTCCGCGAGGTTCTCCCGCTCGTCCCGCAGCCAGGCCAGGGCGCTGCGGCCGTTCTCGTACGCGGCGGGCCGTCCCACCAGCCGCGCGTAAGCCGGTGAGAGATGCCAGCGGCCGGGCAGTACACACGCGTCGGCTGCCGCTGCGGAGCGCAGGTACCAGAGCAGCGTCCGGCGGACCGCTGCCGCCGCGCCGGCTATTCCGTCCTCCGCCAGCGCGTGCCGTTCCGCGTACTGCCGCCACAGGTCGTGGCACCGGTAGTGCGCCTGGCCAGGGATTTCCTCCAGCAGCCGGGCAGCGGCCAGTTCGGCGAGCAGGGTGCTCGCTTCGTCCTGGGAGATGCCGGCGGCGGCTGCGGCGGCGCCGGGTGTCACATGCCGCCACGGCCGCAGGCTCGCCAGCCGGAACAGCTTGGCCGCGGCCTGCGACAGGTTCCCGTACGAGACGTCCATCGCGCCGCGCATCGGCTCGTCCGCCGCGTCAGCCGACGCCTCCTGCTCACCGGCCCTGTCACGCATGGACGACTCGCCTCCGCGTGTGTCGTCGGCTCCTCCACTCATAGCCATCTCGCGCTCCAGCAGCTCCCAGTCCGGTTGTGGCGCTCCGGCGGCCCGCGCCCCGATCGCGCACAGCGCGAGGGGCATCCCGCCGCACCGTCGCGCGACCGCCTCGACTCCGGGGCCCGTACCGCCCAGGCGGGCGAGCAGTCCCACCGCGTCGGGCGTGCCGAGCGGTCCGAGCCGTATGACATGAGCGCCGTACTCGACGACCAAGCGGCCGAGGTCCGTACGGCTGGTCACGATGGCCAGGGAGGACGGGGAGGCAGCCAGCAACGGCCTTACCTGGGCGGCCGAATGGGCGTCGTCCAGCACGGTGAGCAGGCGTCGTTCCGCCGTGACGGTGCGGAAGACGCTCTCTTGTGCGTCCTGGTCCGCCGGTACGTATTCCGGGTGCACGCCGAGGTCGCGCAGGAAGCGCAGCAGCACTTCGGACGGCGTGACCGCCGTGGCCGCGGAGGCGCCGCGCAGATTGGCGTACAACTGGCCTTCCTCGAAGCGGCTCCGCAGCGCGGCGGCCAGGCGCAGTGCGGTGGCCGTCTTGCCCACGCCGCCCGGGCCCCAGAGGACGACGACGAGAGGCGCACCGCCGCCCTCCGTGGCTTCGGTTCCGCCGGCGGGCAGCGCCTCGTCCAATAACCCCGCCACCTCGGCCAGTACGGAGTCCCGGTCGACGAAGTGGCGGGTGCCCGGGGGCAGTGTCCGGGGCACCGGGGCGCCCGGCACGATCGCCGGCGCGGCCTCCTGGATCGTCAGCATGCCGATGCTGTGCGCCTGTACGGCGGCTCCGTACACCGTCCCGCTGATGTCGTTGCGCGTACTGACGGCCTCCCGGGCCCTCGCCATGGGGCCGGGCGCGGGCGGGCCGCCGGGCCCCGTGTCAGCCACGAGCGGGCCTCTCCGTGGTCCCGACGTTCCGCTGGTCGAGTTCGGAGATCACCCCGGCCTGGATGACCGTCCCGTGCGTCACCACGCCACTCATGATGTTGTGCACCTCTCCCACCTCGGCCCGGGGACCCGCGTCGGGCCGCAGCTCGGCCAGCAGCCGCCGTAGTTCCTCGGCCGCGGCCGGGTCGTCCCGCAACGCGCGCCGCAGCCGCACCCGCCACTCGGCCGCCACGTCGGCCGCGCCTTCCTCGTCACCGCTGCGCTGCGCCGCCACCAGCTCCGAGCGCGACACCTCCAGCTCCCCTTCGAGAGCTTCTTCCTCGCCGCCGTCCCGGCGCCGCGAGAAGAACGCCGCCATGCGCTGCCGGGCCTGCGTCCATCCCTCCGTCACCATCTGCTGCACCAGCGCTGTCGCCCCCGCCGTGGCGAGTGCTGTCAACTCCGCGTCCATCGGCCCCCCCTTGTTTCAGCCGTACGAGACGTACGGTCGTGCGTCGTTGCCACGGTAAGACGGTAAGGAGAAGTTCCGCTTTTTGCCCAGACCGGGCCGTGGTCGAGCGGTGGTGAAGCCTTCACCGCCCTTGCCGGCTCATTCCAGGCGCCTCACACAGCAGCCCCGTACCGATCGCGTCCGCACGGCGCCCGTCGCTTCCTCGTTCTCGTCTTCTTCCCCTCTTCGACTTCCTGCTCACCAAAGCTACTTGACCCCACTGACAGTCGACGGTTCCCGCACCGTCGGTCACCCCGCCAGAAGTCGCCGGGCAAGTGCGAGGTGCTTGCTGACCTGGCCGGACGAGCCGACACCGGCGCGGGCGGCGCGCTGGCGGGGGACGCGTTCGACGGATGCCGTGCCGGTTTCGGATTCGAGTGCGGGGGCGTAACCGGCGCCGCGGAGCGCTCCGAGGGTCGCGGCAGGTGGTTGTGCGCTGACGAGGACGGTGGGGGCGATGGCGCGCAGGTCGAGGGCCTGAAGGGCGCGGTGGGCGGCGAGTTCGCGGAGCAGTGCTTCGTCGTCGGAGCGGATGCAGCAGCCCGCCGGCAGCACCCGCATCCGGCCGTGGGCGCGAGCGGCGTCCTGGACGAGGTAGGTCAGGGGCTGCGGCAGGGGACCGGCGGCCGACGCCTCGCTGAGGGCGTCGAGGAGGGCCGTGGCCTCGTGGCCCGAGTCGAGGGCGCGGCGTACGGAAGCGGGGGTGAATCTCCAGGTCACGGCGTGCCCTTCGGATTCCCGGTCGGCGGCCGAGTTCAGCAGCCCGGCGAGCGCCGCGGACGGCGGGCCCGGCACGACAGCGGTCAAGTCCGCCTGGAAGTGGGCCTGCTGGAGGGGTGGCGGCAGGAGGTTGCGGAGGGCGTCGTCAAGGGGTTCTGGTTCTCCGGGGGATGTCGCGAGGAGGGCGTGTCCCAGGGGAGTGAGCGCGCCGTGTGCGGTGAGGGCGAGGAAGGCGGCCTCGTCGAGGATGTGGGTGGCGCGGTCCTCGGCCAGTGGTTCGTCGCTGACGGCCAGCGGGCGGTGCCAGGCCGCGGCATCGAGGAGAGCGGACAGGTCCGGCTGGTGGCCCGGGGTGTCGGCCGGTGCGGTGGACAGCGCTGCGAGGAGGGCATGGCGCAGAGCCGGGGCGTGCCGGTCTTCGCCGCGCACCAGGGCCGTGGGCGTTTCGCCGAAGGGGGTGTACGTCGGAATGGACCAGAGCGTCGTCCAAGCGGTCAGAACCGGAGCGAGTCGCTCACCAGGGGACATCGCCAGCCAGTCGTCGTACGCGTCTGTAGGCACCGCCGTGATGCCGGCGGGGGTGCGGGTCAGCGCGATGAGATCGGCGGCGAGGACGAGGTCGAGCAGGAGACGGGCCCGGGCTTCGGTTGTACCGGCCGCCTTGGCCAGGCGTTTGATCTCTCGCAGCGCCAGTCCGCCGGTCTTGCGGAGGGCCGCGGGCTGGGTGGCGAGTGAGGCGAGCAGGCGGTCCAGAGTGGCGGCGAGGGCGGAGGCGGCGGCCTGGGTTTCGGCCTGGACGGAGGCGGTGACGGCACCGGTCTGCCGGGAGGCGGCCTCAGCGGCGGGCGGTTCCGGAGCGACGGGGGCGAAAGGGCCCAGGTCGTGGGCGGCCAGGAGCTGCGGGATGCGGGGCGGGACCACGATCGCGCCGTCTTCGGTGGGGGCGGCGAGTCCGTCCTCGTAGAGGAGATCCAGGGCGACGGTCACGGCGTCGCGGGCCGGGCCGGGAACGGTGGCGCCGAGGGCCCGGTACACCTCGTCCGCCGGGACCGGTTCGGCGGCGAGGTCCGGGAACGACAGCCGGTGGGCCATCAGCGACTGGTAGTCGGCTCCGGCGGTGGGGGCCGCGGGCACGGGGGCGGCGCGCCGGGCCAGGTCCTGGCTGATGCGGGCGGTGGCGGCGAGGAGCTGGAGACGGGGATGGTCGAGGTGGAGGACGGTGTGGTGGAGGGTTTCGTACGACCACAGGGCGGTGGCCAGTTCCCGGAGCCGGGTGGGCGCGGGCCGGCGGGACAGGGGTTCCGCGTGGCAGGTGAGCAGGGCGGCCAGCTCTCCGGGGGTGCGCTGTGCGAGGGAGCGGGTGAGTGTGTCGAGACCTTCCACGGCCCCGAGGTTAGGTCACTGGCCGAGCAGCGCGGTGAGGGCCCCTACGGGGTCGGCGTCGGCGCGGCCGGTGGGCCACCAGTCCTCGGTACCGGGGTCGGATTCATAGGGATACCAGCGGTTGTCGTGGCCGAAGCGGAGCTGGATGCCGCGGACGGGGTCGGTGAGGTGGTTGTGCCGGGGGCGGAGGGCTGGAAGGTCGGCGGCTGTCAGGGCACTGCGGGCACGGTCGAAGTCACCGGCCGGCGGATTCCAGGTGGTGTCGAGCAGGGCCAGTCCTTCGAGGCCGCCCTGGCGCCAGGCGGCTACGGCGCGCGCCACGTCCGTCACGGTGCGGCCGGTGGCGGCGGCGAGGTCACGGTAGAGCGCCCGGGTGGCCGAGGTCAGGCCGGCGGTGGGGTGGGCGGTGGCGGCCAGCCGGATGCCGTCCTGCCAGGGCGTGAGGGCAGGGAAGGGGGACGGTCCGGTCAGGCCGGTCGCCGGTGGAAGATCCGGTCCGGCCGCAGGTATCGGCCTGGCCGCAGGTGCCGATCTGGCCGCAGGTGCCGTTCCGGCCGCAAGCGTGGGCCTGGGGGCCGTGGCACCGTCCGGCGCTGTCGGAACGTCGGCCTGTAGGGCGGTCAGGTAGGCGTGTGCGCGGGCCGTGGCATCGGTGGCCAGGAATTCCAGGGCTGCCGCGTCCAGCGGAAGGCCGTCGGCATCCGGAAGGGCATGAACCTGTCCAGGATGTGACGGAAGGGGCAAGGGCGGCGGAAGGGGCGGCAGCAGCCGGTCGGCCAGAGCAGCACGGGCGAGCACGCCGCGCGACGGACGCGCCCCCTCAGCCGCAGCCACCGGCGCCGAAGCCTCACGGTACGTGGTGTCCGTAACGGCTTCCGAACCGGCCCTGAACTGGGCCTTCTCACCGTCCTCCGGAGCAATCGCGCCCCTCGCGGCATTGGCCGCGGCGGCAGCCGCCGCGCGTGCGTCGGCCCGGGCCCCGGACAGCGGCTCGGTAGCCTGCGGCGACACCGGCCGGGCGCTGCGGGATTCGCGCGCCGTGAGCGTCGCGTTGCGGCGGGACAGTTCGTCGAGAAGTTCGCGTTCGCCGCGGCCGCGCATGAGGAGGAGGACGAACGGGTCGGCGTCCAGCAGCCGCGCCACCTGGAAGCAGACGGCGGCAGCGTGCTTGCAGGGGTTGCCGTAATCAGGGCAGGAGCAGCGCGGTACGAGGTCGTCCGGACCGGGCAGCAGGCGTACGCCCGCCTCGGCTGCGGCGCGTGGCAGTTCCTTGGCCAGAAGCGCGGTGAGCTGGGCCGGTTCGGCGGCGATGGTGTCCAGCAGATCGGCCCACTCACCGGCGGAAAGTTCCTGTAGGCGGATCACCACGTTGTACGGGCGCGGCCTGCTGCCCCGTACGGTGGCGGCGATGCGTCCGGGGGTGATGTTGATCGTGTCGACGTTGCCGTCGCTCGCGTACGTACGGCCGCGGGCGAGGCGAGCGCTGTCCAGGGCCGTGGCCTCCAGTGCGTCCAGCCAGGCGCTCCCCCACCACGATGCGGCGAACTGTCCTCGGGCGCCGGAGTGCCGCGGGAGGGGCGGGAACGTACGCGAGCGGTCGGAGCGGTCCATGCGCGCCGGGCGGTCCGGTGCGGCGCCGCGGCCCGGACGGGCGGACAGGGGCGTGTGCGCGCCGGAAGCCGGGGCACGGCCGTGGGCGAAGCGGTCGGCACCGTCTCCGGGAAGGGGGCGGGGGCGGCGGCTCATGCGGCCCTCCTCAGGGAGACGAGATCGGCGAGCTGGGCGTCGGTCAGTTCGGTGAGGGCGGTCTCGCCGCCGGAGAGGACCGCGTCCGCAAGGGCCCGTTTGGCGGTGAGCAGTTCGGCGATGTTGTCCTCGACCGTGCCTTCGGCGATGAGCCGGTGGACCTGGACCGGCTGGGTCTGGCCGATGCGGTACGCCCGGTCGGTGGCCTGTTCCTCGACGGCCGGGTTCCACCACCGGTCGTAGTGGATCACGTGGCCGGCCCGGGTGAGGTTGAGTCCGGTGCCGGCGGCCTTCAGGGAGAGCAGGAAGACCGGGGTATGGCCCGACTGGAAGCGGTCGACCATCTCCTCGCGCTGCTTGACGGGGGTGCCGCCGTGCAGGAGCTGGTTGCCGATGCCGCGGGCGGTGAGGTGCTTTTCGAGCAGCCGCGCCATTTCGACGTACTGGGTGAAGATCAGTGTGGCGCCGCCCTCGGCGAGGATCGTGTCGAGCAGTTCGTCGAGCAGTTCGAGTTTGCCGGAGCGGGCCGTCAGGCCGGGCGCCGCTTCCTTCAGGTACTGCGCGGGGTGGTTGCAGATCTGTTTGAGGGCCGTCAGCAGTTTCATCACCAGGCCGCGCCGGGCGATGCCCTCGGCCGCTTCGATCCTGGCCAGCGTTTCGCGGACGACGGCCTCGTACAGCGCGGCCTGCTCGCGGCCCAGTGCCACCGGGTGGTCCGTCTCGGTCTTGGGCGGCAGTTCGGGAGCGATGCCGGGGTCGGACTTCTTGCGGCGGAGGATGAACGGCCGGACCAGTCTGGCGAGGCGCGCGGCGGCCTCCGGGTCCTCACCGCCCTCGACCTCGCGTGCGTACAGGGCGCGGAAGGATTTCAGGGAGCCGAGCAGGCCGGGCGTGGTCCAGTCGAGGAGGGCCCACAGCTCGGACAGGTTGTTCTCGACGGGCGTTCCGGTGAGGGCGATACGGGACGGGGCCTTGATCCCGCGCAGGGCCTTGCCCGTGGAGGAGCGCGGATTCTTCACGTGCTGTGCCTCGTCCGCGACGACCCAGGCCCAGGCGCGGGCGGCCAGTGCGGTGGCGCTCGACCGCATCGTGCCGTACGTGGTCAGGACGAAACCGCCCTCGACATCTTCGAGGCTGCGCCCGGTGCCGTGGAAGCGGCGTACGGGAACGCCGGGCGCGAAGCGCTCGATCTCCCGCTGCCAGTTGCCGAGGAGGGAGGCCGGGCAGACCACGAGGACCGGGTCGGCGGGGCGTTGGTGGAGATGGAGGGCGATGACCGTGATGGTCTTGCCGAGGCCCATGTCGTCGGCGAGGCAACCACCGAGCCCGAGGGAGGTCATCCGGTCCAGCCAGGCCAGGCCGCGGAGCTGGTAGTCGCGCAGGGTCGCGCGCAGACCGGCCGGCTGCGGCGGGACCGGCGCGTCCTGACTCAGGCGGGAGCGCAGGGCGGAGAGGGCGCCCTCCGGCACCACCTCGACCTCTTCGCCGTCCACCTCGGCCGTGCCGTTCAGCGTCACCGCGAGGGCGTCGACCGGGTCCAGGTAGCCCAGTTCCCGTTTGCGCGCCTTGCGGACGAGCGCCGGATCGACCAGTACCCACTGGTCACGCAGCCGCACCACGGGCCGGTGGGCCTCTGCGAGGGTGTCCATCTCCGCTTCGGAGAGCGGCAGGCCGTCGAGGGCCACCTGCCAGCGGAACTGCAACAGCTTCTCGGTGTCGAAGAAGCCGAAACCGTCGGCCGCGGAGCCGGGTGCCGGGCGGATGACGGCGGCTGCCGTCAGCCCGCGGACCAGCTCCTTCGGCCAGTGCACGGCGACCCCGGCGGCCGTCAGGCGGGGCGCCGCTTCACCCAGCAGTTCGTACAACTCCTCCTCGGCCAGGGGGAGGACGTCGGGAACCGGCCGCTCCAGGAAGCGGGCCAGCGGGGGCCAGACACGGGCCGCCCGGCGTAGCGCGAGCAGAGTGTCCACCCGGGCACGCGGACCGAAGTGGTCGGATCCCTCTCCTTCCCACAGTTGCACGGCGTCGGTGACAAGGGTGGGATCCGTGAGGCTGTGCACCTGAAGGATGGCGGCCGCGGCACTGCGCTCTTCAGCGGCATGGGCCGGTGCGGAGTCGGCCTCGGCAGGCGTTTCGGAAGCGCCACCCAGGCCGGCCCCAGGCTCGTCCCGCAGGTCGAAAAGTCCATGGGCGGCCAGGTCGAGCCGCAGCGACAGCCGTACCCCGGCATCCACGCCCGCTGCCACTTCGGCGGCCCAGTCACGCGCGCCGGGCAGGTACTGCGGCGCCGACGCCGCGAACGGGGCACCGATCATGTGAGCTGCCGCGGGCGTACGGGGCAGGGCGTCCATCACCGCGTCCACGAGGGCCCTCACCAGCAGCTCCGGGTCGTGGACCTGCAAGGGACCGCTGCCGGGAAGCGGCACGGCGTACGCCTCGGGCGGCATGGCTGCGGCGACGGCCCGGAGGTGCGCCACGTCCTCGGGGTCCAGCGGGCCGGCGCGCCACGCATCGGTGTCCTGGGTGGTCAGCCCGGGAAGGAGTCTGCCGCGGGCGGCGAGGTTGAGTGCGTGCAGGACGGCCGCGCCCCAGCATGCCGCGGCAGGGTGAGCGGCCGGGTCGTGCCGGGCACCGGCCAACAGCGGCACGGCATCGGCAAGTGGCAGCAGCACGGCGGGGACCGTACGGCGGCGGGCGCCGTTGCCGTGCCGACGTGCAACCGTCAGCTCGGCAGTCTCCGCCGCACCGGGGAATCCCGGCGCCGCCAGTCCATCGCCCGGTTCCCCGCCCCCAACACCTACAGCCCCTCCCCCAACACCTACAGCTGGGGAAACGATCGGGAGAGGACCACCGTCCGGCCGCCAGAAGGCGAATCCGCCGGCCCGGGGCGGCTCGGCAGGCAGGAAGACCGCGGCGCAGCGGGCGAACACGGCATCGTCCTCCCTCCCTCTCTCTTCCCTCTCTCCCCGACCACCGCGGGTGCGGAACGCAGCGCTCGCAGCGGCAGACGGTCCGGCGGCGGGCATCGACCGGCTCGCCGCCTCCCTGTTCTCCGCCATGCCATTGCCCTTTCCCTGCGCCCCTCGCCCCTCTGCTGCCTCTGGTGCCCTGTGGCCCCTTTGCGACTGCCCGGTCCCGGACACTGCCACCCGGTGCGCACCCCTCGCCTGTCCCTCACCCCGACCTGCGAGTTTACGGTCGTCCACGCCGCTCCCCTCCCTTCTGCTGCCCACCGGTGCCGGTGACGCACCGGAGTCGGCCCCGGCCATCGGCACAGCGCGCGAAGCCGATATCGCTTCGACCGCGTGAGATCGATGGAAGCAGACGGCACTGACAACGCACCTGCCGACGCCCGTCCCGGCCGAAGTTATCCACAGGCCCGGAAAGAAATCCCACGGCCGGCTCGCGATGGGCTACCGTCATTACATCGTCACGGACAGTGACGAAGCCGATTCCGATGCGAGGAGCCACCATGAACAGTCCGACAACCGAGCAGACCGCCGCCGCGGACGCCTTCCGCGCCGGAGATCACCTCGTGATCCAGGCCGGAGCAGGCACCGGCAAGACCACGACGCTCGCCATGCTCGCCCGTTGCGCACCCCCGCGCGGACGGCCGCCCTGCCGGCAAGGCCGCTATATCGCGTTCAACAAGGCGATCGCGCGGGACGCCACCCGCCGATTCCCCGAGCACGTCACGTGCAGCACCGCACACGCACTCGCCTACGCCTCGGTCGGCAAGAACTATCAGACCCGGCTGAACGCCCCGCGTCAGGCAGGCTGGCGGATCGGCGCGGCCCTGGGCATCGACGCCGGGATGAGCGTACGCATCGGTGCCCGCCGGATCAGCAACAAGGCACTGTCCTACTCGGCGCTGCGCACCGTGACCCAGTTCTGCCGGTCCGCTGACCCCCGCCTCACAGCTCAGCACGTGCCACGGTTGCGCGGGGCCGAGGCAGACGCAGCGCATGAGCAGCTCTCGGAGATCGTCCTTCCTTTCGCCCGCAAGGCGTGGGCGGATATCCAGCATCCCGAGCAGGGCACCGTCCGTTTCGAGCACGACCACTATCTGAAGATGTGGGCTCTGAGCGAGCCGAAGATCGCGGCGGACTTCCTTCTGCTGGACGAGGCGCAGGACACCAACCCCGTGGTCGAGCAGGTCTTCACCGCCCAGCGCGGACATGCGCAGCTGGTCATGGTCGGGGATTCCGCGCAGGCCATCTACGGCTGGCGCGGAGCACGCGACGTGATGAGCACCTTCGACGGCAGACAGCTGTCCCTTTCGCGGTCCTTCCGCTTCGGTCCCGCGCTGGCCGAGGAGGCCAACCGCTGGCTGGCCATCGTCGACGCGCCGATCCGGCTCGACGGATCGCCGTCGCCGGCCACGGAGCTGACGAAGATCGCGAGACCGGACGCGGTCCTGTGCCGGACCAATGTGGGCGCGATGGTGGAGGTGATACGGCAGCTCGAACAAGGCCGCAGAGTCGCCTTGGCCGGTGGCGGGGGAACGCTGGCCGCGCTGGCACGGTCCGCGCACGATCTCAGATCGGGGCGCCGGCCGTCGCACCCTGAACTGATGCTCTTCGCGTCCTGGGAAGAGCTGCGGGAGTACGCGGAGTGCGACCCGTCCGGCCGGGATCTCCTGCCCCTGGTCGAGCTGGTCGACGAACACGGTACGGAGGCCGTCCTCCAAGCCCTGGCCCGGCTCACACCGGAGGACGCGGCCGAGGTCACGGTTTCGACGGCGCACCGGGCGAAGGGGCGGGAGTGGCCGGCGGTCCGGATCGCGGACGACTTCACCGCCCCGGATGACCTGGACGAACTGGACGCGGACGGGGAACCGGTCCCCGGGCCGATCGATCTCGCGGAAGCGCGCCTGGCCTACGTGGCCGTGACCCGGGCCCGGACACAGCTCGACATCGGCGGCCTGAACTGGATCAACTCCCACCCCGCCGGTGATCCCCGACCGGAGCGGGCTCGGGGATCACCGTGCGGCGCATCGTCCCGCGCCGCACCGGGTGGTGGCGGGAGTGGCTCATCAGATGACGGTTTGCGGGGCGCGGGTGTTTGTCGGGCCACATGACGCCCCCACGGAATGGGAGGACCCTGGGAGAGGGGGAAGGTGACGCGGACGAGCCGGGTGAGCGGTCTTGGCTAGGACGGCCTTCGACCGGTTGCGAACTGCATGCGAGGCGCAGGACCACGGCGATGAAGCTCAGCAAGATGCGAGCGGGCAGTCAGCAATGCAGGCCGGGCCATGTGCGGTGAGTGGCAAGCGGCGAGTGTGAGTGGTGAGTGGTGAGTGGTGATGCGAACCGGTAATGAACCTCTTCAGGCACGCAGTCCGCTGAAGATGCGCTGTGGGCTGGCGCTGTGGGGGATGCTCTGGGCCGCGATGGGCACGGTCGCCTTCGTGGTGGCCGGTCGGCCGGGGTGGGCAGCGGCCTGTGCCGTGGTGGCGGTACTCGCCGCTACGGACCTGGCCATAGTGGTGCGGCACATCCACCAAGGCCCGCACTACCAGCCGGGCAAGGACATACCACCGTACGAGCCGGGCCACGGCTCGGCCCGAGGGTCGCCGCCCCGCCGCCCAGCCGACCTGGGCCGGGACGGTGGTGGACCGGGCGGCCATGGCCCGAATGGCGAGATACGGGGGTCGGGACCAGACACGCCTGGAGCGGACGGACGAGAGGAGGGCCGCGGAGAGGAGAGATGAGGCCGCAAGTCGGCACTGGACGCACGCTCACCCGCCCAGGGGACACCCCCAGAACTCAACCCGCCCAGGGGCCTCAGAGCTCAACCCGCCCAGGGCTCCGACCACCCAGGGCCCCCGCCGACCGGGTTACGCGCTTCCGGGACCGGTCGAATCGGCCGGACCGGGCGGACCGGTCGGACCATCGGTCGGATCAGCCGGACCGGCTGGATCGGCTGGGTCGGCTGGGTCGGCCGGACCCGTTGGGGGGCTCGAAGCGGGCGGCTTCCAGGAAGTCCGGACGGGGGTCCAGGGCTGCGGCGAGGCGGAAGTGGCGCTGGGCCTCGTCGGGGCGGTTGGCGCGCTGAAGGGTGCGGGCCAGGGCGAAGTGGGCGAAGGCATTGTCCGGCTCGCGTTCCAGGACGATCTGGAATTCGAGTTCGGCCGGGCGGAGTTGGGCGGCGAGGAAGAAGGCGCGGGCGCGCAGCAGGCGGGCCGCGGTGTTCTCAGGGTGGGCCGCGATGACCGCGTCCAGGAGCTGCACGGCGCCGCGCGGGTCGCGGGCCGCCAGCAACTGCTCGGCGGCCCGGAAGTCGATGACGTTCGTCTCGGGGCTGCGTTCGGCCACGGCGTCTCCTCTCCCGTACTACGGGCCACCAGTCGCATGCCGCTCGCCGGCTCGGTGTGGGCAAGCGCGTGCGTCGCCCGGTGCGCGGGCGCTACGTGCGGCTCAACAAGCCCGTCACCCGTCGCATTCCCCACTCGGCTCGTCCCACAATCATGACGTTGAGGGCTCAGACGGTTCACGGGCGGGTGCGGGCCCACCGGACCGCCGTGGATCCGGACGCCATGGCTTTTCGCCGCCGGTTACCTTCACAGGGCGATGCGGTCATCTTCACAGAGTGATGTGGTACGCCTTGCGCAACGTTTCGTGCACAGTCCATCGCGTACGGTCGCCTTCGCGCAGAATGCAGGCGTCGCCCGGGCCCACTTCCAGAACGGGGCCGTTCTCGACCTCGATGGTTGCCCGGCCGCTGGCGACCACGAACAGTTCGTTCGCCTCGGTGTCCGTGACGACACCCGGGGTGATCTGCCAGATTCCCCGTATCTGCTTGCCGTCCGGGGATTCCCACAGGACCTTGCCGGTCACCATGGGATCGCCCGAGACGATCTGCGCGGCGTCCAGCGGCTCGGGCTCCAGGTCGGCGTCGGGTACGCCGGCGATGTTGACGACGAAGGAACCGGTGGCGGAGCCGGCGGAAGGAGGAACGGGAACAGGCTGGGAGGGCGGGGTGGGGACATGATCAACAGACTGGTTCATGGCCGCGACGATAGCTGGAGTGTCAAGACGCGCCCCGCCGCGTGCCGGAGCGACGAGTACGGTGACCTTCCCACGCGGGCCTCGCCCCCACGAGCGGTCAGCACGCGTCAAGAACTCAGACGCTGCGCCCTGCCCGCCCGAGGCGTGCCCCGTCCCGGAGGTACCCGCCCTTGGCCCTGCCCCTGCCCTCACCTTTCCCGCCCCCACCCCCGCAACCGCTCCCATACCGTGCGTACCTGGGGTTCCAGGGCCTCCAACGGCCCGTCGTTGTCGATGACCAGGTCCGCGACGGCGAGGCGCTGTTCGCGGGTCGCCTGGGCTTCCATGCGGGCCTTGGCCTCGCTCTCGGCCATGCCGCGCAGCCGTACCAGGCGGTCGAGTTGGGTGCGGGGCGGGGCGTCGACCACGACGACCAGGTCGTAGAGAGGGGCCAGGCCGTTCTCCGTGAGCAGCGGTACGTCGTGGACGACCACCGCGTCCGGTCCCGCCGCGGCTTCCAGTTCGGCAGACCGCGCTCCCACCAGCGGGTGCACGATCGCGTTCAGCGCCTGGAGTCTCTGCGGGTCGTTGAAGACGATCGCGCCCAGCTTGGGCCGGTCGAGAGTGCCGTCCTCGGACAGCACCTCCGACCCGAACTCCTCGACCACGGCGGCGAGCCCGGGCGTACCCGGCTCGACCACCTCGCGCGCGATCTTGTCGGCGTCCACGATCACCGCGCCGTACGACGCCAGCAGCCGCGACACCTCGCTCTTACCTGCGCCGATACCGCCCGTAAGCCCCACCTTCACCATGGGGCCCACGCTACATCGCGGCAGACGACGCCCGGGACGGTCGAGGCGCCCGGAAAGGGCGCCTCGACCAAGCCTCGGGCCACATCAGCCAGGCCCCGGGGCGTCTCAGCCCAGGCCCTGCTCCCCCTCGCGCTCCGCCAGGAAGCGTTCCAGTTCGCGGCCGATCTCGTCGGCCGAGGGCAGTTCCATCGGCTCGGCCACCAGGTTCCCGCGGCTTTCCGCGCCCGCCACGGCGTCGTACTGGTGCTCAAGGCCGTTCACCAGCGCGACCAGTTCCTCGTCCCCCTCGGAGATCTGCCGCTCGATCTCCTCCTGGGTACGCAGCGCCTCCGTGCGCAGCGCGTGTGCCGCAGTCGGCAGGACCAGCCCGGTGGCCGCAGTGACCGCTTCCAGGGCCGTCAGCGCCGCGTCCGGGTACGGGGAGCGGGCCACGTAGTGCGGTACGTGCGCGGCCACGCCCAGCACGTCGTGTCCGGCCTCGGCGAGCCGGAACTCGATCAGCGACTCCGCGCTGCCGGGCACCTGGGCCTCGTCGAAGACGCTGCTGTGGCCGGGCATGAGGTCGATGCGGTTGCCGTGCGGCGTGAGGCCCACGGGGCGAGTGTGGGGGACGCCCATCGGAATACCGTGGAAGTTCACCGCCAGCCGTACGCCGAGCCGCTCCACCATCTGCCGCACCGCGGCGGCGAAGCGCTCCCACTCCACGTCCGGCTCCGGGCCGGACAGCAGCAGGAACGGCGCGCCGGTGGCGTCCTCGACGAGCCGCAGTTCGATGCTCGGGGTCTCGTACGCGGTCCAGCGGTGGCGCTGGAAGGTGAGCAGTGGCCTGCGGGCGCGGTAGTCGACGAGCCGGTCGTGGTCGAAGCGGGCGACGACCCGGTGGGAGAGGCCGCTCAGCAGCCGGTCCACGATCTGGTCGCCGGTCTCACCGGCATCGATGTAGCCGTCGAAGTGGTACAGCAGCACCAACCCCGCGGAGTCCCGTGCGGTGATCGCCTCCACCGCCGCGAGCCCGCTCGGCTCCCATTCGTACAAACCCTGGGGATCCAACACAGTGTCCGCTCCTCCTCGATGTCCGTCCCCCAGAACGTCCTACGTGCCGCCGGCATTCCCTCACCGGCCATCGCTCCCCCGCTCCCACCCTTCCCACCACCGGACCGCTCCCCCACCATTCCCACCATCGGCCCCCGCCCCCCGTCCTGGACCCCCGCCTCACCCCCGCAAAACCCTCCGATGCACCTCCCCCACCACCTTCCGCGCCGACGAGAACGCCCCGTGCTGCCAGGCGATCGTGTGGCTGAGGTAGTCGCCGGCGAAGTACACCCGGCCGGCGGCCTGGTTGAGTGCGGCGTAGCGGGCGGCGTCCGGGCCGCCCTCCAGGCTGTGCCAGGCGGCTTCGACGTGCGGCATCAGGCGCCAGTGCTGGGAGAAGGAGGAGCTCAGTTCGGTGCGGTACTTGGCCCCGTGGATCTTGACACCCTGGGCGACGGCGCGCCGTTCGCGCTCCTTCGGTGCGAGCTTCCCGTAGGCGTCGGCGTCCCGGCCGAAGTTGTAGTAGCCGATGACGACGCCGCGGTCCGCGTGGAAGGCGTACGACGGGTACCAGATGACGCCGACGTCCAGGTCGGTGTTGGTGATGCCGCCGTAGATCCGGTGGTCGTCCTCCCACCACCGGCTCCGGTATTCGAGGCCGAGCTTCGCCGCCGAATCGGGCGCGCACGCCTCCAGCGCGCTCTGCACCGCGCCGCCCAGGTTGTGCGGGACGCGGGCGAGGATGTTGGGCGGCAGCGCGGCGATGCAGTAGTCCGCGTCGAGCGTTCGGGTGCTGCCCTGGTGGGTGTAGGTGACGGTGACCCGGTCGGCCTTGTCGGTGATACGGGTGACCACCGCGCCCGTACGGACCCGCCGCTCGCCCACCGCCCGCGTGAGCGCCCGCGGGATGCGGTCCATGCCGCCGACCGGCTGGTACATCATCATCGCCTGGTCGTAGCCGAATTCGAAGGCGAAGGCGCGGCCGACGCCGCTGGCGAGGACGTCGGACACGGACGGCACCGGGCCGAGGACCGTGCCGGGCGTGCCGGCGGCGCCGGGGTCCCGGCGGTAGCCGCGCCGGGTGCTGCCCGTGTAGCGCCAGCTCTTGGCCGGGTCGCCGGCCACCCGTCCGCCGATGTCGCCGAAGCCTCGCAGGAATTCCAGCAGTCGCTCGCGGTCGGCGGCGGTCAGTTCCTTGTCCAGGGCGCCCTTGTCGGTCGCCTTGGCCAGGAGTTCGGAGACATAGCCGTACACGTCGGCCTTGGCGGTACGGAAGCGGACCGGACCGTCCGATGCCGTGCGCGAGGTGTGCACATAGGCACTCGCGTTCACGTTGGTGAACGCCTCCAGCGGTACGCCGAGTTCACGGCAGTAGTCGAGCGTGATCATCCACTGTGGGATACGGGCCGGGCCCGTGTTCATGTAGTGGCCGTCCGAGAACCGCGCGGTCTGCCTGACGCCGTGCGTGTCGACGACCGTGTCCCCGCCCCGTACGGTCAGGTTGCGGCCGCCGGTCCGGTCCGCGGCCTCCAGGACGGTGCAGTCGTATCCGGCCTTGCCCAGTTCGTACGCCGCCGTGAGGCCCGCGATGCCGCCGCCGACGACCACGACCTTGGCGGCGGCCTTCCCGGTCAGTGTGAAGTCGCTCGCCCGCGGCGCGGTGAAGGCCGGTTCGGCCGCCGCGGCCTCGGCGGTGGGCGCCAGTCCCAGCGCGCCCATCGTGGCGAACATCGCGCCGGCGCCGCCGGTGACGCCGACGGCGCGCAGGAAATCCCGTCGATTGAAATCCGACATGGTCACACCCCCGTGTGAATGAACGTTCGTGCATCTTGCGACCTTGTCACCCGATAAGACGCGAATCTCCGGCCGCGGGATGCCTTCGGCGGCCCGTCACTCCGGCGCCCCGGGACTCCAACGGCCCGTGCATCTCGGGAGGTTGACCACCTCGCGGCAGGTGCTACCTTCACCTCCATTCCCTGTTCATGTCGACGTCCTCCGTTCACGTACAGGAAGGATACGGATGCGTACGCGATCCCTGCTGCCAGTGTCCGCCGCGGCCCTGCTGGGCGTCGGCGCCCTGCTCGCCACCTCCGTCACGGCACACGGAAGCACTCCCGGTTCCGTCCCCATATCCGCCCCGGCCGTCGCCCGCACCATCGATGTCTCCACCGCGGCCCAGCTCAAGAGCGCTCTGTCGGCCGCCGAGCCGGGCGACACCATCCGGCTCGCGGACGGCACGTACCAGGGCAACTTCCGGGCCGCCACCGCGGCCGGCGCGTCCTCGCGGATCACCCTCACCGGCTCCGCCAGAGCCGTCCTGAAGGCGAGCGGCGGCTACGGGCTCCACCTGGACGGCGCCTCGTACTGGACGGTCCGGGGCCTCACCGTCACCGGCGGCCAGAAGGGCATCGTGACGGACGCGGCGCGGGGCGTCGTCCTCGACACCGTCACCGTGCACGGCCTGGACATGGAGGGCGTGCACTTCCGGAAATCCAGCAAGGACGGCGTCATCGAGAATTCGAGGATCTACGACACCGGGCGGGACGGCCGGGGCATGGGCGAGGGGGTGTACGTGGGCAGCGCGGGCGGCACCGGGGACAGGAGCGACAACGTACAGATCCTGCGCAATACGATCGGGCCCGGCGTCGGCGGCGAGAACATCGACATCAAGGAGGGCACCACCGGCGCGAAGATCATCGGCAACACCTTCGACGGCAGCGGGCTGACCGGCGCCCACTACGACGACTCATGGGCCGACATCAAGGGCAACAAGGTCCTGGTGGAGGGCAACACCGGCAAGCACACCCGCAACAACGGTTACGAGACGCACAGCCAGCAGCCGGGCTGGGGCTGCGGCACGGTCTTCCGCGACAATCGGTCCGACCTCAGTGGCGCGAACGGTCCGAACCGGTACGGCTTCCACATCACCAATTACCAGGCGGCCGACTGCCCGGTGACGATCACCGGCGACAACAAGGTCACCGGCGGCCGCGGCATCGCCACCCCGGGCGTCCCGGTCGGATAGCCACGCCAGCCACCCCAGCCACAGCCCCAGCCACAGCCACAGCCACTCCGAGCGTCCCGGCCAGCCGGCCGCCCCGGCCCTCCTCCCCATCCCCAGTCCGTCCCCACCCCCGCACACGACGAAGGCCCGCCCCCCGAGGGGAGCGGGCCTTCCTTGTCCTACCGGCTGGTACGCCGGGGCGCTTACCGGGCTACCGGTGGGCGCCTACCGGCGACGCGTTCAGCTCTGGCCGCCGGCCAGCTTCTCGCGCAGCGCGGCCAGGGCCTCGTCCGACGCCAGGGCGCCGGAGTTGTCCGTCGACTCCGAGGAGTACGAGCCACCGGAGACGTTGCCGCCACCGGCGTTGCCGCCGGCCGCCGGGGCCGCCGCGCCCTCGGCCGCAGCCTGCTCGTCGGCCTCGCGGGACTTGATGACCTGGGCCTGGTGCTGCTCGAAGCGCTGCTGCGCCTCGGCGTACTGGGTCTCCCACGCCTCGCGCTGGGCCTCGTAGCCCGGCAGCCAGTCGTTGGTCTCCGGGTCGAAGCCCTCGGGGTAGATGTAGTTGCCCTGGTCGTCGTAGGACGCGGCCATGCCGTACAGGGTCGGGTCGAACTCGACCGCCGTCGGGTCGGCGCCGAAGGACTCGTTGGCCTGCTTCAGCGACAGCGAGATCCGGCGACGCTCCAGGTCGATGTCGATGACCTTGACGAAGATCTCGTCGTTGACCTGGACGACCTGCTCCGGGATCTCCACGTGGCGCTCGGCCAGCTCGGAGATGTGGACCAGGCCCTCGATGCCCTCGTCCACGCGGACGAACGCACCGAACGGCACCAGCTTGGTGACCTTGCCCGGGACGACCTGACCGATCTGGTGGGTCCGGGCGAACTGCTGCCACGGGTCTTCCTGGGTCGCCTTGAGCGACAGGGACACGCGCTCGCGGTCCATGTCGACGTCCAGGACCTCGACCGTGACCTCCTGGCCGACCTCGACGACCTCGGACGGGTGGTCGATGTGCTTCCAGGACAGCTCGGAGACGTGCACCAGGCCGTCGACGCCACCCAGGTCCACGAAGGCACCGAAGTTGACGATGGAGGAGACGACGCCGGAGCGCACCTGGCCCTTCTGGAGGGTGGTGAGGAAGGTCTGGCGGACCTCGCTCTGGGTCTGCTCCAGCCAGGCACGGCGGGACAGGACCACGTTGTTGCGGTTCTTGTCCAGCTCGATGATCTTGGCCTCGAGCTCCTTGCCCACGTAGGGCTGCAGGTCGCGCACGCGGCGCATCTCGACCAGGGAGGCCGGCAGGAAGCCACGGAGGCCGATGTCGAGGATGAGACCACCCTTGACGACCTCGATGACGGTACCGGTGACGATCCCGTCCTCTTCCTTGATCTTCTCGATGGTGCCCCAGGCACGCTCGTACTGGGCGCGCTTCTTCGAGAGGATCAGGCGGCCTTCCTTGTCCTCCTTCTGGAGGACCAGGGCCTCGATCTCGTCACCGACGGCGACGACCTCGTTGGGGTCGACGTCGTGCTTGATCGAGAGCTCGCGGCTCGGGATAACGCCTTCGGTCTTGTAACCGATGTCGAGCAGGACCTCGTCCCGGTCGACCTTCACGATGACGCCGTCGACGATGTCGCCGTCGTTGAAGTACTTGATCGTCTCGTCGATCGCGGCGAGGAAGGCTTCCTCGTTACCGATGTCGTTGACCGCAACCTGCGGGGTGGTGGCGGTGGTCTCGGTGCTGCTCGTCATGTGGGAAAGGGCTCCGGTACGGACATTGAAGTCGTAGGTACTGCTACGCCGGGAGCCTGTATCGCTTCTGCATAAGACCGGACAGCGTCAGAGACGCGTGAACAGGAACTCCGAACCAACCGAAGCCCCGGCAGCGCCCCGAAAACCGAGGGGACATACATACAGATGCGAGCGCGACCTGCTCCGTCTGAGGTGCGCAGGCCCGCAGCGCAACTTGTAGCATACGGGGGCAGCCGGACACGGTCAATGCGCGAAGGCGCACACCCGGGGCGGAACGCCCCATAACCGGCACACGCCATGTTCCGCGAGGCCAACGGGGCCCTGCGGCGACCGGCAGCCACAAGCTCAGCGAAGAGTACGACGACGGGCGCGATGATCCAAGAGTACGAGCCGGAGGCGACACGGCGTGCCGCCTCGGACACGGAAAGCAGCCGGGCCAGCCGTGGCTGGTGGGACCGAAACGCGGACGAGTACCAGAACGAGCACGGCGCGTTCCTGGGGGACGACCGTTTCGTGTGGGGTCCCGAGGGGCTGGACGAGGCGGAGGCCGGGCTGCTCGGGCCGGCGGCGGAGCTGAAGGGGCGGCGGGTCCTGGAGATCGGGGCGGGCGCGGCGCAGTGCTCGCGCTGGCTGGCGGCGCAGGGCGCCCGTCCGGTGGCGCTCGACCTCTCGCACCGCCAGCTCCAGCACGCCCTGCGGATCGGTACGGGTGCGGAGCCCGGCGGACCGGTGCCGGGCGTGTCGGCGCAGGTCGAACTGGTCGAGGCGGACGCCGGGGCCCTTCCCTTCCGCGACGCCTCCTTCGACCTCGCGTGCTCCGCGTACGGGGCGGTGCCCTTCGTCGCCGACCCGGTACGCGTGATGCGGGAGGTGCGGCGGGTGCTGCGGCCGGGCGGGCGCTGGGTGTTCTCGGTGACCCACCCCATCCGCTGGGCCTTCCCCGACGAGCCGGGCCCGGAGGGCCTGAGTGTGGGCTCGTCGTATTTCGACCGCACGCCCTACGTGGAGCAGGACGGGGCGGGCCGCGCGGTGTACGTGGAGCACCACCGGACGCTGGGCGACCGGGTGCGGGACGTGGCCGCGGCGGGCTTCCGGCTGGTGGACCTGGTCGAGCCGGAGTGGCCGGAGTGGAACTACCAGGAGTGGGGTGGCTGGTCGCCGCTGCGCGGGAACCTCATCCCCGGTACGGCGATCTTCGTCTGCGTGGCGGACTGACCGGACGGCCGGCGCGGGGCGGCGTCCGCGGGCCCGCCCCGGCCCGTGCTCCGGCCCGTCCGGGAAACTGGTGGCGTGATCCGCCACGACGCCCTCGCCCAGCTGCCCGTACGGACCGTCCTGCCCGCGCTGGAGGAAGCGCTGGACCGGCACGGCGCCGCGGTGCTCTGCGCGCCTCCGGGCACCGGCAAGACGACGCTGGTGCCGCTGGCCCTGGCCGGTCTGACCGGCCCGGAAGGCCCGGCGGGGCGGTCCGGCCCCTCTCCGCGCCGGGTGATCGTCGCCGAGCCGCGCCGGATCGCGGCCCGTGCCGCCGCGCGGCGGATGGCCTGGCTGCTGGGTGAGCAGGTGGGCGACCGGGTGGGCTTCACCGTGCGCGGCGAGCGCCGGGCCGGCCCCCGTACGGCCGTCGAGGTGGTGACGACCGGTGTGCTGCTGCAACGGTTGCAGCGTGACCCTGAGCTGGCGGGTGTCGATGCCGTCGTGCTGGACGAGTGCCACGAGCGGCATCTGGACGCCGACACCGCCGCCGCCTTCCTGCTCGACGTCCGCGCGACGCTGCGGCCGGAACTGCGGCTGCTCGCGGCGTCGGCGACGACGGACGCCGAGGGCTGGGCCCGGCTGCTGGGCGGGGGCGCGGACCACGGGGCGGACAGCAGCGCTGCGCCAGTCGTGGAGGCCGCGGGGGTCTCCCACCCGGTGGAGGTCGTCTGGGCGCCGCCGGAGCGTTCGTCCCCCACTCTCGGCTTCGCTCGAGCGGGAGGGGCCCCCATGCCCCCGCACGGTATGCGGGTCGATCCGGTGCTGCTGGGGCACGTCGCAGCGACGGTACGGCGCGCGCTGCGCGAGCGGTCGGGCGATGTGCTCTGTTTCCTGCCCGGTGTGGGGGAGATCGCGCGGGTGGCCGGACAGTTGGACGATGTCGCGGCCGACGGCACCGAGGTGTTGCAGGTGCACGGTCGGGCGCCGGCCGCCGTACAGGACGCGGTGCTGTCCGGTGGCTCCGGCCGGCGGCGGGTGGTGCTGGCGACCTCGGTGGCCGAGTCGAGTCTGACGGTGCCGGGTGTGCGGGTGGTCGTGGACTGCGGGCTGGCGCGGGAGCCCCGTACCGATCACGCGCGCGGGCTGAGCGCGCTGACGACCGTACGGGCCTCCCAGGCGTCGGCGCGGCAGCGCGCGGGGCGGGCCGGGCGCGAGGCGCCGGGGACGGTGTACCGCTGCTGGTCGCAGGGCGAGGACGCGCGCCTGCCGCGCTTCCCGGCGCCCGAGATCAAAGTCGCGGACCTCACGGCGTTCGCGTTGCAGGCGGCCTGCTGGGGTGATCCGGACGCCGCGGGCCTGGCCCTGCTCGACGCGCCGCCCGCGGGCGCGCTGGCCGCCGCGCGCGAGGTGCTGGCCGCGATCGGCGCGGTCGGCGCGGACGGCCGGGTCACCGACCGCGGCGTACGGATGTCGCGGCTCGGCCTGCACCCGCGCCTGGCGCGCGCCCTGCTGGACGGCGCGCGCCGGATCGGTGACCGCCGCGCCGCCGAGGTGGTCGCGCTGCTGAGCGAGGAGCCGCCGCGGGAGTACGGGGACGATCTGGCCGCCGCCTGGCGTACGGCCCGGCGCGGGCAGGACGCGTACGGCTCCCGTTGGCGCCGGGAGGCCCGCCGGCTCACGTCGGCGGTGGCGGGGGCCCGGGAAGCGGCCGACGGCACGGGGACGGAGCCCGCGGCCGGGGCGGCGCACGGCTCGGACGACGCGGCAGCCGGTCTGGTGGCCGCCCTGGCGTTCCCCGAGCGGGTGGCGCGGGCCCGGGGCGCGGGTGCGTTCCTGATGGCGTCCGGGACCGGCGCCGAGCTGGGGGACGGGTCGCGGCTGCGCAGCGCGCCGTGGCTGGCGGTGGCGGTCGCCGACCGGCCCGTGGCGGCGGCGTCCGCGCGGGTGCGGCTGGCGGCGGAGATCGACGAGGACACCGCGCGTACGGCGGCCGGGGCCCTGTACGCGGCGGGCGAGGAGGTCCGCTGGGCGGACGGGGACGTGGTGGCCCGCTCCGTGGAACGGCTCGGCGCGATCGAACTGGTCGCCCGCCCGCTGCGCTCCCCCGACCCCGGCCTCGTCCAGGAGGCGCTGGCGGACGGGCTGCGCCGGGCGGGCCTCGGACTGCTGCGCTGGTCCGACGGCGCACGGGCGCTGCGGGACCGGATGGCTTTTCTGCACCGGGAGTTGGGCGGCGAGTGGCCCGACGTGTCGGACGCGGCACTGCTGGACCGGCTCGACACCTGGCTGGGCGTGGAGCTGGGCCGGGCGCGGCGGCGCGCCGACCTGGAGCGGGCCGACGCGGGCCAGGCGCTGGCCCGGCTGCTGCCGTGGGCGAGCGGGGCGGCGGTCCGGTTCGACGAGCTGGCGCCGGAGCGCATCGAGGTGCCGAGCGGGTCACGGGTGCGGGTGGACTACAGCGGCGAGCAGCCCGTGCTGGCCGTCAAGCTCCAGGAGCTGTTCGGCTGGCAGGAGTCCCCCCGGGTGGCGGACGGGCGGGTGCCCGTGCTCGTCCACCTGCTGTCGCCTGCCGGGCGGCCGGCCGCCGTCACCGCCGACCTGGCGTCCTTCTGGCGGGACGGTTACCGGTCCGTACGGGCCGAGCTGCGCGGCCGTTACCCCAAGCACCCCTGGCCGGAGGACCCGGCCGGCGCGCAGCCGACCCGGCACACGACCGCGCGCCTCAGGCGGAGCTGACCCGCGCGGGGCGCTCCGGCTCCGGGCGGTTCCCCTCCGGGCGGCGCCCGCGGGCCTCCAGGACCAGGCCGAGGGTGAGGAGCGCGGCCCCGAGCGCGAGAAAGCCCCACGGGAGGTGGCTGGTCAGGAGCAGGACGAGCCGGCGCTGGGACGTCACGAGGTCGACCGTGGCGGCCACGTAGTCCGGCCGCATCTTCACGTGCCCGGAGAAGGCGGTGACCTTGCCGCCGCCGGGGACGAGGCTGCCGCCGCGCAGCTCCTCCCGGTGGATCTCCTCCCCGTTGACGGGCGCGCCGGTGACCGGCTCGACCCAGAACATCCGCTTGGTGCTGTACCAGCGGGTGGTGCCGGATTTCGCGACGGTCTCCGCGGTGATGCCCTGGACCGGCAGCTTCTTCGGGAAGGGCACCTTCGTCCAGGGGATGGTCTGCTCGAAGTAGTAGACGTCCAGGCCGCGGAAGGTGCGGGTCCCCTTGTAGTGGATGGGGGCGCTGGTGCGGGTCTGCGCGTCGAAGTAGTCGTAGTCCCGCCGCTCCGTGAGGAACGGCCATTTGTACTCGATGCCGGTGCGCCGTACGGGATCGCCGTCGACCATTTCGCCGGTGGCGTGCACGGGCTCCTGGGTGTGGGCGTCGAAGATGTAGCGCTCGGGGATCTGGGAGACCATCTTGCCGTCGGGGCCGGCGACGTGGGAGAGCGCGTCCCAGACCACGACGTCGCGGCCGGCGGTCCGCTCGATGCGTTCGGACTCCTCGACGTTGCCTTTGAGCGTCTGGACGATGGAGACCTTCGGGACCTGCCGGGCCCGCATCGTGCCGTAGTCGAGGAGGGTGGCGGGCTTCGCCTCCAGCACCATGTCCTGGTACTGGTTCGCCGGGACCTTGGCGAGCCGCGGGAAGGCGTACCAGCGCAGCAGCGGGGACAGCGCGGCGAAGAAGACGGCGAACGCGAGCAGGACCAGACTGGCTTTGCGTCGCATGGCGGCGGCGTCCCTCCCTCAGGGGTGCGCGGGGACGGTGGTGCGCAGCGGTTCGGGGGAGGTCCCGCCGCTGGGCGCGCCGGCCGCGGTGACGGCGAGGACGAGGGCGAAGGCCGCGGCCAGTCCGATCGCGGCGGCTGTCAGTGCGCGCATGCTCGGCCTCCCGGGGAGCCGCGGTACGGGACGCCCGGGGCGGGCGCGGGCCGTGCCGGGTGCCGTGCCGCGGGCTCCGGTGAGCTGCTGGGGCGTCGGGTGCGGGGGCACCGTAGCAACGGGCGGCGCAGATGAGAACACGTTGCACCGGCGGGACACCGCACCGCCGTCCGGCTCGGGCGGGAGCGGGACGGCGGTGGGCGGTGGCGCGGTGCGCGGCGGCTACGGCGTGACGGTCAGCTCGACGGTCAGAACGGCGCCGTCGGCGGTGGTCAGGCGCAGCAGGAAGGTGCCCGCGTGCTGGTCGGTGCGGATCTCCGGCAGCTTGAGCAGGCCGTCCGCCCCGGTCTTGAACGTCAGGCTGCGGAGCTGCTTGTCCCGGTCCGCGCCGGTGCCCGCGAAGTAGGGGCCCTTGTCGTTCTCGACGGGCTTCTTCGGGTCGTCGGTGACCATCGTCGCGGTCACCGCGACGCCCGCCGCGAGCTTGCCCCGGTAGGTGGCCTTGACCTCGACGGCGCCCTCGGCGAAGGCGGTGCCGGCCTTGGCGGTCAGCTCGGCGTCGGACGTACGGGCCAGCGCGTCGGCCTGGGGCGCGGGCGCGGGCCTGGCCTTGACGGTGGCGCCGACCTCGGTCGCGGGCAGGTGGCGGTCCACCGCGGTCGCCCGGACGGTGAAGGTGCCCGGACGGTCGCCCGCGTTGAGCCGGGGCGCCGTGGCGATGCCGTCGGCGCCGGTCCGTACCGTGACGTGCTCGGCCTTGCCCGGGAAGCGGGCGCCGGTCTCGCCGACGATGCGGAAATCGACGGGGACGCCGGCGACCGGCTTGCTCGCGGCGTCCTTCGCCCGGACGCGCACGATCTGCCCGAAGTCCTCGCCGACGGTGGCCGTCAGCTCCTCGGCGCCGACCCGCTCCAGCGCGGTGGCGGGCGCGGGCTTGGCCGGGGGCTTGGTGGGCGGTGTGGTGGGCGGCTGGGTCGGGTGGGTGGGCTCGGGCGCGGGGGTGCCGGGGCCGGTGGGCGGGGTCGTGGGCTTGGGCGACGGCTTGCCGCTGCCCGGCTTGTGCCCGGAGTTGCCGCCGGGCTCGGTGGTCCTGCCGCCACCGTGTCCCGTGCCCGGACCGGTCGTACGACCTGACGTGGACCCGGCGCCCGGGGTGGGCTTGGTGCCCTGCCCGGTGCTCACGCCGCCGCGGTGGACCGGCAGCGGCCCCTTGCCGTCGGGGACCTCGTGGGTGCCCTTGCGGTAGAACGCGAGCCAGGACAGCACCGTGTTCAGGTACGTCTGCGAGGGGTTGTAGCCGAGGACGGCCTTGTCCAGATCGCTCTGGGTGCCGAGATCGCGGCCGTTGGCGCACAGGTAGCGCCCGGCGCCGAGGGCCGCGTCGTAGATGTTGTTGGGGTCCTTGATGCCGTCGCCGTTGCCGTCGGCGCCCCAGCCCTTGCCATCGGGGCCGCCCTTGGACCAGGTCGAGGGGATGAACTGCATCGGGCCGACCGCGCGGTCGTGCGTGGTGTCGCCGTCGAAGGCGCCGCCGTCGGTGTCGGCGATCATCGCGAAGCCCTTGCCGTTGAGCTGGGGGCCGGTGATCCGCTGGAGGGTGGTGCCCTCGGCGTCCACGGCTCCGCCGCGGGCGTGGCCGGATTCCACCTTGCCGATGGCGGCGAGCAGTTGCCAGGGCAGCCGGCATCCGGGCTGTGTCCGGGCGACCCGGGCCTCGGCCTTCTTGTACGCGTCCAGGACGGTGGCGGGTATGCCCGCCTCGGCCGGGCCGGTGGCGACCGGGCCGCCGCCGGTGCCGTGCGAACCGCCGGGCGGCACCGGGCTGTTGAGGGGCGGCAGGTCGGTGTAGTACGGCGAGCCGCCGTCGATGGGGGTGTTGCCGGCCGGTGCGGGGTCCCCGGCGTCGCCGCCGGTCCTGCTCTCGGCCGCTCCCGGGGCCTGGGAAGCGGTCAGGGCGGCCAGCGCGAGCGCCGCCACCGCCGTCGAGGCCGCTCCCTTGCGAAGCCGCCGCCCGAATGTGGCTGCCATCTGTGCCCGTCCCCTCAGCGTTGATCCACCGCGCGCACGGCGCCGTAGCGCGCTCCCCGGCGCTCCCAACTCACGTGACACTACGACAACTTCTGGCGGGCATCTACTGCTCCCAACGCCAGACATACTGATCCTAAACGATCAGGGAGAGAGTCATGCCGTTCACACTCAGCCATGCGGCCGCGGTACTGCCGGTGGTGCGCCGGAGCGGGACGGCGCGCGGGCCGCTGGTCGCCTCGGCTCTCGTCGCCGGGTCGTTCGCCCCGGACGTCACGTACTTCGCGGACACCGTGCTGCCCGGTGCCATGCTCTTCGGCGACTTCACGCACGGGATACCGGGCGTGCACACCGTGGACGTGCTGATCACCGCCGCCCTCGTCGGCGGCTGGCTGCTGCTGCGCGAGCCGCTGGTGGGCCTGCTGCCGACGGCCTGGCGCGGCCGGGTGTACGCGGTGGTGCGCGGCCGTCCCGGCACGGGCGGCAAGCCGCTCGCGGCGTACCTCGCCTGGTTCTACGTCTCCGCGGTGCTGGGCGCCCTCACGCACACCGTGTGGGACGCCTTCACACATCCGGGCCGCTGGGGCACCCGGCTGATCCCCGTGCTGAACGAGGTCGTCGGGGGCTTCCCGCTGTGTACGTATGTCCAGTACGGGACGTCGGCGCTGGCCCTCGGGGTGATCGGCTGGTTCCTGTGGACGGCGTGGCGACGGGCACCGGAACCGATGGCGCCGGCCGGGCTGCCCGCGCCGGCCGGCGGGCGGCGGCTGCTCGCCGTGGCCCTGCTCGCGCTCTGCCTGACGGCCGGCGCCGTGCACCGTACGCTGCGGGCCCGCGCCGCGTACGGGGACATGGCGGTGACCTGGTTCGACTACGTACCGACCGTGCTCTTCGGCGCGGGAGCGGGGCTCGCCCTCGGGCTGCCGGTGTACGCGGTGGCGGCGCGGCTGCTGCACCGCCGCGGCAGCTCACCCCGGGCCGACCGCACGGCCGCGTACGACCGCTCCGGCGCGCAGCCGTGAGCGGTCGTACGCGCCCGGGTCAGTGTGCCGCCGACTCCCAGTCGCCGCCGTAGCCGACCGACACGTCCAGCGGGGCACGCAGCTGGACGGCGCCCGCCATCTCGCGGCGCACCAGCTCGTCGACCTGCCCCCGCTCGCCGGGCGCCACCTCCACCACGATCTCGTCGTGCACCTGGAGCAGCATCCGGGAGCTGAGGTCCGCCGCCCGCAGCGCCTCGTCCACCCGCAGCATCGCCACCTTGACGATGTCGGCGGCGGTGCCCTGGATCGGGGCGTTCAGCGCCATCCGCTCGGCCATCTCGCGGCGCTGGCGGTTGTCGCTGTTCAGGTCGGGGAGGTAGCGGCGGCGACCCATGATCGTCTCGGTGTAGCCGGTGGCGCGGGCCTTGTCGACGACGTCCTGGAGGTAGTCGCGCACCCCCCCGAACCGCTCGAAGAAGGTGTCCATCAGGCGGCGGGCCTCGTCGGGCTGGATGCCGAGCTGCTGGGAGAGGCCGAAGGCGGACAGGCCGTACGCCAGGCCGTAGGACATCGCCTTGATCTTGCGGCGCATCTCCGGGTCGACCTCGGACTTGGCGACCGAGAAGACCTGGGAGGCGACGGTGGTGTGCAGGTCCTCGCCGGAGGTGAACGCCTCGATCAGGCCCTCGTCCTCGGAGAGGTGCGCCATCACGCGCAGCTCGATCTGGCTGTAGTCGGCGGTGAGCAGGGACTCGTACCCCTCGCCGACCACGAAGCCGCGGCGGATCGCGCGGCCCTCGTCCGTGCGGACCGGGATGTTCTGCAGGTTCGGCTCGGTGGAGGAGAGCCGGCCGGTGGCGGCGACGGTCTGGTTGAAGGTGGTGTGGATCCGGCCGTCCGCCGCGATCGTCTTGATCAGGCCCTCGACCGTGGTGCGCAGTTTGGACTGCTCCCGGTGGCGCAGCATGATCACCGGGAGCTCGTTCTCGGTCTGCGCGGCCAGCCAGGCCAGGGCGTCGGCGTCGGTCGTGTAACCGGTCTTGGTCTTCTTCGTCCTGGGCAGGCCCAGCTCGCCGAAGAGGACCTCCTGGAGCTGCTTGGGCGAACCGAGGTTGAACTCGTGGCCCGCCGCGGCGTGCGCCTCCTGCACGGCCTGCTGGACGGCGGCGGCGAACTGCTGCTCGATGCGCTCCAGCCAGCCGCGGTCGGCCGCGATACCGGCCCGCTCCATCCGGGCCAGCAGCACACTGGTGGGCAGCTCCAGGTCGCGCAGCAGCCCGGCCGCGCCGACCTCGTCGAGCTTGGTGGTCATGGCGGCGCCCAGGTCCAGGACCGTACGGGCCTGGTTCATCAGGGCGTCCGCCTGGGCCCGGTCGTCGGCGCCGAAGGCCAGCTGCCCGTTGCCCTCGGCGGCCGGGGCCAGGTCGCGGCCCAGGTACTCGACGGACAGGGCGTCCAGGGCGAACGAGCGGCGGCCGGGCTTGACCAGGTAGGCGGCGAGGGCGGTGTCCATCGTGACGCCGTCGATGCTCCAGCCGTGCTCGCCGAAGACCCGCATGAGGCCCTTGACGTTGTGCATGACCTTGTGGCTCGCCGGGTCGGCGCTCCAGGCGGCGAAGGCCCGCTCGTCGGCCTCGTCCAGCTCGGTGGGGTCGAACCAGACGGCCGGGCCCTCGGCGGTGGCCAGGGCCACCTCGGCGACGCGGCCGCTGCCCACCGTCCAGGTGTCGACCGTGGAGACGCCGAGCAGCTTGCGGCCGTGCTCGGCCAGCCACGGGGCCAGCTCGCCGGCACCGGCGACCGTGCCGTCGATCTCGACCTCGGCGGGCGCGGGCCCGGCGTCCTCGGCCTCGGCCGCACCCGGGTCGGCGGCCAGCAGCCGCTCGCGCAGCCCCTGGTTACGGATCTCCAGCGCCTCCAGGAAGACGGTCAGCGCCTTGCGGTCGTACGCCTCGCGCACCAGCTCGGCGGGGCCGCAGGGCAGCTCCACGTCGCGCACCATCTCGGTCAGGACGCGGTTGAGCTTGACCGCCTCCAGGTGATCGCGGAAATTCTGTCCGGCCTTGCCCTTGACCTCCTCGGCGCGCTCCACCAGCTCCGCGAACGAGCCGAACTGGTTGATCCACTTCGCGGCGGTCTTCTCGCCGACGCCGGGGATGCCGGGCAGGTTGTCGGACGGGTCGCCGCGCAGCGCCGCGAAGTCCGGGTACTGGGCCGGGGTCAGGCCGTACTTCTCCTGGACCTTCTCCGGGGTGAACCGGGTCAGCTCGGAGACGCCCTTGGTCGGGTACAGGACCGTGACGTCGTCGGTGATCAGCTGGAAGGAGTCGCGGTCGCCGGTGACGACGGAGACCTCGAAGCCCTGGGCGGCGGCCTGGGTGGCGAGCGTGGCGATGACGTCGTCGGCCTCGTAGCCCTCCACGGCGAAGCGCTTGACGTTCATCGCGTCCAGCATCTCGCCGATCAGCTCGACCTGGCCCTTGAACTCGTCGGGGGTCTTGGAGCGGTTCGCCTTGTAGTCGGGGAACTCCGCCGAGCGCCAGGTCTTGCGCGAGACGTCGAAGGCCACCGCGAAGTGCGTGGGGGCCTCGTCACGCAGGGTGTTCGCGAGCATCGACGCGAAGCCGTAGATCGCATTGGTCGGTTGCCCGGTGGCGGTGGTGAAGTTCTCCACGGGCAGGGCGAAGAACGCCCGGTATGCCATGGAATGCCCGTCCATCAGGAGCAGCCGGGGACGGCCGCCCTCCACCGCTTCGGTGCCGGTCGCTTCGCTCTTCTTCGCTGCCTTTGCTGCCACACCCCGATCCTGCCACGCCCCACTGACAATCCCCGCCGCGACGACCGCGGCGGCGCCACCGTCAGCCGTCCGTGACAGGATTCTGTATACGGCACCGATCGCCGCGCGGCGCCGTACCCCAACCGCACAGCACTCGGCTCAAGGGAGAGCGCCATGGCAGGCAAGCCGCCCGCTTCGGACCCGATCCAGGACTCGCCCGAGGTCACCGCACCCGAGCACTACGCCGTCGGCCTGCCGGCCATCGGCCACGCGCTGCGCGTGTCCCAGCAGCAGATGGGCGTGCGCCGCACCGCCCTCACACTGCTCCGGGTCAACCAGAAGGACGGCTTCGACTGTCCCGGCTGCGCCTGGCCCGAGCCCGAGCACCGGCACGCGGCCGAGTTCTGCGAGAACGGCGCCAAGGCGGTGGCCGAGGAGGCCACCCTGCGCCGCGTCACCCCGGAGTTCTTCGCCGCCCACCCGGTCTCCGACCTCGCCGGGCGCAGCGGCTACTGGCTCGGCCAGCAGGGCCGGCTCACCCACCCCGTCCACCTTCCCGAGGGCGCCGACCGGTACGAGCCGGTGTCCTGGGAGCGGGCCTTCGACATCATCGCCGAGGAGCTGACCACCCTCGACTCCCCCGACGAGGCCGTCTTCTACACCTCCGGCCGGACGAGCAACGAGGCCGCCTTCCTCTACCAGCTCTTCGCCCGCGAATTCGGCACCAACAACCTGCCCGACTGCTCCAACATGTGCCACGAGTCCTCCGGCTCCGCGCTCACGGAGACCATCGGCATCGGCAAGGGCAGTGTCCTGCTGGAGGACCTGTACAAGGCCGACCTGATCATCGTCGCCGGGCAGAACCCGGGCACCAACCACCCCCGGATGCTCTCCGCGCTGGAGCAGGCCAAGGCCGGCGGCGCGAAGATCATCTCGATCAACCCGCTTCCCGAGGCGGGCCTGGAGCGCTTCAAGAACCCGCAGACCCCGCGCGGCCTGGCCGGACGCGGCACCGCGCTGACCGACCTCTTCCTCCAGGTGCGCATCGGCGGCGACCAGGCCCTCTTCCGTACGCTGAACCGGCTCCTCCTGGAGACCGAGGGCGCCGTCGACACCGAGTTCATCGATAAGCACACCCACGGCTTCGAGGAGTTCGCCGCGGCGGCCCGCGCGGACACCGACTGGGACGCGACGCTCGCCGCCACGGGCCTGACCCGCGAGGAGATCGAGCGCGCGCTGGACATGGTGCTGAAGTCGCGTCGCACGATCGTCTGCTGGGCCATGGGCCTGACCCAGCACAAGCACTCCGTCCCCACCATCCAGGAAGTCGTCAACTTCCTCCTGCTGCGCGGCAACATCGGCCGCCCCGGCGCCGGCGTCTGCCCCGTACGCGGCCACAGCAACGTGCAGGGCGACCGTACGATGGGCATCTTCGAGCGCCCCGCGCCCGCCTTCCTGGACGCCCTGGAGAAGGAGTTCGGCTTCGCGCCGCCCCGCGAGCACGGCCTGGACGTCGTACGGGCCATCCGCGCCCTGCGCGACGGCGACGCCAAGGTCTTCTTCGCGATGGGCGGCAACTTCGTCTCCGCCACCCCCGACACCGACGTCACCGAGGCCGCCGTCCGCCGCGCCCGGCTGACCGTGCACGTCTCCACCAAGCTCAACCGCTCGCACGTGGTCACCGGCGCCCGCGCCCTGATCCTGCCCACCCTGGGCCGTACGGAGCGCGACGTGCAGGCGGGCGGCGAGCAGTTCGTGACCGTCGAGGACTCCATGGGCATGGTGCACGCCTCGCGCGGACGGCTGGCGCCCGCGAGTCCGCACCTGCTCTCCGAGCCGGCCATCGTGGCCCGCCTCGCGCGCCGCGTCCTCGGCCCGGACAGCCGCACGCCCTGGGAGGAGTTCGAGAAGGACTACGGCACGGTCCGCGACCGGATCGCCCGCGTCATCCCCGGCTTCGAGGACTTCAACGCCAAGGTCGCCCGGCCCGGCGGCTTCGCCCTGCCGCACGCCCCGCGCGACCGGCGCAGCTTCCCCACGGCCACCGGCAAGGCCAACTTCACGGCCGCGCCCGTCGAGTACCCGCATCTGCCCGAGGGCCGGCTGCTCCTCCAGACGCTGCGCTCGCACGACCAGTACAACACCACCATCTATGGCCTCGACGACCGCTACCGCGGCATCAAGAACGGGCGCCGCGTCGTCCTGGTCAACCCCGAGGACGCCCGCGCGCTGGGCCTCGCCGACGGCACGTACACGGACCTGGTCAGCGAGTGGACCGACGGCACGGAGCGGCGCGCCCCCGGCTTCCGCGTCGTCCACTACCCGACCGCGCGCGGCTGCGCGGCGGCGTACTACCCGGAGACCAACGTCCTGGTGCCGCTCGACCACACCGCCGACACCAGCAACACCCCCGCCTCCAAGTCGCTGGTGGTCCGCCTGGAGCCGACGGCGTCCGGGACCTGACCCCGGCGCGCACGGCCGCCCGGCCCGGAAGCACGGCCCCGGGCCGGACGGCCGTCCCCGGGCCTGATAAGAACGTGCAGGACTCAACGACCGGCACCGGGTGCCGGTCGCACCGGTACGCCGCACCGACACCACGGGCACACGAACGGAGCCGCAGGACATGGGCGAGCAGAGCGCGACCAAGTTTCCGCAGGAGATCATCGACCAGTGGGCCGAGCCCGGCCTGGACCTCGGCACGCTGTTCTCCGCCGGTCACCTCGGTACGCGCATGAGTGTGCAGGTCCTGGAGGCGTCGCCGGAGCGGGTGGTCGGCACCATGCCCGTCGAGGGCAACACCCAGCCGTACGGGCTGCTGCACGGCGGCGCCTCCGCGGTGCTCGCCGAGACCCTCGGATCGGTCGGCGCGATGCTGCACGGCGGCCCCGCCAAGCAGGCGGTCGGCGTCGACCTGAACTGCACCCACCACCGCGCCGCCCGCTCCGGCCTGGTCACCGGTGTCGCCACCCCCGTGCACCGCGGGCGCACCGCCGCCACGTACGAGATCGCCATCACCGACGAGAACGGCAAGCGGGTGTGCAGCGCCCGGCTGACCTGCATGCTGCGCGACGTGGACGCGTCGGCGTACCGCGGCTGAGCCCGCCCCGCACACCACCCGGCACCACACGGCGGCCCCGTTCCCGTACCAGGGAGCGGGGCCGCCGCCGTGGTCACCCGGCGCGCACCCCGCCCCGTACGCCTTCGCCCGCCATAACGCTCCGTAGTCCGCGCCGCCGGCACGCCCGCCGCCGGGCTCCCCTTCTCCACCGGTTGCGCACCCGCCCCGCACGTCACATCCGCTATGCGGACGCCCGCACCGTGATCATCTCCAAATCCCCAGCGCAAAGTGCGAGTTCACGCTCCGCCCGGCGTCCGCGCCGGATGTAAGGAGCATGAGGGCAAAACGCTCATCGACGGTCATAACAAGAGCGTCACATCCTGGTCAGCGGCGCTGTCAGGGCACGCGGCACCGCTCTAGAGTCACCGCCAGTCACCGCGCCGCCGGGCGCACCCCAGCACGGAACCGCCACCATCCCCGCACGGCCCGGCGCGCGAACCGGTCGTGCGACGCGCATCGGCCGCGCCAGGGAAAGGACTGATCGTGCATCACCGTTCCTTGCTCATACTCACCACCGCGGTCACCGCAGGCGCCCTCACCCTCTCCGCATGCGGCTCCCGCGGCGACGGCTCGAAGGGCGGCGAGAGCTCGAAGACGTCCGTGACCATCGGGCTCAACGCCCCGATCACCGGCGAGCTCTCCGCCCTGGGCCTGGGCATCCGCAACTCCGCCCAGCTCGCCGTCGACAACGCCAACAAGGCCGGCGAGGTCAAGGGCGTCACCTTCAAGCTCGAAGCGCTCGACGACAAGGCCCAGGCCAACGTCGGCCAGCAGAACGCCACCAAACTCGCCGGCGACAAGGACGTCCTGGGCATCGTCGGCCCGCTGAACTCCAGCGTCGCCCAGTCCATGCAGCAGGTCGCCCAGCAGAACGGGGTGGCTCTGATCTCCCCGGCCAACACCACGCCCGACCTCACCCAGGGCAAGGACTGGAAGCAGAACAAGCGCGTACGGCAGTTCTCCACCTACTTCCGCACCGCCACCACCGACGAGGTGCAGGGCGCCTTCGACGGCCAGTTCGCCTGGGAGAAGGCCAAGTTCAAGAACGCCTACGTCATCGACGACCAGAAGACCTACGGCGCGGGCCTCGCCGCCTCCTTCAAGGCCCAGTTCACCAAGCTGGGCGGCAAGGTCGTCGGCTCCGAGCACGTCAACCCGGAGGACCGCGACTTCAAGGCCGTCGTCGCCAAGGTCAAGGCGGCCAAGCCGGACGTCGTCTTCTACGGCGGCGAGTACCCCGCGTCCGGGCCGCTGAGCCAGCAGCTCAAGGACGGCGGCGTCACCGTACCCCTGATGGGCGGGGACGGCATGTACAGCGCCGACTACATCAAGCTCAACAAGAAGGCGCAGGGCGACTACGCCTCCTCCGTCGGCAAGCCCGTCGAACAGCTGGAATCCGCCAAGAAGTTCATCGCCGACTACAAGGCCGCCGGCTACAAGGACCGCTACGAGGCGTACGGCGGCTCCGCCTACGACGCCACCTGGGCCGTCATCCAGGCCGTCAAGCAGGTCGCCGCGGACAACGGCGGCAAGCTGCCCGGCGACGCCCGCAAGAAGGTCGTCGACGCGCTGAACAAGGTCTCCTTCGAGGGCGTCACCGGCCATGTCTCCTTCGACAAGTACGGCGACACCACCAACACCATGATCACCGCGTACCAGGTGGACCAGGGCAAGTGGGTCGCCCGCTTCAGCGCCGAGTTCAAGAAGTTCGACAAGGCCGGCAAGGGCTGAGCCCCTGAGCTGACCGCCCGCCGAGGCCGGCGGGCCCGGACCGACACGCGGCACCGGGCCCGCCGGGCCGCCGCACCACCCCACCGGCCAGTGCCCCCGGCCCGCGCCAGGACGCCACGAACGCCCCCCGGCGCCGCCCGCGGCACACGGGCTGCCGCCACCGCCCGTACCGTCTTCCCACCCCACGGAGGCCCTGCGGTGAACGAACTGCCGCAACAGCTGGCCAACGGACTCATCCTCGGCGCGATGTACGGACTCATCGCGATCGGCTACACGATGGTCTACGGCATCGTCCAGCTCATCAACTTCGCCCACGGCGAGATCTTCATGGTCGGCGGCTTCGGCGCGCTGACCGTCTTCCTCGCGCTGCCCTCCGGCGTCTCCCTCCTCTACGCGCTGCCGCTGATGCTGATCGGGGCCGTGCTCGTCGCCGTCCTCGTCGGCGTGGCAGCGGAACGTTTCGCCTACCGGCCGCTGCGCGGCGCGCCCCGCCTCGCCCCCCTCATCACCGCCATCGGCCTGTCCATCGCCCTCCAGCAAGCCGTCTGGAAGTGGTACCCCGAGGGCAACAAGGCCCGCGTCTTCCCCCAGTTCAAGGGCGACGCCATCGACATCCTGGGCGCCACCGTCCAGCGCGGCGACCTCTTCGTCCTCGTCGCCGCCCCCGCCTGCATGATCGCCCTCGGCTTCTTCGTCTCCCGCACCCGCAGCGGACGCGCCATGCAGGCCACCGCCCAGGACCCGGACACCGCCCGGCTCATGGGCATCAACACCGACCGGATCATCGTGCTGGCCTTCGCCATCGGCGCCGCCTTCGCGGGCGTCGCGGCCGTCGCGTACGGCCTGCGCACCGGCGAGGTGCAGTTCCGCATGGGCTTCATCCTCGGCCTCAAGGCGTTCACCGCGGCCGTGCTCGGCGGCATCGGCAACATCTACGGCGCCATGCTCGGCGGCGTCGTCCTCGGCGTCGCCGAAGCGCTCGCCACCGGCTACGTCGAGGAGATACCCGGCATGCAGCAGTTCGGCGGCGGCGCCTGGAAGGACGTCTGGGCCTTCGTCCTCCTCATCCTCGTACTCCTGCTGAGGCCACAGGGCCTGCTCGGCGAACGCGTCGCGGATCGGGCGTGATAGCGATGACCACCCCACCCACCACCACCGGCGCCACGCCGCAGCACCGCCCCGGCGTCCTGCCCCTGCCCGCCCGCGGCGCCCTCCGCACCACCGCGGCCGCCGCCCTCGCCACCGTCGCCTCCACCGGCCTCGCCTGGACCTGGAGCAGCGCGTTCCCCGGCGACCTCACCTACTACGGCTCCCCCGCCGGCCTCCAGCTGATCACCCTCGCCGGCGGCGTCCTCACCCTGCTGTTCGCCCTCGCCGGCCTCGGCGTCCGCGGCCTCGGACGGCTCACCCCCGCCGGCCGCCACGCCCCCGTCCTGCTCGCCGCCGTCGCCACCTTCGCCGCCACCTGGTTCACCCTCGGCGCCATCGCCGTCGAGCTCGGCGGCCTGGTCAACCTCGAACCCGGCGGGTTCGTCGCGGGCGCCGCCGCCCTCGCCGCGCTCCTCGGCGCCCTCGGCCTGCCCGCCGACCGCACCGTCCCCGCGGACCGCGAGACCGGCCCGGCACCCGGCGCCTGGCAGCGCTTCACCGGCGCCCTCGCCCCCGTACCGCCGCGCACACCCGCCCGGCCGCTGCCCTCCTGGGCCGAGATCCTCGTGATCGCCGCCGCGTTCGGTGCCGGGCTGTACGTCTTCACGTACGGCATCGACGCGGACGACGGACCGCCTTTCGTCGGCTACCTGATCTTCGTCGCGCTCGCCGTCCCCGCCCTGCAGCGCGCCGGGCTCACCGGCCGCCTCACCGGGATCACCGCCCGGCACCGCGGCGTCGCGCTGGCCGCCGCCTTCGTCGCCGCCGCCTGCTTCCCCTTCACCCAGGACACCGACCAGTACACGATCATCGGCGCCAACATCCTCGTCTTCGCCACCGTCGCCCTCGGCCTGAACGTCGTGGTCGGCCTCGCCGGGCTCCTCGACCTCGGGTACGTGGCCTTCCTCGGCGTCGGCGCCTACGCCGCCGCCCTGGTCTCCGGCAGCCCCGAATCCGCCCTCGGCCTGCACTTCCCGTTCTGGGCCGCGCTGCTCACCGGCGCCGCCGCCTCGCTCGTCTTCGGCGTCCTGATCGGCGCCCCCACCCTGCGGCTGCGCGGCGACTACCTCGCCATCGTCACCCTCGGCTTCGGCGAGATCTTCCGTATCGCCATGCTCAACCTCAACGGCACCACCGGCCCCGACGTCACCAACGGCGCCATGGGCATCCCCAACATCCCCAACCTGGAGATCTTCGGCTTCAACTTCGGCGAGCCGCACGACATCCTCGGCCTCCCCATCGCCACCTACGGCAACTACTACCTCCTGATGATCCTCGTCACCGCCTTCGTCGTCCTGGTCTTCCGCCGCGCCGCCGCCTCCCGCATCGGCCGCGCCTGGATCGCCATCCGCGAGGACGAGACCGCCGCCGTCGCCATGGGCATCAACAGCTTCCGGCTGCGCCTGCTCGCCTTCGCCCTCGGCGCCGCACTCGCCGGGCTCGCCGGCACCGTCCACGCCCACATCGTCACCACCGCCACCCCCGAACAGTTCCAGTTCGCCGGCCCCACCCCGCCCAACTCCGCCTTCCTGCTCGCCGCCGTCATCCTCGGCGGCATGGGCACCCTCAGCGGCCCCCTGGTCGGCGCGGCCCTGCTCTTCCTCATCCCCGCCAAACTCGACTTCCTCCAGGACTACCAGCTGTTCCTGTTCGGCCTCGCCCTCGTCCTGCTCATGCGCTTCCGGCCCGAGGGCCTGATCCCGGACCGCAGGAAGCAGCTCGAATTCCACGAGACCGGGCAGCTCGACGTCCCCGATACCCGCCTGCCCGACGGGGACCAGTCCATCGGCGGCACCCAGGCGAAGGCGTGACGCGATCATGACCACATCCACCAGCACCGCCGGCCCCACCACGGACACCGTCCTCGAAGCCGCCGGCGTCACCATGCGCTTCGGCGGCCTGACCGCCGTACGCGGCGTGGACCTCACCGTACGGACCGGCGAGATCGTCGGCCTCATCGGCCCCAACGGCGCCGGGAAGACCACCTTCTTCAACTGCCTCACCGGCCTCTACACCCCCACCGAAGGCACCGTCAGCTACCGGGGCACCCGCCTCTCCCGCAAACCCCACCTCGTCACCAAGGCCGGCATCGCCCGCACCTTCCAGAACATCCGCCTCTTCGCCAACATGACCGTCCTCGAAAACACCCTCGTCGGACGCCACACCCGCACCAAGGAAGGGCTCTGGTCCGCCCTCCTGCGCGGCCCCGGATTCCGCAAAGCGGAACGCTCCTCCGAGGAACTCGCCATGCAGCTCCTGGAGTTCACCGGCCTCGCCGCCAAGCGCGACCACCTCGCCCGCAACCTCCCGTACGGCGAACAGCGCAAACTGGAGATCGCCCGCGCCCTCGCCAGCGACCCCGGCCTGCTCCTGCTCGACGAACCCACCGCCGGCATGAATCCCCAGGAGACCCGCGCCACCCGGGACCTCGTCCTCGCCATCCGCGACCAGGGCACCGCGGTCCTCGTGATCGAGCACGACATGCGCTTCATCTTCAACCTCTGCGACCGCGTCGCCGTCCTCGTCCAGGGCGAGAAACTCGTCGAGGGCACCTCCGAGGTCGTCCAGGCCGACGAACGCGTCATCGCCGCCTACCTCGGCACGCCCTTCGAGGACGCGCCCGGCGCCGAGGAGGCGGCGGAGGTACGGGCCGCGGAGGAACAGGCCCGCGTCGCCGGCCACGGCGCCCGGGGGGAGGCCTCGCGCACGGATTCGCCATCTGAGGGAAGACGCGCAGACTCCGCACCCGGGGGACGACGCACGGACTCCCCACCCGGGGACCGGCGCGCGGACTCCCCACCTGAGGAAGGACACACGGCTTCCCCGCCCGAGGGAGGACCCACGACTTCCCCGCCCGAAGCCCGCCCGCCGGGCGACTCCGCTCCCGGGAACCCCGGCCCCGAAGGAGACGCCCGATGACCCCGCCCCCGCTCCTCCAGGTCGAGGACCTGCGCGTCGCCTACGGCAAGATCGAAGCCGTCAAGGGCATCTCGTTCTCCGTCCCGGCCGGCCAGGTCGTCACCCTCATCGGCACCAACGGCGCCGGCAAGACCACCACCCTGCGCACCCTCTCCGGCCTGCTCAAACCTCTCAGCGGGAAGATCACCTTCGACGGCGCGCCGCTCACCGGGGTGCCCGCCCACAAGATCGTCGAACGCGGTCTCGCCCACTCCCCCGAAGGCCGCCGCCTCTTCCCCCGCCTGACCATCGCCGAGAACCTCAAGCTCGGCGCGTTCCTGCGCAAGGACCAGGCCGGCATCGAGGCCGACATCCGGCGCGTCTACGACCTCTTCCCCATCCTCGGCGAACGCAGCCGCCAGGCCTCCGGCACCCTCTCCGGCGGCGAACAGCAGATGCTCGCCATGGGCCGCGCCCTGATGTCCCGCCCCAAACTGCTCATGCTGGACGAGCCTTCCATGGGCCTGTCCCCCATCATGATGCAGAAGATCATGGACACCATCCGCGAACTGCGCGACCGGGGCACCACCATCCTCCTGGTCGAACAGAACGCCCAGGCCGCCCTCTCCCTCGCCGACCACGGCCACGTCATGGAGACCGGCACCGTCGTCCTGTCCGGCACCGGTCAGGAACTCCTGCACGACGAGTCCGTACGGAAGGCGTATCTGGGCGAGGACTGAGCGGGCCGTACGTGGGCCCCGCCTCGCCCGCCACACGCAAAGGGGCTGTGCCGGTCAGCCGACCGGCACAGCCCCTGAAAGCGGAGGGCGGGAGTCCCTGCTCCTACTCCTTCCCCTCGCTCTCCTTCTTCTGCTTCTTCTCAGCGGCGTCCTCGATGACCGCCTCGGCGACCTGCTGCATGGACAGCCGGCGGTCCATCGACGTCTTCTGGATCCAGCGGAACGCGGCGGGCTCGGTCAGCCCGTACTGGGTCTGCAGGATGCTCTTCGCGCGGTCCACCAGCTTGCGGGTCTCCAGGCGCTGGGTGAGGTCGGCGACCTCCTTCTCCAGCGTCTTCAGCTCCGTGAAGCGGCTCACGGCCATCTCGATGGCCGGCACCACGTCGCTCTTGCTGAACGGCTTGACGAGGTACGCCATGGCGCCCGCGTCCCGCGCCCGCTCCACCAGTTCGCGCTGCGAGAACGCGGTGAGCATCAGGACCGGGGCGATGCTCTCCTCGGCGATCCGCTCCGCGGCGGAGATCCCGTCGAGGATCGGCATCTTCACATCCAGGATCACCAGGTCCGGCCGGTGCTCCCGCGCCAGCTCCACGGCTTTCTCACCGTCCCCGGCCTCACCGACGACGGTGTAGCCCTCTTCCTCCAGCATCTCCTTGAGATCGAGACGGATGAGGGCCTCGTCCTCGGCGATGACCACACGGGTCGTCTGCGGCGGGACATGCGACTGGTCATCGTCGGCGACGGGCTGCTCGGGCTCGGCGGCGCTCACGGGTCTCCTCGTTCCAGGCAGGTGGTGCCATTGAAGCCTACCTAGCGGCGACCTCTGACACGTACACGGTATGCTGCTGGCGGACCCACCCGGCCGGGTTGGTGGAATGGCATACACGGATGTCTCAAACACATCTGCCCGAAAGGGCTTGCGGGTTCGAATCCCGCACCCGGCACTCTGCCGCGTGAAGCGGACGCGCACGTTCTCGTGAAATTCTCACGTTATCCCGCGCATCATTCGATGGTCACGCAGAGTTACCGTATGCGCGCACACAGCTCTGCCGTACGCATCAAAGCCCTTTCGCTGCTCCACTCCGGCCGGAAGAACGCGGAAGTCGCCCGTGCGCTGAACGTGCCTCTCGGCACCATCAGCTACTGGCTGCATATGGACCGCGCCAAACGCGGAGCGTGTCCGGGCTCCCACGATCCGCGGTGCCCCCGGTGCGACGGGCGCCCGCTCGACGAGGCCGCCTACTCCTATCTTCTGGCCCTCTACCTGGGCGACGGCCACATCATCCAGTGCTCCCAGCACCGCGTGCCCAGCCTCATGATCGCGTGCGGTGACGTCTGGCCCGGCCTCATGGACGAGTGCGAAGCCGCGATGCGCGCGGTCCTCCCGGACAACTCCGTATGCCGCGTCCGCCGGACCGGCTGCCACAACGTAAAGGTGTACTCCAAGCACCTCTGGTGCCTCTTCCCCCAGCACGGCGCCGGCAAGAAGCACGACCGGCCGATCGTCCTGGAGCCGTGGCAGCAGCGCATCCTGGACGCCCACCCCTGGCCGTTCATCAGGGGATTGGTCCACTCCGACGGCTGCCGCATCACGAACTGGACGACACGCACAGTCGGCGGCCAGAAGAAGCGCTACGCATATCCGCGCTACTTCTTCACCAACAAGTCCGACGACATCCGCAAGCTGTATACGGACACACTCACCAAGGTGGGCGTCGAATGGACGACACTCGCGCGCGGCAGCGACCCGTTCAACATCTCCGTGGCGAAACGGGCCTCCGTGGCTCTAATGGATACCCACGTCGGCCCGAAGTACTGACCGCCCGAAAGTCCGTCGGCACGGCCCGCCACACCCGTCGCGCGCTGAACGTTTCCGTGGCCCGGCGGGCTTCCGTTGTGTTGATGGATGTGCACGTCGGGCCCAAGTATTGAGGAAGTGGGCGGGGGGCGCGTTACTTGGGGGCTTCGCCGATGTGGTGGACGCGGACGAGGTTGGTGGTGCCGGCGATGCCGGGGGGTGAGCCGGCGGTGATGATGACGACGTCGCCGGGTTCGCAGCGGCCGATGCGCAGGAGTTCCTCGTCGACCTGGGCGACCATTTCGTCGGTGGAGTCGACCTTCGGGCCGAGGAAGGTCTCCACGCCCCAGGTGAGGTTGAGCTGGGAGCGGGTGGCCGGTTCGGGGGTGAAGGCGAGGAGGGGGATGGGCGAGCGGTAGCGGGACAGGCGGCGGACCGTGTCGCCGGACTGGGTGAAGGCGACGAGGAATTTGGCGCCGAGGAAGTCGCCCATCTCGGCGGCGGCCCGGGCGACGGCGCCGCCCTGGGTGCGGGGCTTGTTGCGGTCGGTCAGCGGAGGCAGGCCCTTGGTGAGGAGGTCCTCCTCGGCCGCCGCGACGATGCGGGCCATGGTGCGTACGGTCTCGGTGGCGTACTTGCCGACGCTGGTCTCGCCGGAGAGCATCACGGCGTCGGTGCCGTCGATGACGGCGTTGGCCACGTCGGAGGCTTCGGCGCGGGTGGGCCGGGAGTTCTCGATCATCGAGTCGAGCATCTGGGTGGCGACGATGACCGGCTTGGCATTGCGTTTGGCCAGTTTGATGGCGCGCTTCTGTACGACCGGGACCGTTTCCAGCGGCATTTCGACGCCGAGGTCGCCGCGGGCGACCATGATGCCGTCGAAGGCGGCCACGATGTCGGCGATCGCCTCGACGGCCTGCGGCTTCTCGACCTTGGCGATCACGGGCCGGAAGCGGTTCTCCTCGCGCATGATGCGGTGCACGTCGTCGATGTCGGCGCCGCTGCGGACGAAGGAGAGGGCGATGATGTCGGCGCCGATGCGCAGGGCCCAGCGGAGGTCCTCGCAGTCCTTCTCGGAGAGGGCGGGGACGGAGACGGCCACGCCGGGCAGGTTGAGACCCTTGTGGTCGGAGACCATGCCGCCTTCGACGACCTTGGTGTGCACCTCGGTGCCGCGGACGCCGGTCACCTGGAGGGTCACCTTGCCGTCGTCGACGAGGACGCGTTCGCCGGGGGTGACGTCGTCGGCGAGCCCTTCGTAGGTGGTGCCGCAGCTGTGGCGGTCGCCTTCGACGCCGGGCCGGACGGTGATGGTGAAGGTGTCGTCGCGTTCGAGAAGTACCGGGCCTTCGCGGAACCGGCCGAGCCGGATCTTCGGACCTTGAAGATCGGCGAGGACGCCGACGCTGCGGCCGGTCTCCTCGGATGCCTTGCGTACCCGCTCGTACCGCGCCTCGTGGTCGGCGTAGGTGCCGTGGCTGAGGTTGAAGCGGGCCACGTCCATACCGGCTTCGACGAGTGCCTTGATCTGCTCGTACGAGTCGGTGGCGGGTCCCAGTGTGCAGACGATCTTTGCTCGGCGCATGGTCCGACCCTACGACCTACTCATAGGTAGGGAACTGTGGGAAAGCGACTGCCCAACGGCCTTTGCGTGAAAGGCTCTTGACAAGTAGTTGAATGCGCGCAGTCACGCTCCTATGAGCGGATGAACGGGCCCACGGGAGCGGTGGCCCGAGGGGTGGAGGGGGTCACAGAACGGGGCGCGTCATGGTGAAGCGGGCGTTGACCTGTGCGTACACCTCTTGGCGTGCGGGCTCCAGGTCGAGGGCGGGTGCGCTCTCTGCCGCGCCCCCGTAGGCGACGGAGCGGAACGCGCCGCCGGGGACGGGCATCGGTGTGGCGTTCTCCGCTCCGGTGTCGGCGATTTCAAGGACGGCGTCGAGCCGGGCGCCGAGCGCTTCGGCGTATTCGCGGGCGCGCTGGACGGCTTCCTGTACGGCCTGCCGGCGGGCTTCGCGGTGTGCGGGCGAGTCGGGGCGCAGGGCCCACCAGGGGCCTTCGACACGGGTGAGGTCGAGGTCGGCGAGGCGGGTGGTGAGTTCGCCGAGTGCGGTGAAGTCGGTGAGCGTTGCGGTGATGCGGACGCGTCCGTGGTAGGCGCGTACCCGTTCGTGGCGGCCCTTGGCGGAGACTTCGGGGCTGACGGAGAAGGCGCCGGTGTCGACCTTTTCCACCGCGTCACCGTAGCTCTTGACGAGGGCGAGGGCCTGGTCGTTGCGGCGGGTGAGGTCCTTGAGGGTGGCGTTGCGGTCGGTGCCGCGGGCCTGGACGGTGATGTCGATACGGGCGATCTCGGGGTCGGCCTCGATGCGGGCTTCGCCGCGGACGGCGAGCCGGGGGGCGTCGGGGGTGCCGTACGGGAGGCCGTCGGGCCGGGTGTCGGGGTCGGTCATGGGGGCAGCCTGGCACGGGGTGAGGGGTTTGTCAGGCGGCGTCCGGCGGCGCGGTCATCTGATCGCAACCTGTGAGGGGTGTTGCGGATGAGGTTGCTGAGCCAGAATCTACGCGCGTTGTCCATGGATGTTGCGGCTCTTCGTCGTACGCGCTCGTATCCGGCGTACCTGTAGCGCCACAGCCCGCCGCCGTTTTCCGGCGTTTTCCGTCATACGTCAAAGGAGATGTTCATGCCGCTCGGCCGTAGGAAGTTCCTGGGGAGTTCGGTCGCCACGGGCGCGGGGGCCGCGCTCATCGGTACGGCGGGGCCGACGGCGGCCGTGCCGGTGTCCGGCGGCGGGGGGCGGCCCGCGCGGCGTTACGCGTTCACGGTCATGGGGACCACGGATCTGCACGGCAATGTCTTCAACTGGGATTACGCCACGGATGCGGAGTTCGACGACAAGGACCACAACGATGTGGGGCTGGCGAAGATCTCGACGCTGGTGCGGCGGGTCCGGGCGGAGAAGGGCGCGCACAACACGCTGCTGATCGACGCGGGTGACACGATTCAGGGCACACAGCTGGCGTATTACTACGCGAAGGTCGAGCCGATCACCGGCCCGAACGGTCCGGTCCATCCGATGGCGAAGGCGATGAACGCCATCGGGTACGACGCGGCGGCGCTCGGCAACCATGAGTTCAATTACGGGTTGCCGGTGCTGCGGAAATTCCAGGAGAGCTGCGATTTCCCGCTGCTGGGGGCGAACGCGGTGGACGCGAAGTCGCTGCGGCCGGCGTTTCCGCCGTACTGGATGAAGCGGCTGCGTACGCCGTGCGGCCGGGACGTGAAGGTGGCCGTGCTGGGGCTGACGAATCCCGGTATCGCTATCTGGGACAAGGCGCATGTGCAGGGGAAGCTGGCGTTTCCGGGGCTGGAGGAACAGGCCGCGAAATGGGTGCCGAAACTCCGCTCGATGGGCGCGGACGTGGTGATCGTGTCGGCGCATTCGGGGGCGAGCGGCACGTCGTCGTACGGGGATCAGCTGCCGTACGTGGAGAACGCGGCGGCGCTGGTGGCGGAGCAGGTGCCGGGGATCGACGCGATCCTGGTGGGGCACGCGCATGTGGAGGTGCCGGAGCGGCGGGTGGTGAACCGGGCCACGGGGCGTGAGGTGGTGCTGTCGGAGCCGCTCAAGTGGGGCCAGCGGCTGACGCTCTTCGATTTCCAGCTGGTGCGTGCGCGGGAGCGCTGGTCCGTGGAGTCGGTGTCGGCGAAGGTGCTGAATTCCAATACGGCGCCGGAGGATCCGCGGATCACGCGTCTGCTGCGTACGGAGCAGCGGAAGGTGGTGGCGTACGTCAATCAGGTCATCGGCCGGTCGAAGGCGGAGATGACCGCGGCGGAAGCGCCGTACAAGGACACTCCGGTGCTGGATTTCATCGCGTACGTGCAGGCGGAGGCGGTGCGGAAGGCACTGGCGGGTGGCGAGCACGCGGCGTTGCCGGTGCTGTCGCAGGCGTCGTGTTTCTCGCGTACGGCGGCGGTGCCGGCGGGTGCGGTGACGATCCGGTCGATGGCCGCGCTGTACCCGTTCGACAACACGCTGGAGGCGCGGATCATCACCGGCAAGCAGCTGCGGGATTATCTGGAGTTCTCCGCGCGGTATTACGTGCGGACGCCGGCGGGCGGTCCGGTCGATCCGGCGAAGCTCACCAACGCGGACGGTGTTCCCGATTACAACTACGACGCGGTGAGCGGCGTTTCGTACGAGATCGATATCGCGCGGGAGCCGGGGCGGCGGATCGGGAAGCTGACGTTCGAGGGGAAGCCGGTGGCGGACGACGCGCGGTTCGTGCTGGCGGTGAACAACTACCGGGCGAGCGGTGGCGGGAATTTCCCGCACGTGGCGAAGGCGCCGCAGGTGTGGTCGACGTCGGAGGAGATCCGCAACGTGATCATCAACTGGGTGAAGGAGACCGGTGAGATCGACGGCGCGCGGTTCGCTTCGGTGGACTGGCGGCTGACGCGCGACGGGGTGCCGGTGTTCTGAGGTCCGGTGCACGTACGGCCCAGGTGTCCGCGTGGAGCCTGGGCCGGGCGGGTCAGGGGTTGTCGATGAGGGTGGAGTTGGGGCGGGGCAGGTCGGCGGCGGAGCGGGGCGGGGAAGGGCGCAGGCCGAAGGTGGTGAAGGCGGTGCGGGACGGCAGGGGGTAGGCGGGGCCGTCGGTGAGGGTGTTGAGGATGGTGGCGCTGCGCCAGGCGGCGAGGCCGAGGTCGGGGGTGCCGACGCCGTGGGTGTGGTGTTCGGCGTTCTGGACGAAGACGGAGCCGGTGACGCAGGGGTCGAGGACGAGCCGCTGGTCGGTGTCGATGCGGGGGCGGACGGCGGCGTCGCGGCGCATGTAGGGGTCGAGGGCGGCGAGGAGGGTGTCGGTGCGGGAGGTCCGGTAGCCGGTGGCGAGGACGACGGCGTCGGTGGTCAGGCGGCTGCGGACGGCCTGGTGGGAGTGTTCGAGGTGGAGTTCGACCTTGGTGGTGCCGACGCGCCCGGCGGTGCGGACGGTGACGCCGGGGGTGAGGGTGGCGTCGGGCCAGCCGCCGTGGAGGGTGCGCCGGTACAGCTCGTCGTGGATGGCGGCGAGGGTGCCGTGGTCGATGCCCTTGTGGAGCTGCCACTGGCCGGGCAGCAGTTCGTCGCGGACGGGCTCGGGGAGGGCGTGGAAGTAGCGGGTGTAGTCGGGGGTGAAGTGTTCGAGGCCGAGTTTGCTGTACTCCATGGGCGCGAACGCGGCGGTACGGGCGAGCCAGTGCAGCCCTTCGCGGCCGGCCGGGCGGGCGCGCAGCAGGTCGAGGAAGACCTCGGCGCCGGACTGGCCGGCGCCGATGACGGTGATGTGCTCGGCGGCCAGCAGGCGTTCGCGGTGGCCGAGGTAGTCGGCGGCGTGGATGACGGGGACGGCGGGGGCGTCGACGAGCGGCCTGAGGGCTTCGGGTACGTGCGGGGCGCTGCCGATGCCGAGGGCGAGGTTGCGGGCGTAGGCGCGGCCGAGGGCCTCGGCTTCGCCGTCCTCGCCGAGCTGGGTGTAGTCGACCTCGAAGGCGGCGCGGTCGGCGTTCCAGCGGACGGCGTCGACCTGGTGGCGGAAGTGCAGGGCGGGGAGGCTGTCGCTGACCCAGCGGCAGTAGGCGTCGTACTCGGCGCGGTGGATGTGGAAGCGCTCGGCGAAGTAGAAGGGGAAGAGGCGTTCCCGGTACTTGAGGTAGTTCAGGAAGCTCCAGGGGCTGGTGGGGTCGGCGAGGGTGACCAGGTCGGCGAGGAAGGGGACCTGGAGGGTGGCGTCCTCGATGAGGAGGCCCGGGTGCCAGTGGAAGGCGGGGCGCTGGTCGTAGAAGGCGGTGCGCAGGTGGGTGAGGGGCTGGGCGAGGGCGGCGAGGGAGAGGTTGAAGGGGCCGATGCCGATGCCGACGAGGTCCAGCGGTGCGTCCGGGGTGCCGGCGGACCCGGCGCCGGCGGGTTCGGGCTCGGTACCGGCGGTGCGGGTCCGGGCGGGGGTGTCGGAACCCGGGTGGGGCGAGGGCAGTTGGACGGTGGCGGCGTCGGGGTGGGGGGTGCTCATCGGGGGGTGTGGCCTTCCACGAGTTTCAGGAGGGAGGTGAGGTCGTCGGTGGTGGTGTGGGGGTTGAGGAGGGTGGCCTTGAGCCAGAGCCCGGTGGGGGTGGCGGCGCGGCCGAGGACGGCGCGGCCGCGGTGCAGGAGGCGGCGGCGGATGGTGGCGACGGTGTTGTCGTCGGCGCCGGCGGGGCGGAAGAGGACGGTGCTCAGGGTGGGGTGGGAGTGGAGTTCGTGGGCGGGGTGGGCGTCGATGAGGTCGGCGAGGGTGCGGGCGGCGGCGAGGGTCCGGTCGACGAGGTCGGCGAGTCCGGTACGGCCGAGGGCCTTGAGGGTGACGGCCATCTTGAGGATGTCGGGGCGGCGGGTGGTGCGCAGGGAGCGGCCGAGCAGATCGGGGAGGCCGGCTTCGGTGTCGTCGTCGGCGTTGAGGTAGGCGGCGCGGTGGGCGAGCGGGGCGAGGTGGGCCGTGGCCGGGACGGCGAGCAGGCCCGCCGCGACCGGCTGCCAGCCGAGTTTGTGCAGGTCGAGGGTGACGGTGTGGGCGCGGTGCAGGCCGGTGAGGAGCGGGCGGTGGGTGGCGCTGAAGAGGAGGGGCCCGCCGTAGGCGGCGTCGATGTGGAGGCGGGCGCCGTGGGTGTCCGCGAGGTCGGCGAGGGCGGGCAGCGGGTCGATGGCGCCGGTGTCGGTGGTGCCGGCGGTGGCGCAGACGAGGACCGGCGGGCCGGGGGTGCAGAGGTCGGTGAGGGCGGTGTGGAGGGTGTGGGGGGCGAGGGTGCCGTTGGGGGTGGGGAGGGTGAGGGGTTCGGGGAGGCCGAGGAGCCAGGCGGCGCGGTGGATGCTGTGGTGCGCGTTGGCGCCGCAGACGACGCGGAGCGGCTCGGTGTGCCGGGCGCGGGCGTGCTCGCGGGCGAGGAGCAGGCCGAGCTGGTTGGACTCGGTGCCACCGGTGGTGACGAGGGCGTCCGGCCGGTCGTCCTCCTGCGGGCGGGCGGCGGCTGGGGGTGGGGCGGTGCCGTGCCGGTGGGCGGGGGTGCCGGCCTCGTACGGAGGGCCGGGGGGCGGGAACGCGTGGGGGGCGTACGTACGACCGGGGGCGTACGGGTAGACCAGGGCGGCCAGTTCGCGGGCCGTACGGGCTTCGAGGGCGGAGGCGGCGGGGGCCTGGTCCCAGGAGTCCATCGACGGGTTCAGGGCGGCGGCGGCCAGGTCGGCCGCGGCGGCGAGGGCCAGCGGCGGGCAGTGCAGGTGGGCGGCGCAGTGCGGGTCGGCGGGGTCGGCCGCGCCTTCGGCCAGGGCGTACACCAGGGCGCGCAGCGCTTCGTGGGGCCCGCTGCCGGTCTCCGGGAGGACCGGGCCGGCGGCCTCCCGCAGCCGCGCGGCGACGCGCCCGGGGCCGCCCGCGGGCAGCGGCCCGCCCCGGGCGGCCGCGCCGTCGCGCAACGCGTCGAGAACGGTGCCGAGGAGCGGGCGCAGGGCGTCGGGGCCTGCGGCTCCGCCGGCGAGGGGCGGGGTGTTCATGGGGCGGGTCCTTCGGGTGCACGACAGCGGGCACACCACAGACTGGCCGGGGCCGGGTGGCGTACCTGCCGAGGTGGACGAGCTCAACCCGAAAGGGGTACCGGTGCGGAGGGCGGGGCGGTTGTGATCGGCCCGCCTGGTATGCGGGGGGCTTGGCGCGGGCGGGGCCGGGGGTGCGGCGTGGGGGCCGGGGCGTACGGGGAGTACGGGCGAGGGCCGGTGGCGGGCGGCAGCGCGCGAGCAGTGGCGCGCGAGCGGTGGCGGAACCTTTCGCCTCGCAGCGTGCGCCAGCCGGGCTCCGCCTGGAGTCCGGCTTCGGCACGCAGGGCTGCGGGGCTGTGGGGCGTGCGGCGCGCCGGAACAGGGGCGAGTACGGGTGGGCTTCGAGGGCGCGGGGCGGGGCCCGAGATCAATGTCAGGGGACGAAGCCCGAGGTCAAGCCCGCGCGCGAGACGCGGGCCAGCGCCGCCCCGCACCCGCGCACTCAAACCCAAGCCTCAGCCCGCCCGAGTCCGCCCGCGCGCTTCGCACACCCAACCGAACCCCGCACGCCCGCACGCACCCGAACAGCCCCAGCTCCCCGCCGGGCCGCCCCCGCTTCTCGTTACGCCTCCCTCACCCGCAACGCCCTGCGGAGGTCGTCGAGCTGGTCGATGAGTTTGCGGCGCAGGGCCGGGGACGGGTCGGCGGTGCGCAGGCACTCCTCGCCGAGGCGGAGGGTGGTGGTGTCGACGAGCGGTGTGGGGAAGGCGTAGCGGCCCGCGGAGTCGGCGAGGGCCGGGCCGCGGCGGGCGGCGAGGGCCACCGCGGCGGGGAAGTAGCGGGCGGCGTACGGGCGGACCAGGTCGAGCTGTTCGGGCGCCCAGAAGCCGGCGGCGGTGGCGTTGAAGAGGTAGTTGGACAGGTCGGTGCGCTCGTCGGTGGCGAACAGGGCTTCCCAGGCGGCCTCCTTGGCGGCCGGGTCGGGGAGGGCGGCCCGGCAGGTCGCGGCGCCCTGGCGGCCGGTGGCGCTGGGGTCGCGGGCCAGTTCCTCCTCGATGGCGGCGGGGGTGGTGGCGCCGAGGACGGCGAGCCGGCCGAGGATGCGCCAGCGCAGTTCGGGGTCGAGGACGGGGCCGCCGGGGACGCTGCCGCCGGAGAGCCAGTCCTGTATGCCGTCGGGGGTGGTGGCGCTGTCGATGAAGGTGCGGACGGCGGCCAGGCGCAGGCCCTGGCCGTCGCCGTTCTCGGAGCCCTCGGTGCGGCGCAGTATGTCGCGGGCGATGGTGCTGAGGGTGTTCAGGGCGGCGGGCCGGCCGTCGGCGGGGAGGTAGCGGTCGGCGATCTGGGTGCGGGCGAAGGCGAGGGTGCCGGAGACGATGGCGATGTCGGTCTCGTACGGGAGGTGGGCGCGGGCGGCGTCCAGGTAGGCGGTGGGCGCGAGTTCGCCGTCGCGGACCATGTCGCGGGCGGCGTTCCAGACGACGGCGCGGCTGAGGGGGGCGGGCAGGCCGGAGAGCGCCGCGCGGACGGTGTCCCAGGAGGCCGGGTCGAGGCGGACCTTGGCGTAGGTGAGGTCGCCGTCGTTCAGGAGGATCAGGGCAGGGCGCGGGCCCGGCGCGGTGTGCAGGCGCCGCGGGGCGGTGCCGCCGGTGCCGGTACGGCCGGTCCGGGCGGCCGGTGGCGTGCCCTGCCCCGCGTGGTCCGGCGCGGTGGCGCCCCCCGCGGCCGGTGCGGGGAGGTCCCAGGCGAGCCGGTCGCGGGCGACGAGGCGGGCCGGGTCGGTGGGGTCGCGGTCGTACAGCCCGGCGGTGAGGTGGTGCGGGCGGCTGCCGTCCCGGTCGACGCGGAGCGTCCAGCCGCCGTCGGGGGCCGTGCCGACGACGGGGGTGAGGGTGTCGACGCCGGTGGTGCGCAGCCAGCTTTCGGCCCAGGCGGGCACGTCCCGGTCGGTGGCGCGGGCGAGGGAGTCGATGAAGTCGGCGAGGGTGGCGTTGCCGAAGCGGTGGCGGCGGATGTGGTCGTTGATGCCGCTGAGGAAGTCCTTCTCGCCCAGCCAGGCGACGAGCTGGCGCAGCGCGGAGGCGCCCTTGGCGTAGGAGATGCCGTCGAAGTTGAGCTGGGCGGAGTCGGTGTCGGGCACCTCCTCGGGGAGGGGGGCGACGGGGTGGGTGGAGGGGCGCTGGTCGGCGTCGTAGCCCCAGCCCTTGCGGGTGATGCCGAAGTCGGTCCAGGTGTCGGTGAAGCGGGTGGCTTCGGACAGCACCTGGTAGCCCATGTACTCGGCGAAGGACTCGTTGAGCCAGATGTCGTCCCACCACCGGAGGGTGACCAGGTCGCCGAACCACATGTGGGCCATTTCGTGGGCGATGACCATGCCGCGGCTCTGGCGCTCGGTGTCGGTGACGGCGGAGCGGTGCACGAATTCGTCGCGGAGGGTGACCAGGCCCGGGTTCTCCATGGCACCGAGGTTGAACTCGGGGACGAAGGCCTGGTCGTAGGAGTCGAAGGGGTAGGGCTCGTCGAAGAGGGTGTGGTAGCGGTCGAAGCAGCGGCGGGTGATGTCGAGGATCTCCTCGGCGTCCGCGTTCAGGTACGGGGCCAGGGAGCGGCGGCAGTGGATGCCGAAGGGCAGGCCGGCGTGTTCGGTGCGCACGGAGTGCCAGGGGCCGGCGGCGACGGCGACGAGGTAGGTGCTGATGGGCGGGGTGGGGGCGAGCGTCCAGCGGTTGGCGGTGGGGTCCTGGTGGGCGGCGGTGCTGTTGCCGAGGACGGTCCAGCCGGGCGGCGCGGTGACGGTCAGCTCGAAGACGGCCTTCAGGTCGGGCTGGTCGAAGGCGGCGAAGACGCGCTGGACGTCTTCCATGAACATCTGGCTGTAGACGTAGGTCTCGCCGTCGGCGGGGTCGGTGAAGCGGTGCATGCCCTCGCCGGTGCGGGAGTAGGACATGGTGGCTTCGAGGCGCAGTTCGTGCTCGCCCGGGGTGAGGCCGGTGAGCGGCAGGCGGTTGCCGTCGAGGGTGGCCGGGTCGACGGGGCGGCCGTCCAGGGTGACGGAGCGCAGCTCGGTGGGTTTGACGTCGATGTGGGTGTCGCCCGGTATGCGCGCACTGAAGCGGACGGCCGTGCGGGACACGAAGTGGTCGGGGCCGTGGGTCAGGTCGAGGTCGATCGCGTAGCGGTGGACGTCGAGGAGTCGGGCTCGGGTCTGCGCCTCGTCGCGCGTCAGTGCGGGCATGTCCACATGCTGCCGTACGGCACTGACACCGCGCACTCGCCCGGTGATTTTCCGGGCCGGGCGCGCCCCGCGCGTGCGCCGCACGCCCCGCCGCCCGCGGCCGGAGCAGGGGGCCGGTTCAGCCGATCCGCGGCGGGTCGTCGGGGTCGGGTACGCGGGTGGACCAGCCGCCGGGGACGCTGTGGCCCTGGCGGGCGCGGAAGCGGACGGGTGCGGTGCCGACGCGGCGGGTGAACAGGCGGCTGAAGTAGGCCGGGTCGGTGTAGCCGACGCGGCGGGCGACGGCGGCGACGGGGAGTTCGGTGGCGGCGAGCAGTTCCTTGGCGCGGCCGAGGCGGATGGCCAGGAGGTAGTCCTTGGGGCTGCACCCGGCGCCGCGGCGTACGGCGGTGCGCAGGGCGGCCGGGGTCATGCCGTGGCGGGCGGCGTGTTCGGCGACGGTCAGCGGCAGGAACGCGTCGCGGGCGAGGGCCTGGAGTACGGGGTCGCCGTCCGCGTCGGTGTCGGCGCGGGCGCGGCGCAGCGCGACGAGGAGTTCGTGGACGGCGGCCGCGGTCTCCACCTCCAGGAGGGGGTTGCCGCGGCGGGCGGCGCGGGTGATGCGGCCAACGGCGGCGCGGGCGGCGGCGGTGTCGGCGAGCGGGACCAGGGGGCGGTCGGGTTCGATGTAGCCGAGTTCGGTGTAGGTGGCGGTGGCGGGGCCGGTGAAGTCGACGAAGCTCTCGTCCCAGCCGGTGTGCGGGTCGGCGCCGTAGTGGTGGGGGACGCCGGGGACGAGCCACAGCAGGGCGGGGGCGGTGACGGGTGCGCGGGTGCCGTCGGGGCCGGTGAACCAGCCGCGGCCGGCGCCGATGACGACGGCGACGTGGTGGTCGAGGACGCGTGGTCCGACGGGCGGCAGGGTGCCGTGCTGGAGTCCGACGCCGAGGCACACCAGGCCGAGCCGGTGGTGGACCGGGCTCGGTGTGAAGTACCGCATCCAGGTGTGGTACATGCGGGCGTCCTCCCGTCTCCTCGTAGCGGATCGCGGCGGGCCGTGTCCGGACGGGCGGCGCCGGGTGTGTCCGCGGCGGATCGCCGGTCCGTACGCGGGCGGGCCGCAGCGCCCGTACCCGACCGGTTGCTGCCGTTTCCTGTCCGGTGAGGTCCGGTTCCGTCCAATCAACGCCGATCTTTGTCCATGGACCCCCGTGCCGCCAGAGGTGAGGGTGGGCGGAGGACCAGGCGGACGGAGGGACGGACACCGTGGGCGGGTTCGTGGTGGGTGAGCGGGACTTCGAGCGGGACGGGCGGCCGGTGCGGCTGCTGTCGGGCGCCCTGCACTACTTCCGGGTGCACGAGGCGCAGTGGGGCCACCGGCTGGCGATGCTGCGGGCCATGGGCCTGAACTGTGTGGAGACGTACGTGCCCTGGAACCTGCACGAGCCGCGGCCGGGCGGCTACCGCGATCCGGAGGCGCTGGGCCGCTTCCTGGACGCGGCGTCGGCGGCGGGTCTGCTGGCGCTGGTCCGGCCCGGCCCGTACATCTGCGCGGAGTGGGAGAACGGCGGGCTGCCGCACTGGCTGACCGGCGCGCTGGGACGGCGCGTGCGGACCCGTGACCCGGCGTTCCTGCGGGCTGTGGACGCGTGGTTCGGACAGCTGCTGCCGCAGGTGGTGGCGCGGCAGTACGACCGCGGCGGGCCGGTGGTGATGGTGCAGGCGGAGAACGAGTACGGGTCGTACGGCAGCGACGGGGAGTATCTGGCGCACCTGGTGGGCCTGTTGCGCGGCCTCGGCGTGACCGTGCCGCTGTTCACGTCGGACGGTCCCGAGGACCACATGCTCACCGGTGGTTCCGTGTCCGGCGTCCTGGCCACCGCCAACTTCGGTTCCGGGGCGCGGGAGGCGTTCGCGGCGCTGCGCCGCCACCAGCCGCGCGGCCCGCTGGTGTGTATGGAGTTCTGGTGCGGCTGGTTCTCGCACTGGGGTGACGCGCCGGTGGCGCGCCCTCCGGAGGAGGCGGCGGACGCACTGCGGGAGATCCTGGAGTGCGGTGCGTCGGTCAACGTCTACATGGCGCACGGTGGGACGAACTTCGGCGGCTGGGCGGGGGCGAACCGTTCCGGCGAGCTGCACGGCGGTGCGCTGGAGCCGACCGTGACGTCGTACGACTACGACGCGCCCATCGATGAACGCGGGCGCCCCACGGAGAAGTTCCGGCTCTTCCGCGAGGTGCTGGCGGCCTACGCGCCGGGGCCGCTGCCGGAGGTTCCCGAACCGCCGCCGGTGCTCGCCGCGCCCGTGAAGGCTGTGTTCGACGGCTGGGCGCCGCCGGCGGACGTCCTGGAGGTGCTGGGCGGCCCGGAGGTCGCATCGGGTGTCCCTCCGACGTTCGAGGAGCTGGACGTGGACCGGGGTGTGGTGCGCTACCGCTTCGAGGTGCCCGGCCCGCGCGGCCCGTTCCCGCTGCGGGTGACGGGTTTGCGCGACCTGGCGGTGACGTACGTGGACGGGGTGCGCGGGCCGACCCTGGCTGAGGAGGAGGCGGAGACCGGTGCGGCGGTGTCCGGCCCCGCCACCGTGGAGCTGTGGGTGGAGTCGCTGGGGCGGGTCAACTACGGGCCGCGGCTCGGGGAGCCGAAGGGCATCACGGGCGGGGTGCTGCATGAGCGGCAGTATCTGCACGGGGTACGGGCGCGCGGGCTGCGGCTGGACGCGCTGGAGGACGCGGCGGCGGTGGGGCGGGTGCCCTTCAGGTGCGTCGAAGGGTCCCTTCTGGGTGGGCAGCCGGGCCTCTACCGGGCCACGCTGTCCGTGCCCTCCCCCGGTGACGCCGCCCTCGAACTGCCCGGCTGGGCCCGCGGCTTCGCCTGGATCAACGGTTTCTGCCTGGGGCGCTACTGGGCGGCGGGCCCGCAGCGCACCCTGTACGTCCCCGGCCCGGTGCTGCGCGCGGGCGTCAACGAGCTGCTCCTGCTGGAGCTGGAGGGCGCCCCGGCCCCTGAGGGGGGCGGGGCGGGGGCGCCCGGTCTGGTGCCCTGAGCCACGGCCTTCCGGCCCGTCCGGGCAGGCCGGGCTCCGGTGCCTCACACCTCGCGCACCTCGAAGGCGTCCAGCACGAACTCCGCCTTCCCGTCGCCGCCCGTCTTGCGCAGCCCCACCCACGCCTCGCCGCTCTCCGGGGCGGTGAACTCGTACGTGTGGGTGGCGGGGGCGGTGGCGACGGGCAGCGGGGTGCGGCTCAGTTCGCGGGTGCCCGGTGTGTCGGCGGCCGTGATCCAGGCGTACTGCCCGGCCTTCTCGTTCTCGTACCGGAAGGTGACCCGGTAGCGGTGCCCGGGGACGAAGCGCACGGTGTGCGGCACCGTGCGGTACACCAGGCCCTGGTTCTCGCCACGGGACTTGAGGGACTGGCCGCCGTCGATGACGTCATCGACGGCCTTGCCGTTCCAGCCGCGCTGGGTGAAGGGCGCGTGCCGCTGCGCGATGTGCGTCCGCGGGTCGGTGACCTGGCCCGCGTCGCCCTTGACGAAGGGGCCCCAGCCCTGCGGTACGTGCTCGAAGTCCTCGTACACGACGGTGCCCGGCCGGTGCGTGGGCACCGCGGGCACGACCCGCACGTTGTCGAAGCGGACGCGCGCGGTGCCGGCCGCGGCTCCGAGGGTGAGGGTGACCGGGCCGCCGCCCTCGGGGACGGTGAAGCGGGTGAACATCCGCTGGAAGCGGGTGCCGTGCTTGCGGTCGGCGGCGACGTGGTTCCCGGCGGTGGAGGTCTCGGCCCAGTTGGCGGCCGTGCGGCCGTCGCCGGTGCGTACCTCCAGCGTGGCGCGGCGCCGCTCCCCCGGCCGCGCGCCCACCTCCACCTGCACGGAGGCCGCGTAGGTGCCGGGCGCGAGGCGGGTGAGCCGCTGGGCGACGGCCGCCGCGCCGCCCGCGCCGATGACGAGTTCGTAGTCGCCCAGCGGGCTCGGCTCGACCGTGGCGGGCCCGCTGACCTGCCAGGCGTCGAGGGTGCCGGAGTGGAAGCCGGGGTCGGCGAGCGGCGTGCCCTCGCCCCAGCCCGGCCCCCGGCGCCCGCCCCGGCCGCTGTGCGGTCCCCAGCCGGGCCCGCCCTGCGCCGGCGCGGGCCGTCGGTAGAGCACATACGGCTGCCCGGCCGCGGCGGTGACGGTGATCTTCCCGCCGTGTACGGGCAGCTGCCGCACCTCGCTCCGGCCCTGGTCGGTGAGCCGGTACGCGTACACGCTCCGGCTCCCGGACCAGCCGCGCGGCAGCGTCCAGGTGGTCGTGCCGCCCGCCGGGTTGTAGTGGTAGAGCTTCTCGGGGTCGGTGGCCCGGCGGGGTTCCCAGGGCAGCAGGTAGCTGCCGCCGTCGTACACGAGCCGTCCGTCGGTGGTGATCCGGCGGGTGCCGCCGGTGTCCGTGACGGCGGTGGCGGTCGGCCCTTCGAACGTGATCTCGTGGTCGCGCCAGGTGCGGATCGGGTACGCCTGGAGGTATTTGGCGGGCAGCGCGTCCACCCAGATGATCCGGTAGAAGGCGTGCCAGTCGGTCTTGCCGACCCAGCCCTCGAAGTTGCCCATCCGGGCGCCGCCCAGCAGCGTCGGCCACTTGTTCGCGAACACGTCCTTCTGGTGGTTGCGCACGAAGCGGATGAGCCGGGAGTTGATGCCGCGGGAGCCGTCGCCGCCGTAGTCGGTCTCGTTGGCCCAGTGCGCCCACAGGGCGGAGCGTTCCAGGCCGTGGCCCCATTCGGTGGTCACCTGCCAGCCCTGTTCGCGCAGATGGCGCTGGAGGCGGTCGGAGTGCCAGCCGGATTCGCGGAACACGTCGATGTAGAGGGTGTTCAGGGCCGGGTCGGTCTCCGTGCGCAGCTGCCGGAAGCGCCGGACGATGTCGCCGGAGACGAGGTCGCGGCGGGGGTCGATCCGGTAGGACTGGTCGAGCCAGTCCCACTGCTCGTCGTTCTTGTCGACGAGCGTTTCGGAGAAGGCGTGCGCGACGGGGTAGGACTCGGTGGTGTTGACGTGCACGGCGAAGTCGCTGTGCCACTTCTTCCCGGCGCGCAGCAGGGTGTTGAGGTCGGCGAGCCCGCCGGCGCGGGTGTTGTGGTTGCCGCCGTAGTCGGGGTGGGCGGAGTCGTGGCCCTCGGACTGGTAGCCCTTCAGGAGCGTGAACTGCCGCAGCCCGTCGGTGGCCAGCGCGATCCGTTTGACGTTGTCGAGGGTGGCCAGGAAGGGGTTGGTGGCCTGGCTGGCGAAGTTGAAGGGGATGTGGGCGACGACGCGCAGGTGCTGGGTGTCCGCGCCGAGCGGGCTGACCATGATGTCGCGCAGCGCGATGGCGGCGTCCTGCCAGTCGGCGGTGCCGTCGCCGTTGCGGTCGCGGGTGAGGATGACGGTGGCGTACGGCAGCGGCTCGGTGTCGTCCACGGGCGCGGTGGCGGCGCGGTGGGTCCACTGGCCGCAGCCGAGGCGGGCCGAGCGGTGCCCGCCGCTGGTACCGGTCTGCCGCCACAGCCGCCCGTTCTCCCAGGTGGTGGCCTTGGTGGGCGTGTCGTACACGGTGTTGGTCTCGATGGCGGCGGCGAGCCGGCCGGTGGCGACGACCGCGTACGCACAGCCGACGGGCGCGGCGTCCACGGGGGTGGCGGGGGTGATCCGGATCAGGGTGTCGCCGCTCCTGGCCTTGTCCAGGTCGATACGGGCGGCGAGGAGGGCGGCGTCCGGCTGGTCGCTGCGGACGCTGAGCAGGGCGAGCCCGGGGATCTGGAGGGTGCCCACGCGCAGGGCCGGGGTGTCGGCGATCCTGGTGACGCGCCAGTCGACGCGCCATCCGCGGACGGTGATCTCGGCGTCGATCTCGATGCCGCCGTCGAGGGCGAGGGTGTAGCGGATGCGGCCGGCGGCCGGGCGGGAGGTGACCCGTGGAGTGCGGGCGGTGCCGTCCACGAGGATCTGAATGACCGGCTCGGACTGGCCGTACAGGACGGCTCCGGTGCCGCGGTCGGTGTAGGAGACGATGCGGGGGAAGGCGGTGTCGACGCGGACCTCCAGCGCGTCGGAGCGCAGCACGGCTTCTCCCGGCGCGGTGCGCGGCCCGTCGGCGTGCGCGCTGCCGGCGCCGAGCGGGAGCGCGGTGGCGATTCCGGCGAGCGCGGTGCCGACGACCTTCCTGCGGCTGGGCCCGTGCTCCGGGTCCGCCGGTTCTCCCGCGTTGGCCGGTTCTCCCGCACCGGTGGGTGCCGCCGCGCCTGTCCGTCCGTTCACGTGCGCTCTCCGTTCCTCGCCCCGGCACTGTCCGTCGCGGGACAGGGTGCTCGGTGCGCGGCGGGCGGCACCATGGACAAAGACGCGGCGGGTGTTGGACTAAGGGCTCCTGGGAATCGCCGGCACGACGGCCCGTCGCTCGGTCCCCGGCCCGGAGCCATGACCGGTGCCACGCGGGCGATGACCGGCCCCATGGCGGTCCCAGCGGCAGGCGTACGGTCTCAGGCTCTGCCGGAGCGGTAGACCAGCAGGGCGATCTGTACGCGGTTGTTCAGGTCGAGTTTGGCCAGGATGTGCGAGACGTGGGACTTGACGGTGGGAACGCTCATGTGGAGCTCGGACGAGATCTGGGCGTTGGTCTTGCCTTGGCCGATGGCGACGGCGACCTCCAGCTCACGGTCCCCGAGGAGGTCGAGCAGCTGCCGGGCCTCGGCGTCCGGGCCCGGTGCCGGTGTGGCCGCGGGGGCGGGCGCCTGGGCCGGAGCGGAGGACTCAGGAGGGCCGGCCGTGACCGTGCCGATCAGGTGGCGGAGGGCTTCGGGTGACATGACCGGCTCGCCGGCCGCGGCCCGGCGGACGGCGTCGATGATCCGGTCGGGGTGGGTGTGCTTGAGGAGGAAGCCGGCGGCTCCCGCCTGGAGGGCCCGCAGGACGTACCCGTCGGTGGTGAAGGTGGTCAGCACCACGACCTCGGGGGCGCCGGGCCGGGCCCGCAGGCGGCGGGTGGCGTCCAGGCCGTCGACGGTGGGCATCCGGATGTCCATGAGGACGAGGTCGGGAGCGTGCCGGTCCGCCAGCGCCTCGACCTCGCTGCCGTCGGCGGCCTCGGCGACGACCTCGATGTCGGCGGCGGAGGCGAGCATCATGCGCAGCCCCGCGCGGACGAGGGCGTCGTCGTCGACGAGCAGTACGCGGATCACGCGGGCCACGGCAGCCGTGCCTGAATCCGGTGGGTGCTGTCGTGCAGGCCGTAGGTGAGGGCGCCGCCGACCAGGGCCGCGCGCTCCTGAAGGCCGATGAGTCCCAGTTCGCTTCCGGGTACGCGGGGCCGGGCGTCCTCGGGCACCGGGTTGCTCACCTCCAGGTCCAGTCCCCTGCCCGCTGTTCCGTGCACCGTGATGGTCACGGGCTGGCCGGGTGCGTGTTTGCGGGCGTTGGTCAGGGCTTCCTGCACGATCCGGTAGGCGGTCCGCCCGGTCGCCTCGGGGACCGCCTCCTTGTCCGGGACGGACTCGTCCAGGTCGATCCGCATTCCGGCGGTACGTGACTCCTGCACCAGGTGGGCCAGGTCGGCGAGCACCGGCTGGGGCGGTTCGGAGCGGGTGCCGTCGGTCAGGGGGGCGCGCAGCACGCCGAGGACCTCCTGAAGGTCGTCCAGTGCCTGGTGGGCGCTGGAGCGGATGACGGCCGCAGCCTGCTCGACCTGCTCGGCGGGCGCGCCGGGGTTCACCTCCAGAGCGCCGGCGTGCACGCTCAGCAGGGACAGGCGGTGCGCGAGCACGTCGTGCATTTCGCGTGCCAGCGATTCGCGTTCGCGCTGGCGGACCTGGTCGGCGCGCAGGACGGCCTCCGTACGGGCGTGCTCGGTGCTCTCGTGCAGGACGCGCAGGAACAGGCCCCAGCCGACGGCCGCGCCCACCAGCACGGCCACCAGCGCGCCTCCCGTGCGCGCCGTGATGGAGAGCTTCACGTCGGTGAGGTAGGGGTGCAGGGCGAAGTACAGCGCGAAGGGCAGCAGGGAGAACGCCGTGACGCCGATGGTGGTCCGGGAGGAACGGGTGGCGGCGACGGTGAACAGGGCGACGAGGGCCGCGGGAAGCAGCGGCCAGCTGATCGACAGGAACATCAGCACCACGGCGATGGGCACCGGCCACCGGCGGCGCCACCACAACAGCACGCTGCCCACCAGCGGAACCAGCAGATCCGCGTGGCCCTTGAGCGGCGGCGGAAGGACGTGGTCCACCGACAGGGGCACGAACGACGTGAGCCCCGGGTGCAGCCATACGCCCTTCGGGTCGCCCGCGACCGCGGAATTCGCGTAGCCCGCGGCCACCGAAAGGGCGGCGGCCCCGATGACGGCCAGTGCGTCGATGATTCGGGCGCGCCGGGCGGGGTCCATTTCTTTCCAGCTCACAGCAGCAAAGCATACGTCTTTGCCCGGCCCGGCATCCGCTCAAGACGGCGGCGGGTTTGCTTGCGCGGCTATTCCTATACCTAAGTATGGGCCGCTGTCTTGACTCATCCTTTCGTCATCGGTCTTGCCGACCTTGTGCCGATGCGCCGGCGTTTTCTCCGCTTTAGCGTTCCTCGGTGAGCTGTGCCGGGACTCCTGTCGCCGCTCGATTTCCCCCGGCCCCGGAAGCGTTCGTTTTCCGTTCACCGGAACGCCCGACCACGGAGAAAACAGGAGATTGCGTCGTCATGCGCATCGCGTTCTTGCTGCACAACGCCTATGCCATCGGTGGCACGACCCGTACGACCTTCAATCTGGCCGGGTCGCTCGCCGAGCTGCACGACGTGCGCCTGGTGTCCGTCTTCCGGCACCGGGCGCAGCCGCTGCTGGAGCCGCCGCCGGGCGTGCCCCTGACCGCCCTGGTGGACCGTCGCGGGTCCGCGGCGGACATGGCGGATCCACGCGCCCGGCAGCCCGGCATCCATTTCCCCGCGGGCGAGAGCCGCGCCGGCCAGTACCACCGGCTGGCCGAGCAGCGGATCATCGACTGGCTGGCCCGGACCGACGCGGACGCCGTGATCAGCGCCCGTACCGGGCTCAATGTGCTGCTCGCCCGCTTCGGGCCGCCGGGAGTCCTGCGCATCGGCCAGGAGCACCTCACGCATGACAGTCACCCGCACCGGCTCCGCCGCCAGCTGCGGCTCTGGTATCCGCACCTCGACGCGCTGGTGACGATGACCCGGGCCGACGCCCGGGCCCACCGCACCGGTCTGCGCCTCCCGCACGCCATGGTCGAAGCCATCCCCAACAGCGTGCCCACCACCACGGCACCGCCGGCCGACGGCGCCGCCAAGGTCGTCGTGGCGGCCGGCCGGCTGACCCGGGTCAAGCGCTACGACATGCTCATCGACGCCTTCGCCCGGGTCAGCGCCCAGCGCCCCGACTGGTCCCTGCGCATCTACGGCGAGGGCCCGGAGGAGGGCCGGCTGGCCGCCGACATCGAACGCCGCGGCCTGCGCGGCCGGGTGCGCCTCATGGGGCCCGTGACCCCGCTGGACCCGGAGTGGGCCAAGGGCTCCATAGCGGCGGTCACCTCGGCGCAGGAGTCCTTCGGCATGACCATCGTGGAGGCGATGCGCTGCGGCCTGCCGGTGATCAGCACGGACTGCCCGCACGGCCCGCGCGAGATCCTGCGCGACGGCATCGACGGCCTGCTGGTCCCGCGCGACGACGTCCGCGCCTACAGCGCCGCCCTGCTGCGACTCATGGACGACGCGCAGCTGCGTACCCGTATGGGAGCAGCCGCCCGCGAACGCGTCGCCCGGGCGTTCGCTCCCATGAGAGCCGCCGGCCGTTACGACGGCCTGCTCACCGCCTTGCGCGCCCGCCACGACGCTCGTGCCTCAGCAGGCGTGCCGGGGCCCCGCAGAAGCGATCCGGTGCTGGGCCCGGCGGCGCTGTACCGGGCCACCGGTGCGCTGCTCGCCCGTGGAGCGGTGCGCCGGCTGCGCCGCACCGCGCTCGGCCGTACACAACGCCCGTGAGGTCACGTCCCACTGCCCGGTGCCCACCACCGACGCCTATCGCTCGACGAACCGCTTTGCACCACCAAGGGGAATTCCCCTACCGAAGTACATTCCGCTGCCGCGGCTCGTCCTTTCGCCACCCGCTCATTACCGACTTTCCGACGAAGTCGCAGCGGCTTTCCGTTCTTTACCGTTGCCGCCATGTTCTGTTCCGGGAATTCCACCGCTGTCCGATTCGCCAGAAGGGCGGGCGCGCCCCTGCTCGCCGCCATCGCCGTCATGATCCTTGCCGGCTGTAGCACCTTGACCGGTGTCGTCTCCCCCGCGGAAGCCCGGGAAGGGGCGAAGCAGGATGCCGGCCACAGCCGGCCGGTCGACTGCCGCATCGCCAAGTGCGTTGCGCTCACCTTCGACGGCGGTCCCAGCGAGCCGACCCCGAAACTGCTGGACATCCTGAAGCGGGAAAAGGTGCCGGCCACCTTCTTCCTCCAGGGGAAGGGCCATACCGATACCTACCCGGACACCGTGCGCCGGATGGCCGACGAGGGCCACGAGATAGCCAACCACACCTGGTCGCACGAAGACCTCACCGAGCTCACCCCCGACCAGATCCGCGACGAGATCGCCCCGGTCCAGGAGGACGTCAGGAAGATAACGGGCCACTCCCCCACCCTGATGCGCCCGCCGGGCGGTGCCACCGACGACCGCGTGTCCGGGGTCCTGGAGAAACTGGGCCTGTCGCAGATCCTGTGGAGCGTCACCGCCAAGGACTACCGGACCACGGACACCGCTTTGATCAAGAAGCGGGTCCTCGGCCAGACCGAGCGCGACGGGATCATCCTGCTGCACGAGCGGTACGCGGGCACCATCCCCGCCGTGCCCGGCATCATCACCGAACTCCGCCACCGGGGCTACACCTTCGTCACGGTCCCGCAGCTGATGGCGCCGGCCCGCCCGCAGCCCGGCACGGTCTACCGCCCGTGAACACCCCGCCGTCACCGCCACCGCGGTCCTGACCGGCGTCCAGCGGGAGCAGAGCGCCGGCGCGGGGATCATGCCGGGCCGGAGCCGGAGCCGGGCGGGCCCGCGGCCCCGCGCGTGTCGTCGTCCCCCGCCCCCAGCGGCAGGACGGCCCGTACCTCCCAGCCGCCCTCGGGCGCGGGCCCCGCCGTCAGCCGGCCGCCCATCGCCTCGGCCCGTTCGGTCAGCCCGGCCAGGCCGAAGCTGCCGCCGCGGGCCTGTTCGGAGAGGTGGGCGGGGTGCTTGCCGTCGTCGGCGACGCGCAGTTCGAGGCCGGACGGTACGGCACGGACGCCGATGCGGACGGCGGTGGCGTCCGCGGCGTGCTTGCGGACGTTGGTGAGGGCTTCGCGGACGATGCGGTAGACGGCGGCGGCGACCTCGGCGGGGACCGTCTCGTCGAGGCCCTTGTCGATGTGCAGGGCGACGGGCGGGCCGGTGCGGGCGAAGGCGTCGGTGAGGGTGCGGACTTCGGCCAGCCCGGCGAGCGGCCGGTTGCGCGCGGCGCCCTCCCGCAGGACGTGGACCAGGCGGCGCATCGCGCTCAGCGCCTCGCCGCCGGAGGTCTCGATCCGTTCGAAGGCGGCGCCCGCCTGCGGGCCGCTGAGCGAGGTGAAGCGGGCGGCGCGGGCCTGGACGACGATGCCGGTGACGTGGTGGGCCACCACGTCGTGCAGCTCACGGGCGAGTTCCAGGCGTTCGGCGGTGCGTACGGCGGCCAGGTCCCGCATCCGCTGGGCGTCCTGCCAGCGCAGGATCATGGAGTAGGCGCTGACGACGACGGTGAGCACGCCGTAGACGACGGTCCACAGGCCCAGCCGGATGTCGCGCATCGGGGCGAGGACGCAGGCCAGGCCCAGCATGGGCCCGAGGACCGCGGCGGTGCGGCCGGGGGCGCGGTGCACCACGCCGGTGAGCAGCACCAGCAGGGCGATGCCTTCGCCGAGGCCCCACACCACGAGGGCGTGCTGTCCGGCGATCAGGACCACCGAGGCGGCGAGGGAGACGCAGGCGGCGGCCCAGGCGCGGACGCGCAGCGGGGTGCGCGCGTTGGGTACGGCGCACAGGCAGACGACCACGGCGGCGGCGACGACGGTCGCGTGCGGGCGGGTGGGCTGGCGGGCGAGTGCGACGGTCTCGAAGCCGACGAGGAAGAGCAGCACCGCGGCCAGGGCGGTCTTCGCGGCGACGGCCTTGCGCGGGTGGGCGCGCGCCCACCCGGACATCGGGCTCACGGCCCGGCCGGGCCGCCGGCGGGGCCGCTCGCGACCAGCCCGCTCTCCCACGCCCAGGCGGCGATCTCGACCCGGTTGCGGGCGTCCAGTTTGGCCTGGATGTTGGCGAGGTGGGTCTTGACGGTGGACAGCGAGACGTAGAGTTCGGCGGCGATCTCGGCATTGGTCCGGCCGCGGGCCAGGGCCCGTACGACGTCCTGTTCGCGGTCGGTCAGCGGTTCGGTGGGGGTGCGGGTGCCGCCGCCGGCCGTCGCGGGGGCCAGTTCGCGCAGCAGCCGTACGGTGATGGCGGGCGAGATCAGTGCGTCGCCGGCGGCTGCGGCGCGCACCGCCTCCACGAGCATGGCGGGGCTGGCGTCCTTCAGCAGGAAGCCGGAGGCGCCGCCGTGCAGCGCGGCATACACGTAGGCGTCGAGGTCGAAGGTGGTGACGATGACGATGCGCGGCCTGCCCTCGTACTCGGGGTGGGCGGCGGAGCGCTCGGCGAGCCTGCGGGTGACCTCCAGGCCGTCCACCTTGGGCATGCGGATGTCGAGCAGCAGTACGTCGGGGCGCAGCCGCTCCACCGCGGACAGGGCCGCCGCGCCGTCCACGACGTCGGCGAGGACCTTGATGTCCGGCCGGCTCTCCAGGATCATCCGGAAGCCCATCCGGACCATCTCCTGGTCGTCCGCGATGACCACGCTGATCGCCATGTGTCCTTCGCCCTGTTCGCGCGCCGTGTCCGGCAGCGGGCACGGGCGCCCGCCGCTCTCCATCTGACCTGCGGTGATCGCGCCCCGCAACCGCTGGGCGGCCCCGGGACCGGTCACCGGCGGACGGCGGGGTGACACGGCCCGCAGCAGCAGCGCGGGGGCAGCGCCGGGCGCCAGCCGTCGGCGCACCCGCGGGTCCCGGGGCCGCAGCCGCCCGCGGCACGGACGGGGGTGGTCGTCCGGTCGCTCGTGAGGTGGACGCCGGCCGGGGTGGGAACGGCCTGGAGGGGGTGGCCACGGCCGCCGAGGAGGAGCCAGGTGACGGCCGCGGCGGAGGCGGCGAGGAGCAGGGCGGCGAGGACGGTCGCCCGGTGGTCGCCGGGGCGCTCGGCGCCGGGTGCCGGGGACCGCGGCGCGCGGCGGGGTTCGGTGGTCACGGGACCCACGCTAGGAAGGGGCCGGACGGGCGGGCATCGGCCGGACGGTCATCCGTGGCACCGCGCACCCGGCCGAAAGGAGGAGCGGGGTCCCGGCGGTCCGGGACGAAGGTCCCGGTACCGCGCCGTCCGCCCGGCGGAGGTCCCTGCCGCGCGACCGCGCCCCGGTGCCGTACGGCGTCCGGGGCGCGGCGGGTGCGCTGCTGCGGGCGGGTCAGCCGGCCAGGCCGTCGGCCGCCTTCTTGATGTCCGCGGCGAAGGTGCTCACCTCGGTGTAGACGCCGGGCTTGCCGGGCCGGGCGCAGCCCTCGCCCCAGCTGACGATGCCGACCTGGAGCCACTGGCCGGCCTCGTCCTTGCGGAACAGCGGGCCGCCGGAGTCGCCCTGGCAGGTGTCGATGCCGCCGGTGTCCAGCTTGCCGGCGCAGATCTCCTCGCCGGGGGTGAGCTGGTCGCCGTAGGCCTTCTTGCAGGTGGCGTCGTCGACGAAGGGCACCTTGGCCTTGAGCAGGTAGCGCTGCTGCTGGCCGCCTTCCTTGTCGGCGCCCCAGCCGGCTATGTCGAACTCGCCGCTGGTGAGCTTGTCGTTCTCCGCTATCTTCAGCGTCGGCAGGTCGATGGGCTTGGCGAGCTTGATCAGCGCCCAGTCCTTGCCCTTGCCGTTGTAGCCGGGGGCCTGGAGGACCTCGGTGGACTTCACGCTGACGGCCTTGGAGTCCTGGAGGTCGACCACGCCGGCGGTGGCGGTGATGGAGGTGTTGGGGCCGCTGCCGTCCACGCAGTGGGCGGCGGTCAGCACGATGTCCTTCGCGTACAGGGCGCCGCCGCAGCCCATCGACAGCCGGACCATGAAGGGGAATTCGCCCTGGTCCGCCTTGGTGCCACCGACGATCTTGGTCTGGACGGAGCCGGGCTCGGGCGTGGGGGTGGCGGCGGTGGCGGCCGCGGGCTGGAGGCTGACGGCGGCGAGGGCGACGGCGCCGGCCGCGGTGGCTCTGCGGAGGTGCTTCAGGTAGCTCTGCAACGGGCTTCCTCTCGTGGGGGGTTTGCACGCAATGTCAGGCCCATGCCAAGCGCGAGAACCGGAAGGAACCGCCGAAAGCCCGTGCGCGGAAGTCGGCAGCACGCCACAAGGCGTCCGGACCCAGTGGGGTGAGCCCGCAAAGCGCCCTTGGATTATGTGGAGTCGGCGATCACAGTGGCAAGGGTGTACATCCGGCCAACTCCTGTTCTACCCACGGCGCGTACACCCCATACCGGGCGTTCCCGGCGAGCCGTACAGTGGACGGGTGGCGGCGACGGGGAGTCCGGGCGGTTCCGGCGGCGAGATCGAGCACGGCTATCCGCACCTGGACACGGTGCGCGCGGCCGTCACCGCGCTCTACAAGCGCCTCTCCCACGACACCGTGCGCACCTTCGACACCAGCGTGCTGCCCGCCGAAGTCGCCTTCGACGACGAGGAGGAGCTGTACGCGGGCGCGCAGCGGGTGGCCCGGGCCATGGTGCAGCACCTGCGGCTGCCGGACGCACGGGTGATCGTCGCCTTCCGCGACATGAACCTGGCGGCCAATGTCGAACTGGCCGCGGGCCCCGAGTACTTCGTCGAGCTGAACGCGCGCTTCAAGACCCACCGGCGGGACATCGGCGCCGCGCTCGCCCACGAGGTGATGCACGTCTACCTGCACCGCCTCGACCTGTCCTTCCCCGGCACCCGCGCCAACGAGATCCTCACCGACACCGCCACCGCCTATCTGGGCGCGGGCTGGCTGCTGCTGGACGCCTACCGCGAACACGGCCCGTTCTCCCAGAAGCTGGGCTATCTGACGCCGGAGGAGTTCGGTTACGTCCTCGCCAAGCGCGCGCTGTTCTTCGGCGAGGACCCGGCGCCGTGGTTCACCAGCCCGCAGGCGTACGACGCCTACACGAAGGGGCTGGCGCTGGCCCGCCGGGACGGGCGGCAGCCGCCGCTGGCCGCGGCCGGCTGGTCAGACCGCCGCCGGTACGCCAGGGACCGGCGCGCGGCCCAGGACCCGCGGCGCGCCGGCCGGCCCGGTGGTCCGGCGCCGGCCGGCGATTACGCCTTCGAGGGGCGCGCCCCGCTGCGGGTGTCGTTCCCCTGCCCGACCTGCCACCAGCGCATCCGCGTGCCGGTGCGGGGCCGGCTGCGGGCCCGCTGCGCGCTGTGCCGTACGGAACTGGACTGCGACACGTAAGGGCCGCGGCGGTGCTCAGCCGTGGCAGGTGACCTTGATGGGCGCCGCCGCGTGGTGGGCGCGCTCGCGGCCCGGCCCGTGGTCGATGCCGCGGTCCAGCAGCTTCACGGCGATCTTGCCCTGGCGGACCTCGAAGGTGCCGCCCGGCTGCCAGCTGCCGCGGTGACCGACCTGGTCCACGGTGAAGCTGCCGTACTTCGAGTCCCGGTTGAAGGCGTCGGTCAGCACGTGGTACGTGGTCGGCTGGCCGTCCACGTCGGGATCGCTGGGGCCCTGGGGCACGTAGACCGAGATCTGGCAGGAGCGGGACTCCGGGCCCGGCGCGAACCACCACATCACGCGGCCCTTGGCGTCCTTGTTCGCGTCGCCGGACATCGGCACGGACGTGAACTGGCCGCTGCAGCCGCCCTCGCGGGTGCTGCCGCCGGTGAGCCCGTACCAGCCCTTGCCCCCGTCGTTGTAGGCGCCCTGCTCCTGGTAGCCGCCGCCGGGCGGGGTCGGGCAGCCGGGGCCCGCCAGGCCCGTGTAGGTCACCTTGGCGTTGGCGCCGGCGGCACGCGGCGGACCGTCGGGCTTCTTCGCCTCGGGCTCCGGGCTGTTCTTCTTCTCCGGCGCCTTGGGGGTGCCGGCGGGCGCGCCCGCCCCGCCACCCGGTGCGGCCGGGGCACCGGGCGTGGGGGATGCCGGTGCCCCGGACTTGCTGGGCTTGACGGCCGGCGCGGGAGAGCCCGTCTTGGTCGGCTGCGGCTGCTTCGCGGCGGCGACGGCCTGCTCCTGGCCGTCACCGAAGCGCACCTGGGAGGCACCGAGGGTGGCCAGCGCCACCGCACCGATGCCGACCCCGGCCAGCACGGGCAGGCCGACCGCGGTCTTCCACACCCGCCGGCCGGGCGCCAGGCCGCGCAGCGGCGTCCGCGCCCCCTTGGCGAAGGTCTCCGCGAAACCGGACCGGGACGGGCCGTCCGGACCGGTGTTCTTGTTCGGCTGTGACAACGGGGGTTCCTCCTGGAAGTGGTCGGGGGAGGCGGGTCAGGCCGGGCGGACGGGCCCGCCGGGGCCGGACGGGAGCGGTTGCGGCCCGCCCGGGCCGGACGCATCCGTCGCCGGCAGGTCCAGTTCCGGTACGTCCAGTTCGGACAGCGTCCGCAGGTCCGCCTCGGACGGGGAGTCGTTCTCCGCGACGCGGTACGCCTGCCGTTCGGTCATCGCCTGGAACGTCTGCCGGGCCGAGCGCCCGTTGCCGAACCGGCCGTCCCGGGGGACGTGGTCGAAGTAGCCGGCGAGCGTGGCGCGCGCCGCGTCGGTCAGTTCGTACTGGTGGACCGCCGCGTGCTGTTCCACGATGCGCACCAGGTCCTCGGTGCCGTAGTCCTCGAACAGCAGCGTGCGGTTGAAGCGGGAGGCGAGGCCGGGGTTGGAGTCGATGAAGTGCTCCATCTCCGCCGGGTAGCCGGCCACGATGACCACCACGGCGTCGCGGTGGTCCTCCATCAGCTTCACGAGGGTGGCGATGGCCTCCTGCGCGAAGTCGTTGCCGCCCGAACCGTGCGCGGGCGCCAGGGAGTACGCCTCGTCGATGAACAGCACGCCGCCCATCGCCTCCTGGAAGACCCGCTGGGTCTTGGGCCCGGTGTGGCCGACGTACTCGCCGACGAGCGCGGAGCGGTCGGCCTCCACGAGATGGCCGCGCTCCAGCAGGCCGACGGCGGCCAGGATGCGCCCGTAGAGCCGGGCCACCGTGGTCTTGCCGGTGCCGGGGTTGCCCGCGAAGACCAGGTGGCGGCTGAGCGGCGGCGCCGCGAGCCCGGCCGCCTCCCGGCGCTGCACCATCCGCATCAGCTTCACGAGCGAGGCCACGTCCTGCTTGACCCGCTCCAGGCCGATCAACTGGTGCAGTTCGCCGAGCAGTTCGTCCAGGTCCTCCTCGGTGGCCGGCTCCGTCGTGGCGGTGTCTCCGGCCGGGGCGCCGCCGGCCGCCGCCGTGCCGGTGGCGCCGGCGGTGCCGGCCGCGGTGGCCGGTACGGGTGCGAGCGGCGCGGGCCACCGGGCGTCCTTAACCTGCCAGGAGACGCAGTCGCGCACCTCCGGCTCGGCGCCGTCCCCGGTGCTCAGGTCGGCGTCGGCGTCCTGGACGCGGATGCGGGTCAGTACGGGGGTGGCCGCGTCACCCAGGTGGACGGCGGGGTAGCCGGGCCCGGTGATCTCGCAGTCCTCGAAGACACCGGTGCCCTTGGCGTCCACGATCAGCCCGTTCTTGCCGGGCCGGACGACACGGATCCGGCTCGCGTGCGGGGCGGCGCCGGCCGCGACCACCATCCCGGACCCGGCCGCCTCGGTGATCTCCACGTCCCGGGCCCGCACGGTGGCGCCGTCCTGGACGACCAGCCCGGCGGTGCCCGCGCGCAGCACCCGGCCGCCGGTCAGTTCCGCCTCGCCGCCGGGGCCGAAGCTGAACCCGGCGCGTCGGGCGTCGGTGACCGTGCACCCGGTCAGCCGGACCGGGCCGCCGGAGCCGGCGACGACGCCGTTGCGGCAGCGGACGGCGGACAGTTCGGCGGCCTCGGCGCCCGCCGTGCCGGACAGGTCGAGGCCGGACATGCCGCAGTCGGTCAGGTGCACCTCGGACAGGGTGAGCCGGCTGTCGGCGACGGCGTGCAGCCCGTGTTCGGGGGTGCGGCCGGCGCGCATCCGGGTCAGCGTCACCTCGGCGGTGCCCCCGGCGTGCACGGCGCTGAACCGGCAGTCGGTCACCTCGCCGTCGGTGAGCCGGACGGTGGCGGAGCCGGTGGCCAGCAGGCCGTTGGCGGCCGAGCCGCGTACGGTCGTGCCGCGCGCCTCCAGCCGGGCGGTGCCGTGGGCCGTCAGGGCCGCCGCGGTGGTCCGTACGATCCGGGTGTCGGCCAGCCGTACCCGGGCCCGCTCCCCCGCCGTGGCGCCGGAGCCGCCGCCGTCCCGCAGGACGCAGCCGGCCAGCACGGCGTCGCCGGACCCGGCGACGTGCAGCGCGTCGGCGCCCGCGCCGGCCAGTTCGCAGCCGTACAGCAGCAGTCCGCCGCGGGCCTCCGCGGGCGCCGCGGTGTCCGCCGCCTCGTACGGGTCGCCGTCCCGCGGCACCGGCGAGGAGTCCAGCACCCGTACGGCCTCGCCGCCGCAGTCCCGTACCCGGCAGTCCACGAGCAGGGCCGCCGCCCGGTCCTCGAACAGCAGCCCGCTGCGGCCGGCGCCGTCGATCAGGCAGTCGCGCAGCACGATGTGCGCGTCCTCGCGGACCCGCACGCCCGAACCGGTGGCGCCCCTGATCCGGCTGCCGGTCATCTCCAGCCGGGAGTCGCCGCCGACCACGACGCCGGTGCCCTGGGCCCCTTCCAGGGCGCAGTCCGTCAGCCGGACCGCGCCGGTGGTGCGGACCAGCGCGCCGGCCAGGGCCGCGCCCGTCAGGCGGGCGCCGGTCATGGTGAGCGCGGCGTCGCGCAGCACTTCGAGGCGTCCGCGGTCGGTGCCGCCGCCGTGCCAGTGGGTGACGCCGCCGGTCAGCAGGACGGCGGGCCGGTCGGCCGCGCCGCCCCGTACGGTCAGCCCGTCCAGCGTCAGCCGGGCGCCGGGCAGGACTTCGAGCGCGGGCGCGCCGCCCTCGGGGGCGGCGAGGGTGACGGTGCCGCCGTCCACGGCCCGCAGGGTCACGTCCCGGTCGACGCGCAGCGACTCCTCGTACGCGCCCGCGGCGACGCGTATCTCGTCACCGGGCGCGGCCGCGTGCAGCGCCGCGGCGAGGGTGGCGTGGGCCCCCGGCCGGCCGGGGGCCACGTGGTGGACCGTGGCGCCCGCGGCCGTCTGGTCGGTGGTCATCGGGCGTCTCCCATGGGCGTGTCCTGGTCTGCGGGCGGGGCGGCCCGGCCCTTGCCCTTGCGCGGGCGCTTGTGGTGGCCGGTGTCGCCGCCCGGTCCGTCCGCGCTGTCGTGGCCGCGCTTGCCACCGGCGGCCGGGGCCCCGTCCGGGTCGGCGATGCTCCAGTATCCGCCGTCCGGGTAGCGGGTGGTGTCCGGGCTGGCCGTCCAGACGATCTCCACCGGGGGCGGCAGCCGCTTGACCCTCTTCGGGAGGTTGTCGGGAGCGAAGGTGGCCATGCTGCCGTCGGCGAAGGTGATGTGCAGCTCGCGGCCGAGGGCGTTGGTGAAGCGCTGGAGGGCGAGGTCCTCGGCGGTGTGCCGGGCGGGCCCGCCGACGGGTCCCGCGAGGCCGTCGGGAAGGAAGTTGGCGGTGCGCAGCCGGCCGGTGGTCAGGGCGATGTACAGCTCCTGCCCGGTGGTCCCGCGCGCGATCGCCTCGTTGATCGCGGCGTCGATCCGGGTCCTGGTGTTGCCGCGGAATTCCAGCTGGTCGCGCACGCCGCGCAGCAACTCCTGCGGTGAGGGCAGGCCCAGCCGGCCGGGCGCGTGCTCGAAGGCGTGGAAGACCGAGGTGGGCGGCGGCTGGTGCGAGGGGTACACGATGGCGTGGTCGAGGTGGTTCAGGAACCGCGACGCCTGGGAGTTGTGGGCGTAGGCGTGGGTGATGAACCGGATGTCCTGCGGGTTGATGCCGGCCCGTACCGTCGGCTCGCTGGGCAGCGGGGCGGAGACCTGGGGTCCGAGCGGGTTGGCGTCCGAGCCCATCGCGTCGCTCAGCCGCGCGGCCACCTCGCGGGGCGTTTCCTGGTCCGGCCCCAGGACGGGCCGGAACGGATTGATGTCGTCCGCCGCCTGCGGGGACAGCTTGAAGCGGTGGTCGCGGACATCCGCCAGTTCCAGCCCGGACTTGGCGTCCTTGTTCTCGACCAGGCGCTCCAGCTGTGACAGTCCGGCGTGGTCCTGGAGCAGCTTCTTCTCTTTGCCGAAGAACTTGGCCATGATCCGGGACAGGTCGGTGGGGATGGCCGCCCTCACGTACTCGGTGACGAAGGCCGCGCCGCGGTCGGGCAGGGTGTGGTTGCCGGCCGCGATGGCGCGCTGCGCGTCGCGGTCGGTGATGCCGTCCTCCACCCGCTTGAGCCAGTCGTCCCGGCTCTCGCCCTCCAGCCGGGGGAAGTCGGCCTCGGTGAGCCGCGGCAGGGTGGTGTCCAGCTCCCAGGCGTTGAAGGTGTTGAGCGCGCGGCTCATCTGGTGGAACTCGGCGCCGCGGGGGCCGAAGCGCAGCGGCGTCCAGTTCTTGACCGGCGCGGTGTCCACCAGCGTCGCCGAGGCGTCCACGAAGAGGTTGGGCTCGGGCGCGTACGGCAGCAGGTCGTGGAGGCCGGCGATGCCGACGCGGGCGAGGGTGTCCGCGTCGATCCGGTTGACGAAGACCTTCCGGTCGTCCGGCGTGACCCGCAGCTCGCCCGGCAGGCGCGGCGGCGCCACGGCCTTGGCCTTGCCCTTCCCCTTGCCCTTGGCCCCTCCGGGGTCGGCGGCGGACGACGGGCCGGCGTCGTCCGGCAGCTTGTTCGCGGCGCCCGCCGCCAGGGCCTCCTCGGCGGCCTTCGCCTCGGCCTTGGCCAGGTGTTCGTCGGTCTTGACCAGGAGCGGGTCGGGCAGTCCGGCGGCCGGCGGCTCGGGTACCCGGTAGCCGCCGGTCATCATCAGCGGGCGCAGCGGCGGGGCGGAGGACGGCTCGCCGGCCCGTTCGACGCCCCGCATCTCGAACCTCTTCTCGAAGAAGTCGAAGATGTGCCGGCCGCTGGGCACGATGTGCTCGAAGTTGTCGAAGTCCATGAAGGCGATGTACGGATGGGTCGCGCCCGTGCCGTCGGCGCCGCCGGTCATCATGGTGTGGATCATCGACCGGCTGGCCGGGCTGGTCATGACGCTGTTGCGGACGGCGCCGAAAGGGAAATCGGCGCCGTTCCAGCCGACGCCGACCACGGCGAGCGGGAAGTCCGTGTGCACGTCGTCCAGGACCTGGCGCACCGCGGCGTTGATCCGGCCGATCTCCGCCGCGGGCCCGTTGACGCCGATGACCACGCCGAAGCGGCCGTCGAAGCTGCCGGGCATGTTCGTGCGGACCGCCCGCAGGAAGTCCTCCAGCTGGCCGGGGCCGAACTCGTCGTACTTGACGACGGCGTTGACGATGTAGGAGATCGGGCGCCGCTCGTCCAGGCTCTGCCGCAGGTTGTCCAGGTACTGCGTCTCGGACAGCGGCCGCTGGTTGTGCCCTTGGAGGTCCCGGAAGGCGGTGTTGACCCGGATGTCGCCGGTGACGGTCCCCCGGCTGAGGTCGCGGTCCCACTGCAGCCCGGCGGGCATGGTGTGGTTGCCGCCGGGGGCCGACGCTCCCGGTGCCGCGTCGGCCATCTCGACGTCGTGCGAGCCGCTCGGGCCCCCGGCACGCGGGGACGGCGCGCCGCCGAGCGGGCCGACGTACTCCCCGCGCTGCGCCCGGTCGACGGCGATCGCGGTGTTGGCGTCGTCGATCTGCTGCCGGATGGCGTGCGGGTCCATGCCCAGCTCGCCGAGCCGCGCCTCGGCATCGGCGAACTCGGCGCGCTTGGCGCGCAGTTCGTCCAGCGCCTCCAGGGCCGCCGCGGACGGCTTGGACGGACCCGGCTGCCCGGCCTCGGGCACCAGCCCGTCCGCCCGGTCCTGGGCCTTCGCCAGGTCGAACGACGCCCGCTCGTACCGCTCCCACGCGCCGAGCCGCAGCTCCGCCTGCGGGCCGCTCGTCCCACCGGTGACGATGTCGTGCCGGACCGCGGCACGGTCACCGATCCCGGAGCCGGGGGTGTGACCGAGCCGGTCCGGCGCGGGCGGCGGGGTGGTGGAGCCGGGACCCTTTGTGCCGGAGCCGCCCGGAGCGCCGTTGCCCTTGTCGGGCGGCGGCGCGGGCACGTCGTCGCCCACCTCCCAGTGTCCGGGCTGCGGGCCGCCGTGGTCCGGGACCCAGGTCACGTACAGCGGCCGGCCCGGCCTGCGGGTCTTGATGTCGACCGTGTGGGTGGTGCCGTCCGCGCCCCGGATCTCCAGGGGCCGGTTGAGCGCCGTGGCATAGCGGTCCAGCATGATCTGCTCGATCGGCCCGAGGTCCGACACATCCGGGCCCAGGCGCCCGGAGAGCAGGCCGACGGCCAGCGCGCGGCCGTCGATGCCCTGGGCGTAGGCGTCGTTGATCATGTTTTCGACGCCGTTCTTGCCCATCTGCCGCTGGACCTGCGTCAGCAGCGCCGGGGCGTCCAGGATGGTGCCCGGCTTCATCCCGGGCCCCTTCGGGCCGGAGCCGCCCACGGGCGGTTCGGGCAGGGCGCGCAGCAGCGAGTCGTGCGGTAGGCCGCCCTGGGGCAGTACCTCGGCGATCACGTAGTTCTGCAGCCGCTTGTACGCCAGTTCCTCGGGGGCGGTGGCCACCGCGTGGCTGATGAACCGCTTGTCCGCGGGCACGATGCCCACCACGAGCCCGTCCGGCTTGCCCGGTACGCGGATGGAGATGTTCAGGCCGAGGGTGTTGTGGTCGGCCCCCAGCCCGGCGCCCAGCCGCTCGACGGTGGCGCGGGGGTGCTCGTTGAACTCCGGCCGCCGCCCGTCGATGCCGATGGGCTTGAGCGGATCGTCCTTGAAGGCCTGCTCCGGCGACTTCCCCTTGGCCAGGTCCTCGCGGATCTCCTTGAACTTCGTGTCGTCCTTGGCGCGCGACAGGCTCGGTTCCAGGTCGAAGGTGTCCCGGGCGAAGACGTGCTCCACCACGTTCTTCGGGGTCAGGTGCTCCTGCGGCATGTTGCCGACGCCGCCGGCCTTGCCGTGCTTGTAGTAGCCCGACATCAGACGCGAGAGGTCGGTGGGGACGGCGCCGTCGACGAAGTCGGCCAGGAACGCGGTGCCCCGGTCGGGCAGCACGGAGTTGGCGGCGGCGATCTCCCGCGCGACCGTGTTGCCCGGGAGGTCCGGCAGGGTCTGGTCCAGTTCCCAGGCGTTGAAGTAATTGAGCCGCTCCCGCAGCCCCTTGTACTCACCGGTGCCGCCGCCGAACCGGACCGGCCGCCAGACGCCCTCGGCCAGCCGCACGTCGTCCAGCATGGTGATGGCGGCGTCCACGAAGAGGTTCGGCTCGGGCCCGTACGGCAGCAGGCCGTGGAAGCCGGCCATCTTGGCGCGGATGCGCATATCGGAGTCGACGACGGAGGCGAACTTGTCCACCAGCTGCTGGGTGAAGACCATGCCTTCGGGCGTGTCGTCGCGGGTCTTGGTCGCCTGGATCAGGTCCACGGCCGAGCGGTCCACCTCGACGCCGTCGACGATCACCGTCTCGCCGGTCTTCGCGGGCACCCGGTAGCCGCCGGTCATCACCAGCGGGCGCAGCGGCGGGGTGTCGGGCACGTCCGCCACCGCCGCCGGGTCGTCGGCCGCCTTCCCCCCGGCACCTGTGTCTTCGGGGAGCTTCTTGGCCCAGTCGTCCACGGCGCCGCCCGCGCCGAGGTTCAGCTCCCGGTCGAAGTGGTCGAAGATGTGCCGGCCGCTGGGGACGGTGTGCTCGTACACGTCGAAGTCCATGAAGGCCCAGTACGGGTGGCTGGGGCCGCCCGCACCGCCGCCGTGCATCATCGAGTGCGCCATCGACCGGGCCGCCGGGCTGGTCATGGTGTGGTTGCGGACGGTGCCGTAGGGGAACGTCTCGCCGTAGAAGGTGGTGGCCACCAGCGCCAGCGGGTGGTCGAAGTGCACCGAGCCGAGGGCCTGGTCCATCGCGCGGTGGATGGCCGCGAGGTCCTCGGCCTTGCCGTTGACGCCGATCACCACGCCGAGGCGGCCGTCGTAGCCGTCCAGCCCGCGGGTGACCGAGTTCAGGAAGTCCTGGAGCCGGCCCGGGGTCGCGATCTCGCTGTACGGGGCGATGGTGTTGACCACGAAGGACAGCGGCCGGCCTTCCCCCGTGCTCTCCCGCATCCATTTCAGGTAGTCGCCCGCCGTGAGCGGGTGGTGGCCCGCGTACGGCAGGTCGCGGAAGGGCCGGTTGACCATGGTGCGGCCCGCCCCGTGGGTCCCCGGCTCGGGCCACAGGGCGTGCGGCGCCTGCGGGTCGGGGGACCAGTCGTGCTGTCCGAGCGGCAGCGGCTCGTCCAGATGCGGGGCCGGCACGTCGGAGTGCGGAGCCGGTGCGCCGCCGAGCGCGCCGACGTACTCGCCGCGCTGAGCACGGTCGATGGCGATGGCGTGCTTGGCGTCGTCGATCTGCCGCTGGATGGCGTTCGGGTCCATGCCCAACTCGTCGAGGCGGGCCTCGGCCCCCGCCATCTCGGCTTCGCGGGCGCTGAGGTCGTCCAGTGCGCCGCGGGCCGTGGCGGACAGCTCGGACGGTCCGGGCTGCCCTGTCTTGGGTACCAGTCCGTCCACCTTGTCCTGGGCGCGCGCCAGGTCGTGCGACGCGCGCTGGTACTGCTCCCAGGCGCTGAGCCGCAGTTCGGCCTGCGGCCCGGCCGTACCGCCGGTGATGATCTCGTCATTGGCCCGGGCACGGCCGCCGATCCCGGAACCGGGGCCGTGGCCGAGCCGTTCCTCGGGCCCCGGGCGGACCGGGACGGGGGTGACCGGTACGGGCTCGGGCTCGGCGAAGTCGGCCTTGCCCTTGCCCTTGTCGACGTGCGGGACGGGCGCGGGGTCCGTGAAGTCGGCCTTGCCCTTGCCCTTGTCGACGTGCGGGACGGGGCCGGGCTCCGCGATGTCCGCCGTGCCCTTGCCGATGTCCGCGGTCGGTACCGCCTGCGGCTGCGGGTGCGGCAGGGGACCGCCGCCGAGGCCGTGCTCGCCGAAGATGCCACCCGTGAGGGCGTTGATCTGCTTGCGGGTGCGCTGCGCGTCGATGCCCAGTTCGTCGAGGCGGACCTCCGCCTTGGCGACCTCGGCGCGCTTGACGCCCAGTTCGTCCAGGGCCTCGGCCAGGGCGGGCGGGGGCTCGGCGGGGGCGGCGCCGGGCGGCGGGGTCAGTTCGTCCACCTTCCGCTCGGCCTTCCCCAGCTGCGACAGCGCGTGCTCGTACCCGGCCCACGCGTTGAGCTTCGCCCCGGCCTCGGGCCCGGTCGAACCGCCGAGGATCAGGTCGTCCCGGGCGCGCAGGCGCTGGTTCATGGCGGCGACACCGGAGAAGCCGCCGAAACGGCTGCCCGGGGGTGCGGTGACGGGTCCGGCCGCCTTCGCCCCGGCCTCCGGGGTGGGCACGGCCCCGGTCTTCGGCGCAGGCGGGGGCGTCGGCGTCGGCGTGGGGGTGTGCTCGGTGGCCTTGAGGGCGACCGGTACGGCCGCGGCGTCCTCCGCCTTGGACAGGCCGCCGCCCGGGTGGGCGATCAGGTCGAGGGCGCTGTGGTCCGCGGCGCCGGACGCGCCCGCGCCGTCCAGGTCCGGGCGGGCCGACACACCGGACGGGCCGCTGTCCACGGTGGCGCTGTGGCCGGTGGCCGGGACCGGCTTGCGGTCGCCGGTGTCCAGCAGGCTCATCGCCAGGTCGTGTTCGTCGACGGCCGGCTGGGGCGCCGCCTTGGCCGTGGCACCGGCGCCGGGCGCCGCGCTCGTCTTGGTGTGGGGTACGGCGTCCGGAGTCGTCGCCCGCAGCGGGCCCGGGATGCTGTTCGTCGCCGGAAGGTCGGCCACGCCCTTGGCCAGATCACGGGGCGGGGGTACGGCGCCTTGCAGGCCGGCGGTTTCGACGTGCGCGCCGGCACCCGTCGGCCGGATCGTTTCCGCAACGCCGGGCGCGCCCGGCAGCCCCTGCGTGCCGGGCAGGTGCTGCGCACCCGCCGGAACGCGCGTGGCCGCCGCGTCCTGCAGACCCGTCAGGTCCGTCCGCACGGGACCGCCGGGCACCGTGTTCGCCAGGTGCTCCGCGGTGATCGTACGCGGCGGCGCCTCGCCGATGCGGAAGCTGATGCCGTCCGCGTGGAAGGAGGTCACCGACACGTCCCCGTTGGCCAGCGCGGTCAGCTCGGGGAAGGTCATGTCCTCCAGCGCCTCGCCGTGCCCGATCGCGCCGCGGGCCATCGAGTGGCCGTCGCCGATGCCGTGGACGAAGCCGCTGTCGAACGAGACCTCCGGGACGCGGACGTTGGTGACCTCCGTCCCCGCGTGCGAGAGCGGGGACGACACGTGGGTGTCCTTGAGCAGGTCGATGGCGGTGTCGGCGGACAGCAGCAGGTTGCTGTCCAGCCGGACGTTGCCCGCCGCGAAGTCGGTCTGCTGGATGAGCCGGGTGGCACCGGCCCCATGTACGTCCGGGACGGTCAGGCCGTTGTCGAGCGTGGTCGTGCCGGGCAGGTGCGGGGTGGTGGTCACCAGCGCGGGCTGGTCGAAGTGCACGCCGGTGGGCGTGAAGGAGCCGGTGGGCACGGTGATGCCGTGCGGCGCGCCGATCCCCTTCGGCGTACTGACCGTGTTCGGCGTGCTGATTCCGTGCGGCACGTTCACGCCGGTGTGCGGGATGGGCCCCAGCCCCTTGATCCCCAGATTTCCCAGGTTGCCGACATTGCCCAAGTTGCCCAGGTTGCCGGGAAGGTTGAGGTTCAGTGCGCCGTGCCCGAACGATCCCAGGCCGTTCGGCACCAGGTTGCCGGGGAAGCTGATGGTGAACGTGCCCAGCCCGGCCGGCCGGAACGCCCCCAGCCCGTCCAGGGAGACACCGCCGATGCCGTTCGGGACGACGGCCCCCGGGAACTTGGTGAGGCCGCCGGGCGATACGGAAGGGATGTGCACCGGGGGGAAGGACGTGCCGTGGAAGCCGCCGGGGACGAGGTGCAGGGCCGACAGGTCCACGAAGCCGCCCGGCGCGAAGTGCACGCCGCTCCCGCCGACGGGCCGGAACGGCGCCAGCGCGCCGATCCCGAAGGTGCCGTTGCGCACCGCCGCGTCCGTACGTCCCGCGTTGGCCAGCAGCTCCCGCAGGTCGTTCTGCGGGATGCCCAGCACCCGTTCGGCGAAGGCGAGCCGCGCGGCGCCGCCGAAGCCCAGGACGCCCATCTCGGTGAAGTCCAGGGGCAGGACGGTGGCGATGCCCGCCCGGCCGAGCCGCTCGAAGTTGGCCTTCGCGTACGCGCCGATCTTGCCCCAGTCCCCGCTGACGCCCTTGGTGACGTCCGCCCAGTCCTTGGCGACGGTCTTGACCAGCGACTCCCAGCCGCCCTTGCCGAGGTTGCCCAGCCCCTTCAGGCCGTTGACGACGTTGAAGGCGGGGGCCGCGTGGATGCCGAGGACGATCGGCGCCACCACGACCTTCGGGATGCCGTGCAGCGAGGAGAAGTGGCCGATCTCCGCGAGGATGTTCTTCCCGGCGCCGGCGATGCCCTGGAAGCCGCCCTTGAGGGCGCTGCCCAGGCCCTTGATGATGGAGCCGACCGGCAGGGCCTTGGTGGTGGGGAAGAGCACGCCGAGGAAGGCGAGGCCGAGTTCCAGACCGCTGGCCTTGCCCTGGCTGAAGTCGACGATGGTCTTGATCAGCAGGACCGCGTTCATGCCCCAGGCGAGGACCGCGAGGACACCGCCGGTGAAGATGGCGATGACCGAGAGGATGATGGTCAGCCATTCGAAGGCTTCCCAGAACAGGTCGCAGTCGCTGACCGGCTGGACCATCAGCGACCCGGCCGAGGTCAGCGCCTTGTCCAGGGTGCTCGCCGCGCTGCCGAGCGCGGACTTCGCCTCGTCCGCCCGGTCGATGTGGGTCTGCCGCTGCGGGTCGTCGTCGGCCAGGCCCTGGATGGCGGTCAGCGCCGCGTCGGCGTCGGCCTGCGCGTTGGTGACGGCGGTGGCGTACGTGCGCAGCGCCGCCTCGGCCTGGTGGAACGACTCCTCGACGTGCCCGACGAAGTTGTGCAGGTGGTCGTCGACCATGTCGCGCAGCTGGTCGGCGGTCTTGCCGATGAAGCGCTGACCGTCGCCGGCGGTCTGCTGGAGGGCCTTGAGGCCCTGGTTGATGGTGCCGGCGTGCGTGGCGAGGTCGCGCATCGCGTCGGCGATGGTGGTGATGGCGGCGGCGTCACCCGGGGTCGGGTCGCCGTCGAGGCCGAGGGCACCCCAGTCACCGGGACGCGTAGCCAAGCCTGTTCCTCTCCCGCGGTGGATCGTTCACGTGTGTCACGTCCGGCGCGTTCGGCGCACCGGGCCCGTAGGACACCTCACCTACGTTTACGTATCTTCGGGCCGATCGGTTCACCGTGTGAACGACATCACTTCGTCCCGCTTCGTCGCTCCCGGGGTGAACCGATCGGCTCCGAGTTGCGTTTGACCGGTAGAGACGTGAAGTGATCTCCGAGTGCGCGAAGGGTGTGACCGTGTCCGACATAGCCGTTGACTACGAGCTGCTCAACGATGTCGCGCAGAAGGCCGGCAAGCTCAAGGACGAGGTCAAACAGGCCCGTGAGAGCAAGCAGGAGTACTCGGTCGACGAGGTCGGATCGCGGGTGGCGGTCACGGCGATCCGCAAGTACTACTCGACGTGGAAAGGTTCCTTCAAGCGCTCCGAGGAGAAGCTGGAGAAGCTGAAGAACCTCTATGACGGCGTGGCGAAGAAGTGGGCCGACTGGGACTTCGACCTGGCCAACAAGGCGGCGAAGCAGAGCGCCCAGATCTCCTCCGACCTGTGGGACGCCCGCAACAAGGAGTGGAACGCCTGGCACGAGGCGGTCACGAAAGCCAAGCAGGAACACCCGGACCTCGATCCGTCCCTGCTGCCGAAGGAACCCGAGAAGCCGGGTGAGCGGCCGCACGAGTGGACCACCGACGACGGGCACGGCAACAAGACCACCACGACGTACGAGTACGGCCCGGACGGCAGGCCGACGAAGGTCACCACGACGATGGAGACCAAGACCGGCCTGAAGGCGACCGACACCACGAACTACCACCCCGACGGCACGTACGACTCCGAGTCGACGGACGTCTACGGCAACGTCACCAAGACCACCGGCACCTCGACGATGACCGAGACGCCGGAGCACAAGACCACCACGGACGACTTCACCAGCAAGACGAAGGACACCGAGGGCAAGGAGAGCACCACCACCGGTACCACCACCTCGGTCACCGACCAGAAGACCGGTCACCGCGACACGAAGACCACCTACACCACCGTCGGTCCCGACGAGGACGGCAAAGAGCAGACGGTGAAAGGCACCACCCACTCCTCCGTCGACCTCAACGGCCACGAGGTGACCACCACCATCGAGGTCAACGAGGACGGCAGCGGCACCAAGACCGTGGTGACCGACGGCAAGACGGAGGAGTGGACGAGCGACGACGCCAAGGGGGACACCGGCTGGAAGCCGAAGAAGTCCGACGACTGACGGCCCCGCCCCCCGGACCTCGTCCGCATCCCCACCCATTCCCACACCGATCCAGGGAGTCAGCACCATGCCCGCAGGCAACATCAACCTCGACTACAACGAGATCCAGCGCGTCTCCGGCGTGATGAACCAGGCCGTCAACGACATCAACCCGCTGCTGCTGAGCACCAAGACCACCGTCGAGGGCCTGCTGGACAACGGCATGTTCATGCAGCAGAGCAGCCCGGCGCTGAAGGAGTCGTACAACAACCTCACCGCGTCGCTGCAGAAGGCCGTGGAGTCCATCAACTCCTTCGCCAACCAGTTCAACCAGATCAAGAACAACATCGAGAAGATCGACGCGGACATCGCGGCCGGCGCCAAGAAGGCCGGCTGACCTGCCGCACCACACGACGGTGCCCCGCCGCCGGACCTCCCGTCCGGTGGCGGGGCACCGTCGTGTGTGCCCTGTGGCCGGTCAGCCGGCGTCCCCGTCGCGCAGCACCGTCTCCGGTACCAGCACCGACACCAGCGCGCCGGTGACCGGGTCGACGGTCAGGCCGCGGCCCGGCGTCGGCCGCCCGCGCAGCAGGTCGTAGGGGATCCGTACGCCGAGGATGTCGCCCTCGCCCGGCGACTGCGGCGAGAGCAGCACGCCCTTGCGGACCCGCCGTACCAGGCCGAGCCAGCCGATGCCGACCGAGGTCAGCGTCTCGGCGGTGGCGGCGGCGACCAGGCCGATGCCGCGGTCCCGGCCGGTGGTGGCGACCTCGCGCAGCGCCGCGTCGGCGGCGGGCAGCTGGGAGAGCAGGTCGGCGTCGTCCACCAGGACCACGGCGGGTCCCGGTTCGGCGTTCAGCGCCGCGCTCACCTCGTCGGCCAGCGGGTCGGGGTCCTGGATGACCACCGCCCGCGGGTGCCGCGCCAGGCCCCGCAGCGGCGATTCGCGCGGGGTGAGCGCGACCACCCGGGTGCCGCCGGCCAGCAGCGACACCGCGAGGGTGGTGAGCGCGGTGGACCGGCCGCTGCCGGGCGGGCCGCTGATGAGGAAGGACGGCGCGTCGGCCGCGAAGTCCACGCCGATGGCGCCGAGTTCGTCGCCGCCGACACCGAGCAGGCCCCACAGCGGGCGCCGGTCGGCCGCCGGGACCTTCTCGTACGCGTCGGTGAACGAGACCTGACGGGGCAGGCTCAGGACACGCGCGGGGCGCCGGGCGGCGGGCAGGTCGCGGTCGCGCCGCGCGGCCCGCTCCCCGATCCGCTTGAGCGCCTCGGCCTGGTCGCGGCCGGTGACCGGTGCCCCCTGTCCCTGTGGGGCCTGTTCGCCGAGCAGCGCGACCTGCACCTCGGTGGCGCTGCCACCGCGCCAGCCGCGGCCCTGCGGGACGACGGCCGGCACCTGCTTGGGCGGGATGCCCGCCAGGCTGTACTCGTTGCGGTCGCTCATCCGGAGCAGCAGGCGCTCGTCGTTGAGCGAGGCGACCTTGCCGGTCATCAGCGCGCGTTCGGACGTGGCGATGACGTGCAGGCCCATCGGCGCGCCCTCACGGATCAGCGCGGTCAGCTCCTGGACCGGACGGCCGCCGTCGTGGTCGCCGAGCAGGGCGGCCAGCGAGTCCCAGCCGTCGATCAGGACGACGACGTGGGCGGGGCGTTCGGCGGGCGGCAGCAGGGCGCGCAGCTCGGTGAGGTTGGCCGCGCCGTGGGAGGTGAGCAGTTCCTGGCGTGCGCTCATCTCGGCGGTGAGCCGGGTCAGCAGGCGGCCCAGCCTTTCCAGGTCGGCGCGCGGTACGACGGCGCCGCAGTGCGGCAGTTCGGACAGCGCCGCCAGCGCGCCGCCGGCCGCGTCGATGCCGTACAGGTGCACGTCGGCGCAGGAGTGCCGCCGGGCCAGCGCGCCGCCGATGGTTCGCAGCACCTGGGAGCGGCCGGAGCGCGGGGTGCCCAGCACGTACAGGTGCCCGAAGCGGGTCAGGTCCAGCTCCAGGGGCTCCTGGCGCTGGGCGCCCGGCAGGTCGGCCAGTCCCCAGACGACCGGCGCGAGGCGGCCGTCGGCCGGGTCGGGCCGCTCGGGCAGTTCGGCCAGGCTCACCGCGTGCGGCAGCGCGGGCAGCCAGGGGCTGGGCTGCCGCTCGATCTCCAGCTGCGCCGCGGCTTCCTGGACCGCGTCGACCAGGACCGTCAGGTCGGTCGGCGCGTCGCGGTCGTCCATCGCCTCCTGGATGGCGTCGAAGAGGTCCGCGGTCTCCTCGGCGGGCTCGGCCGCCGTCCGGCCCAGCAGCGACCAGGAGAGTTCGCTGGTCCACACGTCGGCCTCGGGCTGCGGCCCCGCCGGTGCGTCCTGCTGCGTCTCCCCGCCGTCCGGGGCCGTGGCCGGTGCGCCGTCGCGTACGGCACCGACGAAGGCGGTCTGGAACGGCAGCACCGAGCGGTGCCCGACCCGGGCCAGGGCGCGGCCCGGGGTGTCGCTGGAGATGGACACCGCGTCGTTGACCTCCAGGACGTCCTGGCTGTCGAGGGCGTCGGTGACGCGCAGCGAGATCCGCAGGTTGGTGTTGGCGCGGATGTCGGCGGTGACCACACCGGCCGGTCGCTGGGTGGCGAGCAGCAGGTGCAGGCCGAGCGACCGGCCGCGCTGGGCGATGCCGACCAGGCCCGGCACGAACTCGGGCACGTCGCGGGCCAGGGTGGCGAACTCGTCGATGATGAGCAGCAGCCTCGGCAGCGGCGCCATCGCGGGGTCGCGGCGGCGCATCGCCCGGTATTCGGTGTGGTCCTTGGCGCCCGCGTCGGCCAGGATGCGTTCGCGGCGGGTCAGTTCGGCGGTCAGCGAGGTCAGGGCCCGCTCGACCAGGTGGCTGTCCAGGTCGGTGACCATGCCGAGCACGTGCGGCAGCCGCTCGCAGCCCGCGAAGGCGCTGCCGCCCTTGTAGTCGACGAGCACGAACGTCATCTCGTCCGGCCGGTTGACCGCCGCCAGGGACGCCACCAGCGTCTGGAGCAGCTCGGACTTGCCGGCGCCGGTGGTGCCCGCGATCAGGCCGTGCGGGCCGTCCTTGACCAGGTCGAAGGTGACCGGGCCGGTGTATCCGGCGCCGAGCAGGACGCCGGTGGAGGCCGGGCGCTTGGTCCAGCGCGCGGCCAGTTCGGCGGCCTGCGGCGGCTCCAGGCCCAGCAGGTCGAGCAGCTTGACGCGGTCCGGCAGGCCGTCCGAGCCGTCCGGGGTGACGTCGCGCACGGGTGCCAGGGCGCGCGCGATCCGCTCGCACCAGCCGGTGTCCACCAGGTCGGGGCGGATGCCGGTGAGGTCGGCGCTGCCGGTACGGCGCAGGGTGACCTCGCGGGCGCCGACCGCGCAGACGGTGACGCACTCCTCGGGGAGCATCCGCTCCTCCTGGTCGAGGCAGATCAGGAAGACCCGTACGGCCGGGCCCTCCTTGAGGACCTGCACCACGCCGGGCACGTCGCGCAGCCGCCGGGCGCCGTCGAGCACCACCACGAGGTCGGGCTCGGCCAGCAGCGCGCCGCCCATCGCGGTCTCCCGGGAACGGGCCCGGGAGCGGATCGCGGAGACCAGTTCGGAGACCCGGTTGGCCACCGTCTCCGGGTCGTTGCCGACGGTCACGGTGGGGCCGCCGGAGGGCGGCGCGGCGACGCCGCCCGCGCCGGGGCGGGCGTGCGGCAGCCAGCGCACCCACTCCCAGGCCCGGGCGCCCGCCGCGTCGGTGAGCACGGTGATCCGTACGTCGCGCGGACTGTGCAGGATCGCGGCCTGTGCCACCGTCCAGCGGGCCAGCGCACGGGCCGCGTCGGTCTCGCCGGAGATGCCGACGACGCCGTCCCCGCACAGGTCCACGCCGATCGGCATGTCGGGGATCTGCCAGTTCACCGAGCGGTGGTTGTCCTCGCGGGAGCTGTCCTCGATCGTCAGCAGCGAGGCCTGGCGGACGGTGCCGACGCGCAGCAGCAGATGGTCGGGGTGGCCGCGGCGGCGCTCCCACAGCCGGGCGCCGGGACCGACGGCCCACATGCCGGCCGCGGCCGGGTCGGGCCCGGCGGCGACCCGCAGGCCGCGTTCGCGGTCGACCATGCCCTTGACGTCCTGCTCCAGCGAGGCGCGGCGGGCGCGGTAGTTGGCGACCGAGGTCAGGAAGTCGCGCCAGCCGCTGCGCTTGGAGCTGATCCAGTTGCCGATGGCGAGCACCGGGCTGAAGAACGCGAACATCAAGTAGAAGTACGAGTGCAGGAAGACGACCATGCCGACGCCCATGAACATCGGCGCGATCACCACCAGCAGCGGGATGGTGCGCCGGGGCGGCGGTACCGGCGGCGAGGGCAGGGTGAACCGTTCCGGCACCAGCGGCGGCACGATCCGCGGCGGCCGGTTGAAGTCGAGGTGGGCGCCGTCCTCGGAGGCCGTCACGGCGGCGTCCGCCTCGGTCGGCTCGGCCACCCGCAGCAGGAACTCGCCCAGCCGCAGCTCGCCGCCGAGCGGCCACTCCACCCAGCCCTCGGGCAGCGGCTGGTGGGTGTCGGCGTACGGGTCGGGCAGTTCGGGCGGCGGTGGGGGCGGCAGCGGGGCGGCGTCGGCGCGGGGCCGGGCGGGCGGCGGCTCGGGCACGGACAGGCTCACGTCGGTGCGGTGTGCGGACGCGGCGGCGGTGCCGCCGGGCGCCGCGCCGTCGGGCTCCGCGGGTTTGCGGGCCGCCGGGCCGGCGTCGAGCAGCACCGTGCCGTCCGGGCGGACCGTGACGCGGATGCCGGCGGCGGGCACGTCGCGGCCCGTCAGGCGCACCGAACTGCCCGCGGCCGGGCCGATGGTGTGCGTACCGAGGTCCAGCGGCCAGACGCGTCCGGCGCCGCGTCCGCCGATCAGCTGGAGTTCCACGCGGGGTGGGCGCGGCAGCCGCTCGCCGTCGGCGGAGCGGGACGGCGGGGGCAGCTCGTGGCGCTCGGGGCCGTGCCCGCCGTCCGGCTCGGGCGGTACGGGACCGCCGAGGCCGAGGGTGGCGCCGTCGCGTATGCCGGTGGCGGACAGCGGCAGCTCGGGGGGCAGTTCGCGGTCGCCGAGGAAGAGCGCGGGCGGCGCGTCATCGGTCGCGGGCCGCCCGGCGAGGCGTGCGGCCAGGGCGCCGACGGTGGTCGAACCCGGGGTGTGCAGGACCAGGTCGCGCCGCTCCGGGGCGGCGTGCGGGGAGCCGGACCGGGCCGGAGCGGAAGCTTCCGGGGCGGCCGGAGCGATGGTGACGAAGAGTCTCACGGGGTACGAGGAGTCCGTTCCTGGGGATCGCCGGGGGCGGCGGGGTCGGAGTCGGCGTCGGAGGTGCCGGAGGCGGCGGACACCCCGGCCAGGCCGGGCGGCGCGGCGGCCCCGGGCTCGGCCAGGTCCGGCTCCGCGAAGTCGGCGCCGGCGGTGCCGGAGGGGGGTGCCGGGGCGTCGGCCGGGCGGGGGGCGGGCGTGGCTGCCTTGGGTGCCGGGGCCGGGGCGGAGGCCGGGGCCTGGGCGGCGGTGTCCGGCTCGGGCTCGGTGAAGTCGGCGTTCGGGGCGGCGGCTTCGCGGGGCGCGTCGTCCGCGCGGGTCCGGTCGCCGCCGTGGTCCGCGTGCGCGGGCGCCGCGGCGGGGCCGGGCTCGGGCGCGCGGGCGGCCGCCGCCGGTTGCGGCATCGGCTCGCCGAAGCCCGGGGCGGGCATCGGCTCACTGAAGTCCGGCACGGGGGCCGACGTACGTGGGTCCGGCGCGAGGTCCGGCGTGCGCGGGTCCGGCGCGGGCTCCGGCGTGCGCGTCGCCGGGGCAGGCTCCGGCTTCCGCAAGTCCGGCTGCGCGGGCGCCGGTTCCCGTACGGGCCGGGCCGCGGTGCCGGGACCGGCGGCCGTTCCCTGGTCCGTGCCCGTATCCGTACCGGCACCCGGCAGCACGCAGTACGGCACGGGCTGCCGCCGCCGTACCGCGCGGGCCACGGCCCGGCCGAGTGCGGGCGACTCCACGTCCACCCGCGGCCCGGGGCCGAGCAGCCGCCCGTCCGGCTCGGCGTGCAGGACCCAGCAGGCGCCCGGCAGCCGGCCGCCGACGAGCGCGCGGGCCCGTCCCCGGGCGCACAGCTCCGCCAGCCGTGCCGCCTGTTCGGGCGTGGGCGCCCAGCAGACCACCACCGGCACCGTCACCCCGTCCGGGACCTCGGGTTCCGGACGTGCGGCGAGTTCCGCGAGGACGTCGTCCAGCGAGCGGCCCGGGAAGCGCGGGTGGACACCGGCGGTGACCAGGACCGGCGGCCCGTCCGGCAGCCGGTCCACCTGCGCGGCCAGCGCCTGGAGCACGCTGCGGGACACCCGCGGGTCGCCCTCGACGCCCAGCGCGGCGGGCCCGCGCAGCCAGTCGACGAGCACCACGCCCGGCGCCTTGCGGTCCACGCCCAGGACGAGCGGCAGCCGTACGGCCCGGCCGTGGCCCGCCGGGCGTCCCCGTACCGCGTCGGCCGGTGCGGACCAGGTCCACTCCCCCGGCTCGTCCGCCGCGTCCGCCCAGGGCAGGACCGGACCGGCGGAACCGGCCGGGTCGCGGCCCGCGACGACGACGCGCACCCGGTCGCGGGTCTGCGCCAGCTGGACGGTCGGCGCGTAGCAGCCGTCGCCCGCGTCCGCGTCCGCCCGGTCCAGCGCGGCACGCGAGGTGTCGTACGCGGCCGGGTCGGCGAAGTACGCGGCCAGCGTCCGGGCGCAGCGCCGGTGGCGCAGGTAGGCGCGCAGCGGCGCGGTGAACGCCCGCGCGGTCATCCGGACCTCCCAGCCGATCCGGCGGCAGGTGCGGCGGAAACCGCCCTGTTTGCGCACGGCGCGGCCGATGAGCCAGAGGATCAGGATGAGCGCGACGAGGAAGCCGATCAGGATCAGCCACGAGGTGCGGTCCGGCATGCCGAGGGCGAGCGGCACCGGGGACTGCGCCGGTGCCGGGACGGCCGCCGTGCCCGGCGGCGCCGCGGGGCCCGCGCCGCTCATCCGCGCTCCCCGACCTCGGGCGCGGCGGCCCGCCGCAGGTGGTGCATCGCGTGGTGCAGCCGGGACTTCACCGTGCCGGGCGGTATGCCCAGCGCGTGCGCCGTGTCGCGGCCGGAACAGCCGAGCAGGTATGTGTACACCAGAACCTCTCGATGGGGGCGGGACAGTTGGGCGAGCAGCTCGACGACGTGCGTCCGCTCCACGACGCGTGCGACCTCGTCGGCCGGGCCGGCCGTCTCCGGCGGCAGCCCGGTCGGGACCACGGGCCGGGAGCTGTCGCGCCGGCTCCAGTCGATCACAACGTTGCGGGCGACCTTGAACAGCCAGGGCAGCCCCGGTTCCCACCCGGCCTCGCGCCGGGTGTCGCGGACGCGGGAGACGTCGCTTTCCAGCCAGGCACGCAGCAGCGTCTCCTGGACGACGTCCTCAGCGCGCTGCGGATCGGCGGGCAGCAGGCCGGTGACGTACCGTAACAGCGGTTGACGGTAGCTCAGGACGAGGCTGGTGATGCGGTCCTCGGGGAACGGCCGCGTGGGCGGCGGGGAGACCGGTCCGGGGCGCTCCGGCGCGGCGGCAGGGCATCGGGCCGATGTCGCCGGTTCGGTCATCGTCGTGCTGCCTCAGGGGGTTTCGGGACGCCGGTCCGCAGGCCGGGGCGGGTGGTTGCCACTACCACGGACCACACCCTAATCAGCCGTCGCCGAGCGCGGCAAAACACCCCGGCACCACACCGGTGCCCCGCCACCACTTCCGGCCATACGCCAAGTGGTGCAACTTTGAACATTCAGCGGCAATTCCGGCAGGCGCTGCGGACTCCCCCGGCGCCGCGGCACGCCGGCCGGCTAGATCCAGCCGTCCAGCGACTTCATGAAGCCCTCGAAATCGTCACGGTGGATGGTGTGCCCGGCGCCCTCGACCGTACGGACTTCGAAGCCGCGCGCCGCCACCCGCTCCTTGTCCCCCTCCGTGAACAGAAAGCCCTCCCCGGCCACCTGCACCAGGGAGGGCACCACCGCCCGCTCCGGTATGCGTTCCTTGAAGTGGCTGCCGGAGAGGGCGAGCGCGGTGGCCGGGTCCCAGGCGTCGATCGTCGCCAGCTCCAGCTCTATGTCGGCCTTCTCCCAGCGCGGGTTGAAGCTGCGCAGCATCTGCGGGGAGGCCCGCTTGAACTCGACGAACAGCGCGGGGTCCATCGGCAGCTCGGTGTTGCCGAGGGTCCAGGCCGGGTCCGAGTAGACGGCGCGCCGCGGACGCAGCCGCTCCACCGCCAGGGACAGCGCCATCGCGCCGAGCGAGTGCCCCAGCACCAGCTCCACCTCCGCGGGCAGGGTCTCCACCAGGTCGTCGGCGAAGAGCGTGTCGCCGTACGGGCCACGCGGGCTCGCGCCGTGGCCGCGCAGGTCGACGGCGATGACCCGGTAACCGCGGTCGGCCAGCTCGGGGCCCACCCGGCGCCAGGTGCGGTGGTCCGACATGATGCCGTGGACCAGGACCGCGACCCGGTCGCCGGTTCCCCACTCGTGGGTGTGCAACTGCATGGCGGGGCCTTTCTGTCGTGTCCGGCGCCGCGGTTCGGGCAGCGCACCGGCCCCATTCTGTCCTCCTGCCCCCGCGGACTTCGGCGCCCGCCCCCGGCGAAGGCGGCCGGGCGCCGTCCCGGCCTCACAGCCAGTCGGTCTCCGGCGTGGCCGCCTGGAGGGCGGACGCCGCGCCCGTACGGAGCGGGGCGCCGTGCGGTACGCACAGGGTGTCCACGCCGGGCAGCGCGGCCAGCCGCCGGAAGGAGGCGATGGCCTGGTCCCGGCCGACGTTGAAGGGGCCCAGGAGAACCCGGCCGTCCGGACCCACGCAGATGTTGTCACCTGTGAACAACACTCCCGCGGTCGGCAGGTGAAGCGCGGTGCTGCCCGGCGTGTGGCCCGGAACGTGCAGGACGCGGGCCGGTTCCGGCCAGTCGTCGAGGGTGTCGCCGTCGTGGAGTTCGGTGTCCACCCGTACGGACTGGAGCGGCGGTGTGCCCGCCGCGGCCAGTGCCGCCAAGGCCTGCTCGTGCAGGGCCTGTTCGATGGGGGACAGCTCGGGCGGCGGCTCGCAGGCGGTGCCGCGGATGTACGGGGCTTCCGCCGCGCCCGCCAGGACGCGGGCGCCGGTGGCGGCCACCAGGTCGGCGGCGGACCCCATGTGGTCGACGTGGTAGTGGGTCAGCACGATCTGCCGCAGCGCGTCCGGCCGTCCGCCGATACGGGCCAGAGCGTCCAGGATCGCGGGGGCCGAGCCCGGTACGCCGGTGTCGACGGCCGCGTAGCCGCCGCCGGACAGCCGGACGAGATAGACGTGGCCCACCGGAAACGGCACGTGCCAAATGTCCGGAGTGATGGGTATGGGGCCGGTGTCGGACGGGTCGGGTGAAGCATCGGGGGCGGCGGCCGTGGGCGCTGTGGTGTCCGGAGAGGCATCCATGACACGGACGCTAACGGGCGGGCCCCGCGAGGCCATCCGCTTTGCGCCGAGGGCGTATTGAGCACACAGCGAACGCCCCGCGCCGCACCGCCGGGCCGATTGGTCCGGCCCTGCCGCCCTGCTCTCCTACCGGTCCCGGCCCTGCTCCTGGAAGGCCGGCAGCGCGAACACCCGCTCCTTGGCGGGCTCGTCCATCAGCTCCACCAGCGGGAGCACCGCGTCCCACAGGTCCCGCTTCTCGACGTCCAGGACCATCGCGTCCAGCTCCGCGTCCGGCAGCGTACCCGCCGCGTCCGCCACCGCCTTGCGCGACTCCGGCGGCAGCACGTCCACCAGCGGCAGGAACTCCGCCCACAGCCCGGTCGCCACCACCGCCCGCACGACCGCGCCGAGCACCTGGGCGTCGCGCAGCGAGGGCAGCGCGGCGACCGCGCGCCGGTCCTCCTCGGACAGCAGCGCCACCAGCGGCAGCAGCGCCTCCCACAGTCCTTGTTCGTGCGCGGTGCGGACCAGTCCGTCCAGGCGTACGGGGTCCTGGCGGGCGGCCAGGGCCGCTATCCGGGCGCGCCGTTCGGGCCCGGCCAGCCCGGCGACCGCCAGCGCCTCCGGCCACCGGCCGTCCCCGGCCGCGGCCACCACCGACGCCAGCCGCTCCTCCCCCATCAGGTCGAGGATGGCGTCGAGGCGTTCGGGCATGTCGATGAAGAACCCGACGCGCAGCACCACGCCGTCGTCGATGAGCCGGAGGATGCGTTCCAGTGCGCCTTCGCGCAGATGGCCGACGAAGCGCCCCATCGTCAGGTGGTCACCGCGCTCGGCGAGCGCGACGGCGATGCGGACCACCAGGTCCTCGTCCAGCCGGTCGACGATTCCGGCGATGCGGCGGGGGTCGAGGTGGCCGCAGGACTCGGCGGTGAAGGCGACCGGCAGCTTCTCGATGATGTCGGCGGCGCGCCCGGGTTCCAGCCGCCCGGCCACGGAGGCGGCGAGCCGCGGCCCGAGCGCCTTCTGTGAGATCGCGGCGGCGACCCCGGCCGGCACGAGCTTGGTGGCGGCGGCGATGCGGTCGAGCATGTCCGGTACGTCGTCGAAGAGCGCGTCGACGGTACGGGCACGGAGCTGCCGTACGTCCTCGGCGGGCAGCCCGTGCAGGAAGTCCAGCTGTTCCGGCAGGACGTCGAGCAGCTGGGCGATCTTCTGCGCCTCGGCGCGGTTGCTGAGCGTGTCCATCGGGGTCACCGTCCGGTCGGCGGAATCAGGAGGACTGGCGGAGCTGGCAGAGCTGCCGGAGCTGCCGGAGCTGCGGAAAACGGCGGGGCTGGCGGCCCTAGCGGAGCCGGCGGACCTAGCGGAAGAGGATGCGGCGTACCGGGCCGCGGGCGAGGGCGGGCACCAGCTTCAGCGCCTCTTCGGCCGCGTCGTTGAGACCGGCGGCGTGGCTCTCCCGGCGGGTGCGCACCGCGCGTGCCAGAAGGGCGAGTTCCGCGGGTGCGGCGGCGGCGAGGCCGGGCGGCGGCGGAGCGCCGAGCGCTTCGGCCAGTTCCCGCAGGGCCGGGAAGTCGGGGCCCGCGCCGGCACGTGCGTCTGTACCTGGGTCTGTACCCACCGGTCCTCCCGGGATGCGGCTACGACGGCTGCCCAGCAGCGTCGTCGCGGACTGACTTTTAGTCAATAGCACGCACACGACAGACCGCCGCCCGAGCCGTCGCCACCGGCCGAGGCAGCCCGGTGCCTCCCCGCGGTCCAGCACTAAGCTCGCCCGTATGAGCCCTTCCATCGCCACCAACACCCGTGTGGATCTCGACCGCCTGCTGGAGTTCGTCCGCCCGCGGCACCGCGCGGTCCTGCTCACCCGCCGCTCCGACGGCACCCCGCAGGCATCGCCCCTGACGTGCGGCGTCGACGACTCCGGGCGCCTGGTGATGGCGACGTACCCGGAGCGCGCCAAGGTGCGCAACGCCCGCCGGAGCCCTTCGGTGAGCGTGCTCGTGCTGTCCGACGAGTGGAACGGCCCCTGGGTGCAGGTGGACGGCGAGGCGGAGGTCGTGGACGCGCCGGACTCGGTCGAACCGCTGGTCGAGTACTACCGCAACATCGCGGGCGAGCACCCGGACTGGGACGAGTACCGTGCCGCGATGCTCAAGCAGGGCAAGTCGCTGATCCGGGTGACGCCGTTGCGGTGGGGGCCGATCGCCACGGGCGGCTTCCCGGCCCGCCTCGCCGAGGAGGAGGACCGGGACGGGGACACCGGCGGCGGCACGTCCCGGGCGGACGAGGCCGGGAACTGACCCCCTGGCCGGCCCCGGGCCCGCGTCCGCCCGCCCGCTCAACGGGTCTTGTGCGCGCCCCCGTTGACGCCGATCACCTGCCCCGTGATGTGCCGCGCCCCCTCGGACGCCAGGAAGGCCACGGCCGCCGCGATGTCCTCGGGCCGGCCCGCGCGGCCCGTCGCGGTCTCCTCCACCAGCTGCGCGCGGCGCTCGTCGGGGAGCCGGTCCCGGAAGAACTCGGTATCCGCGATGTAGCCGGGCGAGACGACGTTGGCGGTGATGCCGCGCGGGCCGAGCGCGTTCGCCAGGTCGAGGTTCCAGGTGGTCAGCCCGGCCTTGGCCGCGCCGTACGCGCCCAGGGAGCCCGCGCCCCGGTCCGCGGCGATCGAGCCGATGTGCACCACGGCGCCGCCCGGGGCGAGCCGGGCCTCGACGGCCTTGGTGGTGAGGGCGGCGGTGAGCAGGTTGGCGTCCAGGTTGGCCCGGAAGGCCCGGGCGTAGGAGGCCAGGTCGTCCCCCGGCGCGTCGTCCAGGTCGGTGTTGCCGCCGGCGTTGTTGACCAGGACGTCGATCGACTCGGGCAGTTCGGCCAGGAGGCGGGCCAGCGCGGCGGGGTCGGTGTGGTCGCAGACGACCGCGCGGGCGCCGGTCTCCTCGGCGGCCTTCTCCAGGGGCGCCGGGCGGCGGCCGGTGACGGTGACCGCGTGGCCCTGCTCGGCGAAGTGGCGGGCGACGGCCAGGCCGATACCGGTGGCGCCGCCGGTGACCAGGATGGTGCGTGACATAAGGTAGCTCCCGACGTCATTCATTCAGGTCTAAATTTAGGTCTAAACGTAACACCGTCAGGAGGGCCCATGGCAAGTACGGACGCCCCGTACCCCGTCCAGGAGATCGCCGACGCCTGGGAACGCGAGCGCCCCGGCACCCCCGTCTCGGCCATCGGGATCGTCACGCCGGTCTGGCAGCTGGCCAAGCTGCTCGGCGACGACCGGCGCCGGGTACTGGCCCGCGCCGGGGTGGACACCGCCACCCTCGACCTGCTCAGCGTGCTGCGCCGGGCCGGCGACCCGTACACGCTCAGCACCCGCGAGCTGGCGGCGCGCTCCATGGTGACGGCCGGCGCGATCTCCCAGCGCGTCGCGCGCGCCGAGCGCGAGGGGCTGGTGGTACGCCGCGCGGGCGAGGGCCGCCCCCGCACGGTCTGGGTGGAACTGGCCCCGGCCGGCCACGAACTGGTCGAACAGACCGTGGACCAGGTACTGCACCGGGAGGCGGAACTGGTCAGCGGCCTGACGCCGGACCAGCAGTCTCAGCTCAGGGAGCTGCTGAAGCTGCTTCTCCAGGACGTACAGGCACGGCTGGGCGACGACCGGATCACGCAGGTGGGCGAGTAGTGCGCGGACACGGAAAGGAATGCGGCGCCTGCCCTCCGGTCGGGGAGGGGGACAGGCGCCGCGGTGTTCCGCACACCGTTGTGCGGGACATCTGTGAGCCGGGGACGGTTACACGGTCAGTGCGCGGTCCGTCGGCTTGATGGGGGCGGGCAGCGCGCTGGCACCCGCGAGGTAGCGGTCCACGCCGCGCGCTGCGGAGCGGCCCTCGGCGATGGCCCACACGATCAACGACTGGCCGCGGCCCGCGTCACCGGCAACGTACACACCCGGGACGTTGGTGGCGAAATCGGCGTCGCGGGCGATGTTGCCGCGCGCGTCCAGCTCCAGGCCGAACTGCTCGACCAGGCCGTTCTCCTGGTCGGTGCCGGTGAAGCCCATGGCCAGGGTGACCAGCTGCGCCGGGATCTTCCGCTCGGTGCCCGGCTTCGGCTCCGGGCGGCCGTCCTTGAACTCCACCTCGACCAGGTGCAGCCACTGCACGTTGCCGTCCTCGTCGCCCTCGAAGTGGGTGGTGGAGACCGAGTACAGCCGCTCGCCGCCCTCCTCGTGCGCGGAGGTGACCTTGTAGAGCATCGGGAAGGTCGGCCACGGCTGGTTTGGGTTCCGCTCGTCGCCGGGCTTGCCCATGATCTCCAGCTGGGTGACGGACTTCGCGCCCTGGCGGTGCGCCGTGCCGACGCAGTCCGCGCCGGTGTCGCCGCCGCCGATGACCACGACGTGCTTGCCCTCGGCGGTGATCGGGGAGACGGTCAGGTCGCCCTCCTGCACCTTGTTGGCGAGCGGCAGGTACTCCATCGCGAAGTGGATGCCGTTCAGCTCGCGGCCGGGGACCTTCAGGTCGCGGGAGGTGGTGGCGCCGGCCGCGATCACCACGGCGTCGTAGCGCTTGCGCAGCTTGGCGGCGTCGATGTCCCGGCCGATCTCCACCTCCGTACGGAACTTGGTGCCTTCCGCCCGCATCTGCTCGATACGGCGGTTGATGTGGCGCTTCTCCATCTTGAACTCGGGGATGCCGTAGCGGAGCAGTCCCCCGATCCGGTCCGCGCGCTCGTAGACGGCGACGGTGTGGCCCGCCCGGGTCAGCTGCTGGGCGGCGGCCAGGCCGGCCGGGCCGGAGCCGATGACGGCGACGGTCTTGCCGGACAGGCGCTCGGGCGGCTGCGGGGTGACGTCCCCGTTGTCCCACGCCTTGTCGATGATGGTGACCTCGACGTTCTTGATGGTCACCGGCGGCTGGTTGATGCCCAGCACGCACGCCGACTCGCACGGGGCCGGGCACAGGCGACCGGTGAACTCCGGGAAGTTGTTGGTCGCGTGCAGCCGCTCGCTGGCGGCCGTCCAGTCCTCGCGGTAGGCGTAGTCGTTCCACTCGGGGATGAGGTTGCCCAGCGGACAGCCGTTGTGGCAGAAGGGGATGCCGCAGTCCATGCAGCGCCCGGCCTGCTTGCTGATGATCGGCAGCAGCGAACCGGGGACGTAGACCTCGTTCCAGTCCTTGACGCGCTCGGCGACGGGCCGGGTCTTGGCGACCTCGCGGCCGGTGGTCAGGAAGCCCTTGGGGTCAGCCATTGATCGCCGCCTCCATCATCTTCTCGTGGGTCTCGGACTCGGAGAGCCCGGCTCGCTCGGCGGCGTCCTTGGCGGCGAGCACTGCCTGGTAGGTGGCCGGAATGACCTTGCTGAAGCGGGTCAGCGCGGCGTCCCAGCCGGCCAGCAGCCTGGCGGCGACGGTGGAGCCGGTCTCCTCCTGGTGGCGGCGCACGACGTCGTGCAGCCACTGCCGGTCCGTGGCGTCCAGCTCGGTGGTCACCGCGGCGGTCAGCTCAGGGTTGACGTTGGCCGGGTCCAGGTCGATCACGTACGCGATGCCGCCGGACATGCCGGCCGCGAAGTTGCGCCCGGTCTCGCCCAGGACGACGGCGTGGCCGCCGGTCATGTACTCGCAGCCGTGGTCGCCGACGCCCTCGGACACCACCGTGGCACCGGAGTTGCGGACGCAGAACCGCTCGCCGACCCGGCCGCGCAGGAACAGTTCGCCGCCGGTGGCGCCGTAGGCGAGGGTGTTGCCCGCGATGGTCGAGTACTCGGCCAGGTGGTCGGCGCCGCGGTCCGGGCGGACCACGATCCGGCCGCCCGACAGGCCCTTGCCGACGTAGTCGTTGGCGTCGCCCTCCAGGCGCAGCGTGATGCCGCGCGGCAGGAACGCGCCGAAGGACTGGCCGGCCGAGCCGGTGAAGGTGATGTCGATGGTGTCGTCGGGCAGGCCCGCGCCGCCGAACTTCTTGGTCACCTCGTGGCCGAGCATGGTGCCGACGGTCCGGTTGATGTTCCGGATCGCCACCTGGGCCCGTACCGGCTGCGCGGCCTCGGCGGTGTCCGCGGCCAGCGCGTCGGCGGACAGCCTGATCAGCTCGTTGTCCAGCGCCTTCTCCAGGCCGTGGTCCTGGACGGCGATCTGGTGGCGTACGGCGCCCTCGGGCAGCTCGGGCACGTGCAGCAGCGGGGCCAGGTCCAGGCCCTGCGCCTTCCAGTGGTCCACGGCCTTGGAGGTGTCGAGCAGGTCGGCGTGGCCGATCGCCTCGTCCAGCGACCGGAAGCCCAGCTCGGCCAGCAGCTCGCGGACCTCCTCCGCGATGAACTGGAAGAAGTTGACGACGTACTCGGCCTTGCCGCTGAAGCGCTCGCGCAGTGTCGGGTTCTGGGTGGCGATGCCGACCGGGCAGGTGTCCAGGTGGCACACCCGCATCATGACGCAGCCGGAGACCACCAGCGGCGCGGTCGCGAAGCCGTACTCCTCGGCGCCCAGCAGGGCCGCGATGACCACGTCGCGGCCGGTCTTGAGCTGGCCGTCGGTCTGTACGACGATGCGGTCGCGCAGGCCGTTGAGCAGCAGCGTCTGCTGCGTCTCGGCCAGGCCCAGCTCCCAGGGGCCGCCCGCGTGCTTCAGGGAGGTCAGCGGGGAGGCGCCCGTACCGCCGTCGTGTCCCGAGATGAGGACCACGTCCGCGTGCGCCTTGGAGACGCCCGCGGCGACCGTGCCGACGCCGACCTCGGAGACCAGCTTCACGTGGATGCGGGCCTGCGGGTTGGCGTTCTTCAGGTCGTGGATCAGCTGGGCGAGATCCTCGATGGAGTAGATGTCGTGGTGCGGCGGCGGGGAGATCAGGCCCACGCCCGGCGTCGAGTGCCGGGTCTTCGCCACCCACGGGTAAACCTTGTGGCCGGGCAGCTGGCCGCCCTCGCCGGGCTTGGCGCCCTGCGCCATCTTGATCTGGATGTCGTCGGAGTTGACCAGGTATTCGCTGGTCACGCCGAACCGGCCGGAGGCCACCTGCTTGATCGCGGAGCGGCGTGCCGGGTCGTACAGGCGCTCCGGGTCCTCGCCGCCCTCACCGGTGTTGGACTTGCCGCCCAGCTGGTTCATGGCGATGGCGAGGGTCTCGTGCGCCTCCTGGGAGATGGAGCCGTACGACATCGCGCCGGTGGAGAAGCGCTTGACGATCTCGGAGGCGGGCTCGACCTCCTCCAGCGGCACCGCGGGGCGGTCGGATTTGAAGGAGAACAGGCCGCGCAGCGTCATCAGGCGCTCGGACTGCTCGTTCACCCGGTCCGTGTACTGCTTGAAGATGTCGTAGCGACGCGAGCGGGTGGAGTGCTGGAGGCGGAAGACCGTGTCCGGGTCGAACAGGTGCGGCTCGCCCTCGCGGCGCCACTGGTACTCGCCGCCGATGTCCAGCGCGCGGTGGGTGGCGGCGATGCCGGTGGCCGGGTACGCCTTGGCGTGCCGGGCGGCCACCTCCTTGGCGATGACGTCGATGCCGGCGCCGCCGATCTTCGTCGTGGTGCCGTGGAAGTAGGCGTCCACGAAGGACTGGTCCAGGCCGACGGCCTCGAAGACCTGCGCGCCCCGGTAGGAGGCGACGGTGGAGATGCCCATCTTGGACATCACCTTCAGGACGCCCTTGCCGAGCGCCTTGATCAGGTTCCTGATCGCTGCCTCGGGGTCGGTGTCCTTCGGCAGGAACGTACCGGCGCGGACCAGGTCCTCGACGGACTCCATGGCCAGGTACGGGTTGACGGCGGCGGCTCCGTACCCGATGAGCAGCGCGACGTGGTGCACCTCGCGCACGTCACCGGCCTCGACGAGCAGGCCGACCTGGGTGCGCTGCTTGGTGCCGATGAGGTGGTGGTGGACCGCGGCGGTCAGCAGCAGGGACGGGATGGGCGCGTGCTCGGCGTCCGAATGGCGGTCGGAGAGCACGATCAGGCGGGCGCCGTCCTCGATGGCGGCGTCGGCCTCGGCGCAGATCCGGGCGATCCGGGCGGCCAGTGCCTCGCCACCGCCGGAGACCCGGTACAGGCCGGACAGGGTGACGGCCTTCATGCCCGGCATGTCACCGTCGGCGTTGATGTGGATGAGCTTGGCCAGCTCGTCGTTGTCGATCACCGGGAAGGGCAGCATGACGCTGCGGCAGGAGGCCGCGGTCGGCTCCAGCAGGTTGCCCTGCGGGCCCAGCGAGGAGATCAGCGAGGTGACCAGTTCCTCGCGGATGGCGTCCAGCGGCGGGTTGGTGACCTGCGCGAACAGCTGGGTGAAGTAGTCGAACAGCAGCCGCGGGCGCTCGGAGAGGGCGGCGATCGGCGAATCCGTGCCCATGGAGCCGATCGGCTCGGCGCCGGCCTTGGCCATCGGCGCCAGGATGACGCGCAGCTCCTCCTCCGTGTAGCCGAAGGTCTGCTGGCGGCGGGTGACCGAGGCGTGGGTGTGCACGATGTGCTCGCGCTCGGGCAGGTCGGCCAGCTCGATCAGGCCCGCGTCCAGCCACTCCTGGTACGGGTGCTCGGCGGCGAGCTGCGCCTTGATCTCGTCGTCCTCGATGATGCGGTGCTCGGCGGTGTCCACCAGGAACATCCGGCCGGGCTGCAGGCGGCCCTTGCGGACGACCTTGGCCGGGTCGATGTCCAGCACGCCGACCTCGGAGGAGAGCACCACCAGACCGTCGTCGGTGACCCAGTAGCGGCCGGGGCGCAGGCCGTTGCGGTCCAGGACCGCGCCGACCTGGGTGCCGTCGGTGAAGGTGACGCAGGCCGGGCCGTCCCAGGGCTCCATCATCGTGGAGTGGTACGCGTAGAAGGCGCGCCGGGCCGGGTCCATGGAGGGGCTGTTCTCCCACGCCTCCGGGACCATCATCAGCACCGAGTGCGGCAGCGACCGGCCGCCGAGGTGCAGCAGTTCCAGGACCTCGTCGAAGGACGCCGAGTCGGAGGCGTCCGGCGTACAGACCGGGAACAGGCGCTCCAGGTTGTCGCTGTTGCCGGTGGCGTCCGCGAAGAGCTTGCTGGCGAGCTGGGACTCGCGGGCCCGCATCCAGTTCCGGTTGCCCTGGACGGTGTTGATCTCACCGTTGTGGGCGACGAAGCGGTACGGGTGGGCCAGCGGCCAGCTCGGGAAGGTGTTGGTGGAGAAGCGCGAGTGGACCAGCGCGATGGCGGTCGCGAAGCGGCGGTCGGACAGGTCCGGGAAGAACGGTTCCAGCTGCCCGGTCGTCAGCATGCCCTTGTAGACGATCGTGCGCGCGGACAGCGACGGGAAGTAGACCCCGGCCTCGCGCTCGGCGCGCTTGCGCAGCACGAACGCCTTGCGGTCCAGGGCCAGGCCGGTGTCCTTGCCGTGCCGGTCGGCGACGAACAGCTGGGAGAAGGCGGGCATCGTGGCGCGGGCGCCGTTGCCGAGCAGCTCCGGGGCGACCGGGACGACCCGCCAGCCGAGGACGTCCAGGCCCTCCTCGGACGCGATCGTCTCGATCCGTGAGACGGCGGCCGCGGCGTCCTCCGCCACGGACGGCAGGAAGGCGATGCCGACGGCGTACGCGCCGGCCTCGGGGAGCCGGAAGGTGACGCTCTCGCGCAGGAAGGCGTCCGGAATCTGGAGCAGGATGCCCGCGCCGTCACCGGAGTCGGGCTCGGAGCCGGTGGCACCGCGGTGCTCCAGGTTGCGCAGGACGGTGAGGGCCTGCTCGACCAGCGCGTGGTCGGCCTCACCGGTGAGGGTCGCCACGAAGCCGACGCCGCAGGCGTCGTGTTCGTTGCGGGGGTCGTACATTCCCTGCGGGGCGGGGCGCCCGTCCATGGGCGACCAGGCGGCGCCGGCGCTGCCGGTGGTCGCGGAGTGCGTGGACGCGGAACGCATCGGCTCTCCCAACGTCGTCGTGGCATGTCTGGTGCCGAGGGACGACGTTGGCCCTCCGCGAAATTTCGTGCAGGTTACAGGATGGCTCGCTTCTCGAAAAGCGGATAGAGCCTTCCAGCATGCGGACACCGCTCGTGACGGTGGATCGATGGCGCGGGCGGACGGATCGGCCACCACCGGCGCCGTGCGCGTCGTTTCCGAGCAGGCGACATTGCCCGCAGCGCCTGGGCCTTATGCCCGGCCCCCGGCGGCATGAAACCGCCAAGTAACACTTTAATTATGCGAGCACCCGCATAGCGCTGCACCGGGCGTCACCCTACGGCCGTACCGAACAGTGCGCCCAGGACGTACGTCACACCCGCCGCGGCCCCGCCGAGGGCCAGCTGCCGCAGCCCGCTGAACCACCAGGACCGGGCCGTCACCCGGGCCACGACCGCACCGCACCCGAACAGCCCCACCAGCGCCAGCAGCACCGCGGGCCACAGCCGGGAGGCGCCCAGCAGGTACGGCAGCACGGGCAGCAGGGCGCCCAGCGCGAACGAACCGAAGGACGAGACGGCGGCGACCATCGGCGACGGCAGGTCGGACGGGTCGATGCCCAGCTCCTCGCGGGCGTGGATCTCCAGCGCCTGCTCCGGGTCCTTCGACAGCTGCCGGGCCACCTCGCGGGCCAGCTCCGGCTCCACACCGCGCGACTCGTACAGCGCGGCCAGCTCCTCCAGCTCGTCCGTGGGGTGCTTGCGCAGCTCGCGCCGCTCCACGTCCAGCTCGGCGAGGACCAGCTCCCGCTGGGAGGCCACCGACGTGTACTCGCCGGCCGCCATCGAGAAGGCACCGGCCGCCAGGCCCGCCAGGCCGGTGATGACGATGGTCTGCTGCGAGACCGCGCCGCCCGCCACGCCGGTCATCAGCGCGAGATTCGACACCAGCCCGTCCATCGCGCCGAAGACGGCGGGGCGCAGCCAGCCGCCGTTCACGTCGCGGTGGGTGTGATTGTCGCGGTGGGCGATGTGCGTGGGCGCCGAGGCGTCCATGACTTCCATGACGGACATGTGGGGACCCGTTCCCTTCTTGCGAGGTGTGGGCCGATCTCGGCGCTTCCCCCTCCAACACCTCGACGCTATGCGTCACTTGCCCCGCCGCGCTAGCAAGGAAGGCCGAACTTACCCCGCTGACCTGCGGTTTTGCGGATGCGGTGGCGGCGGGTGAGGGGTGGATCACAGCGCGGGGACGGGGCGGGGTGCGGAAAGCCGTACAGAAAACTGCGGAAAACCTCAGTGCGGCGGGGGTACGGAGGCGGGATTCTGTAAACGTTTTCAGTAGCCGATGCGTGAGGGGGCGGCGGAGATGGGACCGGGGATGGGGAAGCGGGCGGGCAGGGGTGGGGCGAGTGGGGGCCGGGCGGACGGAAGCGGGGTGGACGGAAGCCGGACGGGAGGCGGTCGGGTATCCGCTGCGGGGAACGGCGGTGGTACGGGCGGGGCGCTGGGCGGTGGTGCGGATGCGCGGCCCGGCGGAGCGCCGACGGTGGAGACCATCGCGGTGCGGGCCGGTGTGTCCATCGCCTCGGTGTCGCGGGTGCTGAACGGGCACGGCGCGCGTCCCGACACGGTCACCCGCGTCGAGCGGGCCGCCGCCGAGCTGGGCTACGTCCCCAACGCGGTGGCCCGGTCCCTCAAGGGCGGCCGCGCCATGCAGGTCACGTTCGCCATGCAGGACATCGGCAACCCGGCGTACGTCTCCATGGTCCGCGAGATACAGGCCGTCATGAAACCGGCGGGCTACCGCCTGCTGCTCCACTCCACCGACGCCGTCGTCGAGGACGAACTCGCCGTCCTGCACAGCCTCGCGGACCGTACGAGCGACGGGCTGGTCCTGTGCCCGATCCGCATCACACCCCGGCATCTGGACGCCCTCGCCCGGGCCGCGCGCCCGGTCGTCGTCATCGGCTCGCTCCCCGACGACATGCCGCACGGCCCGCTCGTGGACAGCGTCCGCGCCGACTCCGTGACCGGTGCCGAGATGGCGGTGCGCCACCTCGTCGAGACGGGCCGACGCCGCATCGCGTTCGTCAACGGCCCCGCCGACACGGTCCCCGGCCGCAACCGCGCCCTCGGTTACCGCACGGCCCTGGAGTCCTGCGGTCTCCGCCCCGAGCCCGAGCTGACGGCGACCACGGACTTCACCGTCGAGGCGGGCGCCGCCGCACTGCACGGCCTGCTCGACGCCCGGCCCGACATCGACGCCGTCTTCTGCGCCAACGACCAGCTGGCGCTGGGCGGTTCACAGACGCTGCACGCGCGCGGCCGGTCCATCCCGGACGACGTGGCGGTGGTGGGCATGGACGACACGGTCCTGGCCCGCGCCGGCTGGCCGCCGCTGACCAGCGTGGACCTCGGCTCGGCCGAGCGCGGCCGGACAGCCGCCCGCATGCTGCTGGACCGGCTGCGCGGGCCCGTCGGCGCACCCCGCGCCCCGGCCCGCCGGGAGACCGTCATGCCGCGCCTGAGGGTCCGCGCGTCCTCGGCACCGGCTGCCGCCTCCATATGAGGGGTGGGCGGGGGCCGGCTTGCGGGGTGCCGAGGGCCGGCCTGCGGGGTGCCTGCCGGGGGCCGGCATGCGGAGCGACCGGGCGCCGGCATGGCGGGTGACCGGGGACCGGGCCGGCATGGCGGCTGGACGAGCCTGAACCGCCGTCGGGCCACCGGTCCCGGCCGCCTGGGACACCCGCGTATCGCGCCCGCCCCCCCCCGCCCCCCGCACCCCCGCACCCGCCATTCGGCATCCCGCAACCCGCAACCCGCAACCCGCGCCCCGGACTCACGCTTCCACCGACCTGCGCCTGCACCCGCACGCACTCGGATCAACAGATCGGCACCCACATGAGCGCACTGCACCTCCCGCTCCCGAGCCCCCCGTCCGCCCGGCGTCCGCCGCTGCGCACCGTCCCGCCGTCCCGGCCCGCGGGGTGCTCCGCCGATCTGCGGGAGCGGGCGCGCGGCGCGCTGCTCGGTCTCGCCGTCGGGGACGCCCTCGGCGCTCCCGCGGAGAACATGAAACCGTCCGAGATCCGGCAACGCTGGGGCCGCATCGAGGGCTTCGTGACCGACGACCCGGTCGGCACGGACGACACCGAGTACGCCATCTTCTCCGGGCTGATGCTGGCCGAGCACGGCTCGTCGCTCACCGTGGCCCATGTCGAGGCGGCCTGGCACCAGTGGATCGCCGACCTGGACGAGGGCCCGTTCCGCGGCGCGGGTTTCAGCGAACGCGGCACCCTGGAGAACCTGCGCCGGGGCCTGGCCGCCCCGATCTCCGCCCAGCACCGGCACGCCTGGAGCGACGGCCTCGCCATGCGCGCCGCCCCCTTCGGCGTCTTCGCCGCCGGCCGCCCCGCCGAGGCCGCCCGGCTGGTCGCCGTGGACGGCACGGTCAGCCACGACGGCGAGGGCATCTACGGGGGCCGGGCGGTGGCCGCGGGGGTCGCCGCCGCCATGGTGTCCGGGTCCACGGACGCCGTCATCGCCGCGGCGCTGTCCGTGGTGCCCGAGGACTCCTGGACCGCCCGCTCACTGCGCCGCGCGGTGGCCGCCGCCCAGCGTTCCCGGCTCACCCCGGGCAGCACCCGGCTCGGCACCGAACGGGCGGTCCGCTCCGCCGTCGTCATCGGCGGCTATCCGTGGACCGACCTCGCACCCGAGGCGGTGGGCCTGGCCTTCGGCGCTTTCGCGGCGTCCCGCGGCGACTTCCCCGCTTCGGTGCTGACCGCCGTCAACATGGGCCGGGACGCCGACACGACGGCGGCGGTGGCCGGTGCGCTGGCGGGTGCGCTGGGCGGCGCCGGTGCCGTCCCGGACCACTGGGCCCGGGCCATCGGCCCGGCCCGCGGCAGCTGCCTCCCGTCCATGGCGGGTTACCACGTCCTGGACATCGCCGAGTTGCTCACTCCCCTGTCCGACGAGGTGACGGCATCATGACCCGCGAACCACTCCCGATGCCCGGCCCCCTCCCGACCGGCGGCCCTCTCCCGCCCCGGGAGCGCGCACACCCAACAGCCGTCGCGGACACCGCACTTACGGCACCACGCACCCGTACGGCAGCTGCCGTCGACCGGTGGCACCGCTCAGCGACTCCACCCGGCGTACAACCACCCGACGCCCACCCGCCCCCGTCCGGAAGCACGCCGCCTCCCCCACCCGGGAGCACGCAGCCTCCGACACCCGGAAGCTCGCAGCCGCCGACACCCCGCGCCCGGCCCGCTGCGGCGGCGCACGGCGACGCTCCGGCTCGGTGTGCCGCCAGGGGCCGGGCCACCGGTCCCCCGCCCGACGGCGCCGCGGACCCCCGCCGTATCGAGGGGCTGCTGCTCGGGCTGGCCGCGGGGGACGCCGCCGGGTGGCCGGCCGCCCGGCACCGGGCCGCGCGGATGCCCGAGTGGACGCGGCGGCTGACCCGCGAGCTGGACACCTTCGCCGAGCAGAACGCGACCACCACCCTGCCCGTGCCCATCGCGCTCAACCAGCCGCCCGAGCCGCTGCGCCTGGGCCCGTCGGACGACGCCGAGTGGGCGGCCTTCACCGCCGAGGCCGTACTGACCGCCGCGGGCGCGCCGCTCAGTGACCTCGGCCGGGACCGCCGGCTGCGTACCGCCCTCGACCTCGCGTGGAACGCGCTGGCCGACGAGATCGCCGCAGCCGCCGAGCGGGCACCCGAGGTGGAGTCGGCGGTGCTCCCGCTGCGCGCCCGCATCTCGGTACGGGCCGGGCTCGGCAATCTCGCCGCCGGGCTGCGCCCGCCCGCCACCGGCCATGACAATCCGCACTACTTCGACGACGCCGCATGCGTACGGGCCTGCGTCCTGGCCGTCGTGCACCCCGGCAACCCGCTCGCCGCCGCGGAGCTGGCCGAGTTCGACGCGCGCTACACCCAGGACGGTGACGGAGTGTACGGCGCCCGCGCCATGGCCGCGGCGGTCGCGGCGGCGCTCGGCGGCGCCCCGGCGGACGCCTGCGCGGAGGTGGCACTGACCCAGTTGCCGGAGGGCACGGAAATCCGCCGCAACGCCCTGCACGCCGTGCGCCTCGCCCGCACCGTGACCACCGGCCACCCCGGCCACGGCTCCGATCCTGGCGCGGGCTCCGGCCCCGGCGCGGGCTCCGGCCCCGCCCACAACTCCGGCCCCAGCACCGGCCAAGGCCCGCACTCCGATCACGTCTCCGGTCTCAGCACAGCCCCCGCTCCTCCGAGCCACCCGCACCACCCGAGCCACCCCGATCGCTCCGCTCGCCCCGACCACCCCAGCCGCCCCGGCAACGCGTTCGTCCTCGTGCCCACCCTGGAGCACGAGATCGTCGATCACGTCTACAGCTACGGCATCGCCGCGGCCGAGACGGTTCCCGTGGCGCTCGCCCTCGCCATCGCGGGTGGCGGCCGGCTGGCCGAGGCGGTGCCCGCCGCCGCCTGTCTCTCCCGCGTCGCCGACTCGGCCCCCGCTCTCACCGGCGCGCTGACCGGCGCGCTCGGCGGGGCGTCCGGTGTCCCGGGCACCTGGCGCGACGCCTGCCGGACCCTCTCCGGCTGCGCACTGCCCCGGCTGGCCGGCACCGACCTCGTCGGCCTGGCCGCGCGGCTGGCCCGTACCGAACTGACCGCCCCGGAACCGACCGCGCACCATTCCCGCACGTCAGACCCCGAATCCTGGAAGGACTGACCGGCCATGCCCCAACCCGTCCCCCCCACCCCACGACCGGACCGGCCGAGTGAGCCCACGCCCGGCCCGGCAGCCGCCCGCCCGGCGCCCGCCGCCCCGGCGCCCACCGGTTCCGCCCCCGCCGACTCAGCGCCCGCCGGCCCCGCTCTGGACGACCGCGCGGTCGGCTGTCTGCTCGGTGCCGCCGTCGGCGACGCCCTCGGCGGTCCCGTCGAGGGCTGCACCCCGGAGCAGATCGTGGCCCGGCACGGCGGCCGCGTCACCGGCATCGTCGGCCCCTTCCACGAGGACTGGCGCACCGCGCGGCCCCTCGCGCCGTACCACAAGGGCGACGGGCACGTCACCGACGACACCCTCATGACCCATGCGCTGGTACGGGTCTACGAGAAGGTCCGCGACCACCTGGACGCCTACGCCGTCGCCGAGCACCTGGTGCCCGACCTGATCGGCGCGCCCCGCTGGATCCCCGAGCTGGAGGCCGAGGCACTTCCGCTGCACCGCCTCTTCCTCGCCGAGAAGTGGCTCGTGACCCGGCTGCACTACGGGCACGTCGATCCGCGCGAGGCCGGCGTCGGCAACATCGTCAACTGCGGTGCCGCGATGTACATGGCCCCGGTCGGCATCGTCAACGCCGGTCACCCCGCAGGCGCTTACGCGGAGGCCGTGGACATCGCCGGTGCCCACCAGTCCTCGTACGGGCGGGAGGCCGCGGGCGTCTTCGCGGCCGCGGTGGCCGCCGCCTTCAAGCCACGGGCCACACCCGCCTCCGTCGTCGAGGACGTGCTGGGTCTCGCCAAGGACGGGACACGCGCCGCCATAGAGGCCGTCTGCACGGTGGCCGGACGGTACACGGACTTCGAGTCCGCGCTGAAGCCGCTGCGTACGGCCGTCGCGCCCTTCGACACCGTCGGTCCCGCCTACCGCGAGCCCTCCCTCGGCGCCCGGCGTCCCTCCCGGCTGCACGCGATCGAGGAACTGCCCATCGCCCTGGGCATGTTGCTCGTCGGCGCGGGCGACTTCCGCCGTACGGTGCTGGGCTCGGTCAACTACGGCCGCGACTGCGACTCGATCGCCACCATGGGCGGCGCGGTCGCGGGGGCCCTGCACGGCGAGCGTGCCGTCCCCGGGGACTGGGGCGCGGAGGTCTCCCGGGCGAGCCGGCTCGACCTGCGCACGCCGGGCACGGCCCTCGCCCAGGTCGCCCGCGAGGTCTTCGCCCGGGACCGACGGCGACGGCTCGACCATGAGCACGCCTTCGCCGCGATCGGGGGTGTGTGATGGCCCGCCGGCAGCCGGCCGAGTCCCCGGACCAGCGGCCCGCGGCGCTGCGTCTGACCTGGGTGCAGCCCGAGGACCTGATCGGACACGAACTGCGGCAGGCCGCCGAGGACGGGCGCGACGCCTCGTCCGTGGAGAACCGCTGGCGCGCGGCGGGCGGCCACCCGGCCCCCGACCGGGCCGGTGCCTCCCCGCGCCCGGCGACCCCGTACCTGCGCGCTCTGGCCGTCCAGCTGCTGGACGAACTCGCCGCGCTCCCCTCCCCGTTGGCCGATGACGAGCCCACCGACCTCCCCGCGATCAAGGCGGCCTGCCCCGCCTGGCCGGCCGTGCCCGGTCCCCTGCCCGCGCCCGGATCGCTGCGTCCCCGCCTGGAGGCCGCGTGGCTGGGGCGGGCGGCCGGGTGTCTGCTCGGCAAGCCGGTCGAGACGCTGCCGCTCGCCGGAATCCGGGCCCTCGCCCGCGCCACCGGCAACTGGCCGCTGCGCGAGTGGTTCACGGAAGCCGGTCTGGACCCCGCCGTCGCCGCCCGGTATCCGTGGCACGGCCGCAGCGGCACCACCTCGCTCGCCGAGAACATCGACGGCATGCCCGAGGACGACGACCTCGACCACCCCGTGCTCGGACTGCTCCTCCTCCAGCGCCACGGCCACGGCTTCCGCACCGCCGACGTGGCCCGGCTCTGGCTCGACGAGCTGCCCGCCGGGCGGACGTTCACCGCGGAGCGGGTGGCCTACCGCAACCTCCTTGACGGCATCGAGCCGCCGCACACGGCGACCCACCGCAACCCCTTCCGGGAGTGGATCGGCGCGCTGATCCGGGCGGACGTCTTCGGCTGGACCCGCCCGGGCGATCCGGGCGGCGCCGCGGAGGCCGCCTGGCGGGACGCGACGCTCACCCACACCGCCAACGGCGTGTACGGCGAGATGTTCGCGGCGGCCGCCATCGCCGCGGCGGCGGGCGGCCACACCGACGTGCACGGCTGTCTGCGGGCCGGGCTCGCCGTCGTACCGGAACGGTCCCGTCTGGCCCGCGCGGTACGGTCCGGCATCGAGGCGGCACGCGCCGAACCCACCGGGTCGGACGCCGGTTTCGCGGATGTCGTCGACCGGCTCCACCGGGCGTACGGACACCACCACTGGGTGCACGTCCTCCCGAACGCGGCCCTGCTCGCCGCCGCCCTCACCCACGCGGACGGCTCCTTCACCGGCTCCGTGTGCCGGGTGGTGTCCGGTGGGTGGGACACCGACTCCAACGGCGCGACGGCCGGTTCGCTCGCCGGTCTCCTCGCGGGCGCGCCGGAGGCCCTGCCCGCCCGCTGGACCGCGCCGCTCCGCAACCGGCTCACCACCACGGTCAGCGATCTGAACGGCATCGGCTTCGACGCCCTCGCGGAGCGGACCACGGAACTGGCCGTCGGCCACGGCGCCCGTCCCTCACGAGGAGGCGCCCGACCATCGCCAGAAGGCACCCACCCATCGGCAGAAGACGCCCGCCCATCACCAGGAGGTGACGGCCGCTGACCGCTTCCCTCCCCGGCCCGGCTCCCACCAGTTCCGTACAGCGAGGCACCCACCCAGTTCCGAACAGCGAGGCACACCATGCAGCAACAACCGTCCGAGAGCACTCCTCCCTCCACCTCCTCCGCCCCGGCTGATCCCGTTCCCGGTCCCCTCGCGGGGCTGCGGGTGCTCGACCTGGCCACGCTGTTCGCCGGGCCGCTCGCCGCCACGCTGCTCGGGGACTTCGGGGCCGAGGTCATCAAGGTCGAACACCCGCGGCGGCCCGACCCGTCACGCGGGCACGGCCCCGCCAAGGACGGCGTCGGGCTGTGGTGGAAACTGCTCGGCCGCAACAAGAAGACCGTCACCGCCGACCTCGCCACCCCGGGCGGCCGGGACGTTCTCCTCGGCCTGGCCGCGACCGCCGATGTGGTGATCGAGAACTTCCGGCCCGGCACCCTGGAGAAGTGGGGTCTGGGCCCGGCGGAGCTGGCCGCCGCCGATCCGGGGCTGGTGCTGGCCCGGGTCACCGGGTTCGGCCAGTTCGGGCCGTACGCCCACCGCCCCGGCTTCGGCACCCTCGCCGAGGCGATGAGCGGATTCGCCGCGCTCACCGGCGAGCCGGACGGCCCCCCGACGCTGCCGCCCTTCGGGCTCGCGGATTCCGTCGCCGCGCTGACCACCGCGTACGCCGTCATGGCCGCGCTGCACGGGCGCGCGGCCACCGGCCGGGGGCAGGTCGTGGACCTGGCGATCATCGAGCCGATGCTGACCGTCCTCGGCGCGCAGCCCCTCTGGTACGACCAGCTCGGCCATGTCCAGCCGCGTACCGGCAACCGCTCCGCCAACAGCGCGCCGCGCAACACCTACCGCACCGCCGACGGCACCTGGCTGGCCGTCTCCGCCGCCACCCGGTCGGTGGCGGAGCGGCTGCTGCGCCTGGTCGGCCGCCCGGAGTTCATCTCCGAACCGTGGTTCGCGACCGGTGCGGGGCGGGCCCGGCACGCCGACGAGCTGGACGCGGCGGTGGGCGGCTGGATAGCGCGCCACGGCCGGGACGAGGTGGTGGCCGCGTTCGAGCGGGCCGAGGCGGCGGTGGCGCCGGTCTGCGACATCCGCGGGGTGATGGAGAACGAGCAGTACCGGGCGCTGGATTCGATCACCGAAGTGCCGGACGACGAGCTGGGCACGGTCCGGATGCAGAACGTCCTCTTCCGCCTCTCGGCGACACCCGGCGCCATCCGCTGGGCGGGCCGCCCGCACGGCGCGGACACGGACGCGGTGCTGTCCGGTCTGCTCGGCCTGTCCCCGGCACGGATCGCCGCGCTGCGTGCGGCCGGTGCCGTATGACGGCCACCGCGTCGCCGGCCGCGTCTCCTGCCGCCGTACCGCCCCTGACCTGGCTGTACGTGCCCGGAGACCGTCCCGCGGTGGTCGCCAAGGCGCTGGCCTCCGGGGCCGACGCGGTGGTGATCGACCTGGAGGACGCGGTGGCCGCCGACCGCAAGTCCTACGCCCTGCGGGCCACCGCCGAGTTGCTCGCCGCACCACGACCGGTCGGCCCCGCTCCGGCCCCGGCCCTCCATGTCCGGGTGAACGCGCTCACCGGTCCACGCTCCGCGACGGAGATCCGGATGCTGGCGGCACTGCCCGGGCTGGCCGGGCTCCGGCTGCCCAAGGTGAGCGGGGCCGCCGACATCGGCCGTGCCGCGGCCTGGGCCGCCGCGGCCGGCTCCGGGCGCCCGGAAGAGGTGCCACCGCTGTACGCCCTCCTCGAATCCGCCCTCGGCGTGGAGCACGCCTTCGCCGTCGCCACCGCGCATCCGGCCCTGTGCGGGATCTCCCTCGGCGAGGCCGATCTGCGGGCCGAGCTGGGCGTACGGGACGAGGACGGGCTCGGCTGGGCCCGCGGCCGTACGGTCGTCGCCGCCCGCGCGGCCGGGCTGCCGCCCCCGCCGCAGTCGGTGTTCCCCGACCTGCGCGACACGGGGGCACTGGCGGCCTCCTGCGCGCGCGGCCGGGCCCTGGGCTTCCTCGGCCGGGCCGCGCTGCATCCGCGCCAGCTGCCGGTGATCGAGCGGGCCTATCTGCCCACCCCCGAAGAGGTCGAGCGGGCCGGGGAGACGGTGCGGGCGGCGGCCGGTCAGCCCGGTGCCTGTGCCCTGCCGGACGGCCGCTTCGTCGATCCGGCGGTGGTCGCCGACGCCCGCCGGACCCTCGCGCTGGCGGCCCGCCGGCCCCGGTACGGGGACGGCCGATGAGCCCGCCGGACACGGCGGAGGCCGCCCGGACCCCGCTGGGTCCGGACGGCCTCCGTGCAGGTCGGGCGGTACGCCGCCGTGCGTCAGGACTCCTTGCCGCTCCGGCTCCCGGACCCGGCGTCCTTCGTCAGCTTCGCGGCGCCCTTCGCGGCAGTCTCCTCGCCGCTGCCCGCGGCCTTGGGAGTCTTGGCCTCCTTGCGGCTCTTCTCCTCCGCGCGCTCGGCGCCCGTGCCGTCCTTCGTCGCGTCGGCGCCGTCCTCGGCCGCGTCCTGCGCTCCCGGCTCGACGACCTCTTCGCGTCCCGGCACCTTCTTCGCGGAGACGACGATGTAGACGATGGACAGGACGAGGCCGATGAGCGCGGTCCACACGTTCAGGCGCAGGCCCAGGATGTGGTGGGCCTCGTCGACCCGCATGTACTCGATCCAGGCGCGGCCGGCGCAGTAGGACGCCACGTACAGCGCGAACGCCCGCCCGTGTCCCAGCTTGAAGCGCTTGTCCGCCCAGATCACGAGCAGCGCGACACCGATGCACCAGAGCGACTCGTACAGGAACGTCGGGTGGTAGGTGCCGCCGACCCGGCCGATGGACGGGTCGTCGCTGATCTTCAGCGCCCACGGGAGGTCGGTGGCGCGGCCGTACAGCTCCTGGTTGAACCAGTTGCCCCACCGGCCGATCGCCTGGCCCAGCGCGAGGCCCGGCGCCAGCGCGTCCATGTACGCGGGCAGCGGGATGCCGCGCCGGCGGCAGCCGATCCAGGCACCCACCGCGCCGAGCACGACGGCACCCCAGATTCCGAGGCCGCCTTCCCAGACCTTGAAGGCGTTCAGGGGGTGGCCGCCCTTGCCGAAGTACGGCTCGTACGTCGTGATGACGTGGTAGAGGCGGCCTCCGACGAGCCCGAAGGGCACGGCCCACACGGCGATGTCCGCGACCGTCCCGGAGCGGCCGCCGCGCTGGATCCAGCGCTTGTTGCCGAGCCAGACGCCGACGAAGACGCCGATGATGATGCAGAAGGCGTAGCCGCGCAGGGGGATCGGGCCGAGGTGTACGACACCCGTCGAGGGGCTGGGAATGAATGCGAGGTCCATGGCAGGGATGACGCTACCGCGCCAGGTGGGCACGGCGACAACCCACCCGGCTACGGCTGTGTAACGACCGTCACTGTCGGCGGTCGGTTACGCGAACGGGCAAAGCCGCTGCCCTACCGGGCCCGGCAGCCACATCATCCCCTCACCCCCGCCCGTCACGGGTGCGGGGGCCCGGCCCTCCGCGCTCCCGCCCTAGTGCCCGGCACCGGCCCCGGCGCTGTGTCCCGTACCGGCCCCGGCCACGTCTCCGGCACCGTGCCCGGTCCCGTGCCCGGTCCCGTGTCCGGTTCCGGCGCCCTGTCCGGCCCCGGCGCTGTGGCCCGCCCCTGCGGTGGTGCCCGCGCCCGCGGAGTGCCCGGCCGCGCTGCCCGCCGAGACGCCCGCCGGCCCGCTCTTCGCCGCCCCGCTGCCGGACTGCGCACCGGACGGCTTGTCGCCGGACGACCCGCCGCCCGCCTTCTTGTCCTTGGCCGCGTCCCGCACCTTCTGCTTGAGCCCGTCGGGGGTGAGGTTCTTCTCCTCCGCGAGGTTCTTGCCGTTCAGCAGGACCGTCGGGGTGCCCCGGTAACCGGAGTTGGTGAAGGCGGTGTTGGACTTGTAGACGAAGTCCGTGTACGTGCCCTTGTCGACGCACTGGGTGAAGGTGTCGCTGACCAGCCCGTTTACCTTTCCGGCCAGCTGGATCAGGTACTTCTTGTCAGCGAACCGGTCCTGCTGCTCCGGCGGCTGGTTCTCGTACAGCACGTCGTGGTACTCGCGGAAGCGGCCCGCGTCCTGGGCGCAGAGCGCGGCGTTGGCGGCGGTGACCGACCCCTTGCCGCCCATGCTGCCGTCGATGATCGTCGCCAGGTGGTAGTCGCTCTTGAGCTGTCCGGCGTCCTCCAGCTCGTGGATGGCGTCGCGGAAGCCCTTCTCGAACTGGGCACACGCGGGGCAGCGGAAGTCCTCCCACACCGTGAGCGTGGACGGGGCCTCCTTCTTGCCGACGGGCACCGCGGGCTTGTCGCTGTCCTGGGCGCCCTTGGGCAGGGCCACCTTGCCGCCGCCCGAATCGTCCCCCGAGGAGGCCGCCCACACGCCGATGCCACCGGCGACGACCAGCACCGCCACCACCGCTCCGGCGACCTTCAGCTGCCGGCCGCGGCGCTCGCGGGCCTTCTCCTTCGCGCGCTGGGCCTGGAGCCGCTCACGGGCGCTGCTCTTTTTGTCTTGATTGTTCTCGCTCACGCCCCTGAACAACGAAGCGGAGGGGTGCCCTCGCACCCCTCCGCCGCGTTCTTCGTCCTAACGAGGGACACGTGCCCCGGCCGGCGCCGGAGTCCCCACGCCGTGGACCCCGTACGTCAGCCGCGCTTGCGCACGCCCGCCGCCAGGTCGCCGGCCAGCTCGCGGACGCCCGCGAGGCCGGCTTCCAGGTCGTCACCGGCGTCCAGCAGCCGCTTGACGAAGGCCGACCCGACGATGACGCCGTCCGCGAACTGCGCGACCTCGGCGGCCTGTTCGGCGTTCGAGACGCCGAGGCCGACGCAGACCGGCAGATCGGTGGTGGCGCGGGTGCGCCGCACCAGGTCCTGCGCCTCGCGGCCGACCGACTCGCGGGTGCCCGTGACGCCCATCAGCGAGGCCGCGTACACAAACCCGCTGCCCGCCTCGGTGATCTTCGCCAGGCGTGCGTCCCGGCTGCTCGGCGCGACCACGAACACGGTGGCCAGACCGTGCTGTTCGGCTGCCGCGCGCCATACCCCGGACTCCTCCACCGGCAGGTCGGGCAGGATGCACCCGGCCCCGCCCGCGGCGGCCAGGTCGGCGGCGAAGCGCTCGACCCCGTACGCGTCCACCGGATTCCAGTACGTCATGCACAGCACCGGCGCACCGGTCGCGGCGTGTACCTCGCCGACCGTACGGATGACGTCCTTGATCTTGACGCCGCCGCGCAGCGCGATGTCGTCGGCGGTCTGGATGACCGGACCGTCCAGGACCGGGTCGCTGTGCGGCAGCCCGACCTCGACGATGTCGCAGCCGCCCTCGATCATCGCCGAGACCGCCCGTACGCCGCCGTCCACGGTCGGGAAGCCGGCCGGCAGGTACCCGACCAGCGCGGCCCGGTTCTCCGCCCTGGCCGCGGCCAGGGTGCTGCTGAGCAGTCCGACGTTGCCCGCCATCACTTGCTCCCCTCGTCGTGCGCGCCGAGCGCGGTGTCCGTGGCGTCGGTGTCGTCGGCCTCCACCGTGGCGTCGGCGGGGGCCCCGTACAGCCCGAAGTAGCGGGCCGCGGTGTCCATGTCCTTGTCGCCGCGTCCGGACAGGTTGACCAGGATCAGCCCGTCCTCGCCCAGTTCGCGGCCGATCTCCAGCGCGCCCGCCAGCGCGTGGGCGCTCTCGATCGCCGGGATGATGCCCTCGGTCCGCGACAGCAGCCGCAGCGCCTGCATCGCCGCGTCGTCGGTGACGGCCCGGTATTCGCCGCGGCCGGTGTCCTTGAGGTAGGAGTGCTCCGGGCCGATGCCGGGGTAGTCCAGGCCGGCGGAGATCGAGTACGGCTCGGTGATCTGGCCGTCCTCGTCCTGGAGGACGTAGGAGCGGGAGCCGTGCAGGATGCCGGGGGTGCCCTCGGTGAGGGTGGCGGCGTGCTCGCCGGTCTCGACGCCGTGGCCGCCGGGCTCGCAGCCGATCAGCCGTACGGAGGCGTCCGCGAGGAACGCGTGGAACAGGCCGATGGCGTTGGAACCGCCGCCGACACAGGCCACCGCGGCGTCCGGGAGGCGTCCGGTGCGCTCCAGGAGCTGCCGGCGCGCTTCGACGCCGATGACCCGGTGGAAGTCGCGGACCAGGGCCGGGAAGGGGTGCGGTCCGGCGACCGTGCCGAACAGGTAGTGGGTGCGGTCGACGTTGGCGACCCAGTCCCGGAACGCCTCGTTGATGGCGTCCTTGAGGGTGCGGCTGCCGGACTTCACGGCGATGACCTCGGCGCCGAGCATCCGCATCCGGGCGACGTTCAGGGCCTGCCGCTCGGTGTCGACCTCGCCCATGTAGATGGTGCATTCGAGGCCGAACAGGGCGCAGGCGGTGGCGGTGGCCACGCCGTGCTGGCCCGCGCCGGTCTCGGCGATGACGCGGGTCTTGCCCATGCGCTTGGTGAGCAGCGCCTGCCCCAGCACGTTGTTGATCTTGTGCGAGCCGGTGTGGTTCAGGTCCTCGCGCTTGAGGAAGACCCGGGCGCCGCCGGCGTGTTCGGCGAACCGCGGCACCTCGGTCAGGGCGCTGGGCCGCCCGGTGTAGTTGACCATCAGGTCGTTCAGCTCGGCGGCGAAGGCCGGGTCCGCCTTGGCCTTCTCGTACTCGGCGGCCACCTCGTCCACCGCGGCGACCAGCGCCTCGGGGATGAACTTGCCGCCGAAGGCGCCGAAGTACCCTCCGGCGCTGGGGACCTGACCCTCCGGGTCCGGGATGAAGAATTCAGAAGACATCCGACGTACTCCTCGATCGGGGCAGGTGCCCCGGAAGTATGGATATACGGGCATCACGGTGTGCGGTGCGCCCCACGGGCCCGGTGAACCCCTTCGCATGTCACGCGCGTATCGCAGGTAGTGCGCACAGCGCACGTACCACGCGTACGGCGAGGTGGCGGGGAAGGCGGGGCTGCGGGAGCGCTGCGCACGCCACGGCCGGTGGGCGGACCGTTCGGGACACCCCGCCGGGACGGCAGGGAGCGGGACGGAACGGCACACAGGCCGACACGGCGTGAACGAGCCGACGCCGGGGACGGAACGGACGGAAGCCCCACGAGGGGATCAATCACCCGCACCCGGCAAGGAGCGGCTACAGCGCGCCGTTACGACGCCATCGCCGGCCGTTGATCTGGCCCGGCTCCGCGCCGATGTGATACCTGACCCGCCGCCCGCGCACCCGGCGCGCCGGCGCGCGGCAGCCGCGCGGCCGGCACCCGCGCCCCAGCGCCGCGTGCGGATCACGCGCGGCACCGGCCGCGGCGAGCACGCCGGCCGCGCCCGGGAGCGGTCCCGGGCCGGGGCGGTGGAGGCGGGCGGAGGCCATGGGAGGACGTCAGCCCCGTCCGTGCCGGATGGCGGGGTGCGAACCGGCCGCGACCAGGTCGGCGACGGCGGTCTTCGGGTCCTTGCCGGTGACCAGCGACTCGCCCACCAGCACCGCGTCGGCGCCCTCGTTGGCGTAGGCGATCAGGTCGTGCGGCCCGCGCACACCGGACTCGGCGATCTTGACGATGTGGTCGGGGATCTCCGGCGCGATCCGCGCGAAGTTCCCGCGGTCGACCTCAAGGGTCTTCAGGTTGCGGGCGTTGACCCCGATGATCCGCGCGCCCGCGTCCACGGCGCGCTGGACCTCCTCCTCGTCGTGCACCTCGACCAGCGGCGTCAGGCCGATCGACTCGGCGCGCTCGATGAGCGAGACCAGCGCCTCCTGCTCCAGCGCGGAGACGATCAGCAGCGCCAGGTCGGCGCCGTACGCACGGGCCTCCCACAGCTGGTAGGCGGTGACGATGAAGTCCTTGCGCAGGACGGGGATGTCGACCCGGGCCCGTACGGCCTCCAGGTCGGCGAGCGAGCCGCCGAACTTACGCTGCTCGGTCAGTACGGAGATGACGGCCGCGCCGCCCGCCTCGTAGTCGGCGGCGAGCCCCGCCGGGTCGGCGATGGCGGCGAGTGCGCCCTTGGACGGGCTGGAGCGCTTGACCTCGCAGATCACCGTGACGCTGTCACCCTTGAGGGCCGCGACGCCGTCCTGGGCCGGGCGCGCCTTGAGGGCCCGCTCCTTGAGCTCGTCGAGGCCGACGCGCGCCTGCCGCTCGGCGAGGTCGGCGCGGACTCCCTCGATGATCTCGTCGAGCACACTCACGCGAGCGGCCTCCTTCTTGAGCGGTGGAGGGTGACAGTCGCCTTCTGGACCAGTGTCGCCCTGTCAGGCTCTCCGATGGTATCCGGCGAGGGGCAAAGGTCTCACATCCGGTTGACGACGGTCCCACCAGGTGGACGGGCGGAGTCCGGGAGCGACCGGAAAACAGCAGGTCAGCGACGTTCTGTCGGCCCCGGCAAGCGGCTTCGCCACGCCCAGACCAGGCGCCTCACCGGGCCCCTGGACACCGTCCCGCCACGGCCCGGAAAACGGAGGCCGCCCCTCCCCGGCCCGGCCCCGCGACCGCCCGCGCCGTACCGGACCGCACCACCCACGCCACCCGCGCCGTACCGGTCCACGCAGTCGGCGCCGTATCGCAGCGCGCCACCGCGCCCCGCACCGCTCTACGGAGTCAGCACCGCGCCGAACGGCAGGTTGCGGACCACCGTGAAGACGAGCAGCAGCCCGCCCAGCGCCCACCAGTGGGCCGCTCGCAGCCGCGGCCCTGCCGTGGAGAGGCCGCGCGCGGCCCGGACGATCCAGACTCCCCAGAACAGGGCGAAGGCGGCATAACCGACGACCGCGAGGAGGTTCGCACCGGCGGCCGCGGCCAGGTCGCCGTGCGCGACGGCGTGCGCGCTGCGCAGTCCGCCGCAGGCCGGGCAGAAGACGCCGGTGAGGTCGCGGAGGGGGCACACCGGGTAGTGGCCGGGTTCGTGGGGATCGACGGCGCCCACGTAGGCGAAGGCGGCGACGACGGCCGCCAGGGTGCCGAGCGGTGCCCGCAGCCGCCGGACCGGACCGGGTACGGGAACTGGCCCACTGACCGGGCCCACCGGTTCACTCACGGTGCCGATGGTGCCGCCGTACGGGCAACGGCGCAGCTTATGGGCGGCCATCCGGGGGGGCCGCCCGGGCTTCTCCCCCGCCCCACAGGAAACGGCGCGTCCCCCCGGCCGCCGTACGGGTGGTGCCGGGCACCTCACGCGTACGGGCCGGAAAGCCGCGCCGTCACAGGATCCGGGCCGGGCCCGGCAGGGACTCAGCCCTCCTGGGGCCGGGCCTTGGCCTGGGCACGTGCCGTCGTGCCCTTCTTGCCCGACTGGCCCATGCCGGCCGCGCTCATCACGCCGCCCACCACGGCGCCCAGGCCGATCAGGACGATGCCGGCCCAGAACCCGGGCACGTTCGCCAGCACGGTGAAGGCGCCGGCGACGCAGAAGCCGATGAACGAGATGATGACGCCGGTCCAGGCGGCGGGAGTGTGTCCGTGGCCACTGCTCGACATGAGTGCTCCTCGTAGCTTTTTCGCGCCCGGGTCGGGGCGCGGTGATCCCTCGCGTCCATTGTCCCCGATGGCCGGGGGGCGGCCACTACCGGGTCGGGTCCTCACCGCGGTCCAGGGACTTCCACATCTCCTCCGGCCGGTCCGGGTCGGCGGAGGCCGAGCGGCGCGGGCCGCGGGGGGCCGCCCCGGCGCGCTCGTAGCGCCCGGACATCGCGGGCCAGTGCCGCCCGTACAGCAGCGCCAGCACCCCGGCGACCAGCAGCAGGAGGCCGCCGACGACCGCGGCCCAGGGCCAGAAGGTGTGCGAGACGTCCTGCACGCCGGCGTCGGACAGTCCGGTGGCGGTGGCGGCCTTCTCGCGCAGCGCCGCGGTGTCGGAGATGCCCAGGTACGCGCTGACGACGGTGCCCAGGCCGCTGAGGGTGAGCAGCGCGGCGACCGCCGTCCGGCCCGCCCCGCGCACCGCGAAGAGGGCGACCAGGGCGGCGAGGCCGACGATGGCGAGCGCGCCGGGCACGCCCGTCACGTCCTGGCCCGACGCGGTCTGCGGCAGCCGCCCCTGGGCGACGACGGCGGTCGCCGTGGCCCAGGTGCGGCCGGAGGCCAGCAGGACGACGGCTGCGCCGGCCGCGCCGGAGAGCAGCGCGAACGCCAGGCTCTTCGCGCGGCGCGCGGGCTTGGCCGGCGGAGCCGACGCGGATGCGGTCGCGCCGGTGCGGGGGTGGTCTACGGCAGTCACGCCTACCACTGTACGGAGGCGGCGCGTCCGCCCGCCGCCCGCGGTACCCCCGCCCCCGGCTCAGACTCCCAGCCCGTTGGCGGTGTGCACCGCCCGCAGCACGGCCGCCGCCTTGTTGCGGCACTCCGTGTCCTCCGCCACCGGGTCGGAGTCCGCGACGACGCCCGCGCCCGCCTGGACGTACGCCGTGCCGTCCCGCAGCAGCGCGGTGCGGATGGCGATGGCGGTGTCGGAGTCGCCGGCGAAGTCCAGGTAGCCGACGCAGCCGCCGTACAGGCCGCGCCGGCTCGGCTCCAGCTCCTCGATGATCTGCATCGCGCGCGGCTTGGGCGCGCCGGAGAGGGTGCCCGCGGGGAAGCAGGCGGTGAGCACGTCGAAGGCGGTGCGGCCGGGCGCCAGCCGCCCGGTCACCGTGGAGACGATGTGCATGACGTGGCTGTAGCGCTCGACGGACATGAAGTCGACGACCTCGACGCTGCCGGGTTCGCAGACCCGGCCCAGGTCGTTGCGGCCGAGGTCGACGAGCATCAGGTGCTCGGCACGTTCCTTGGGGTCGGCCATCAGCTCGTCGGCGAGCGCCTGGTCCTCGGGCACGGTCGCGCCGCGCGGCCGGGTGCCCGCGATCGGGTGCAGCGTGGCCTGCCCGTTCTCGACCTTGACCAGTGCCTCCGGGCTGGAGCCGACCACGTCGACGCCGTCCTCGAAGCGGAGCAGGTACATGTACGGGCTGGGGTTGGTGGCCCGCAGCACCCGGTAGACGTCCAACGCCGAGGCGGTACAGGCGGTTTCGAACCGCTGGGACGGTACGACCTGGAAGGCGTCGCCGGCCCGGATGCGCTCCTTGATGGTCTCGACCGCCTCCTGGTACGACTTTCCGCCCCACTTCGCGGTGTACGGGGGCAGTTCGGAGGGCGGCAGGGCCGAGGCGCCGGCGGGGGCCGGGCGGGCCAGGTCGTAGGCCATGGCGTCCAGGCGGGCCACGGCGTCCGCGTACGCCTCGTCCACGCCCGTCTCCAGGTCGTTGTGGTTGATGGCGTTGGCGATCAGCAGGACCGTGCCGTTCCAGTGGTCCAGTACGGCCAGGTCGGAGGTGAGCAGCATGGTCAGCTCGGGCAGTCCGAGGTCGTCCGCGGTGCTGTCGCCGATCTTCTCCAGCCGGCGCACGATGTCGTAGCCGAGGTAGCCGACCATGCCGCCGGTGAAGGGCGGCAGGCCCTGGCCCTCGAACAGGTCGCGGGTGGGGGCGCCGCCCGCGCCGCGCGAGGTCGCCGGGGTGTGCAGCGCCTCGACCGTGGCGCGCAGCGCGGCGAGCGGGTCGCCCGAGGTGGGCACGCCGACCGGCGGGGTGCCCAGCCAGTGCGCCTGGCCGTCGCGCACGGTCAGGGTGGCGGCGCTGCGGACGCCGATGAACGAATAACGGGACCAGGTGCGGCCGTTCTCGGCCGATTCGAGCAGGAAGGTGCCCGGGCGTTCGGCGGCCAGCTTGCGGTAGAGGCCCACCGGGGTGTCGCCGTCGGCGAGCAGGCGCCGGGTGACGGGGATGACCCGGCGGTCCTTCGCGAGCGTACGGAAGTTCTCCAGGTCCGGTGTGGCGGTGCCGGTGGTTCCCGAGGTCATGGCGCGGAGCCTACTGCCCTTCCAGGAGCACATCCGCATCGAAGCAGGTACGGGCGCCGGTGTGACAGGCCGCGCCGGTCTGGTCGACCTTGACCAGGATCGTGTCCGCGTCGCAGTCCAGGGCGACGGACTTCACGTGCTGGACGTGTCCGGACGTGTCGCCCTTGACCCAGTACTCCTGGCGGCTGCGGCTCCAGTACGTGCAGCGGCCGGTGGTGAGCGTGCGGTGCAGCGCCTCGTCGTCCATCCAGCCGAGCATCAGCACCTCGCCGGTGTCGTACTGCTGGGCGATGGCGGGGACCAGGCCGTCGGCGTCCCGCTTGAGGCGGGCGGCGACGGCGGGGTCGAGCTGGGAATCCAGGACGCGGCTGCTCATGGCTCCATTGTGCCGTGCGCCGCGGCGCGGGTCCGCCGCCGCTGCCCGGGTACGGGGCGGGCCGGGTGCGCCGGGGGCTTCCCCGGCGCACCCGTACGCAGGCGGTGCTTTTCCGGCGCCGCACGCGGACGGTGCCTCCCCGGCGGCGCACGCGGACCGGGTGGCGTACGGCATGCTGCACCCATGACCCGCCAGCCGCCGCCTCCGGACGCCGATCGCACGGCGAAGGTCGCGTCGGTGGTGCTGCTCGCGGTCTTCGTCGCCGGACTGCTGGTCGCCGCCGTCCTGCTGCTGCGGAGCTGACGGCGTACGGCCGCGGCGCCCCCAGGTGACGCGATCCCGGCGCCCCGGTGCGGACGGGCGCGCGGCACCGTGGCACCCGCCGGTCCCCGGTCGTAGGCTGGGCGCATGTCGACCCATGCGAACCGTGAACGGCTGCTTCTGGCGGACCTGCTGGAGGGCGCCGGGCCCGACGCGCCGACGCTGTGCGAGGGCTGGACCACCCGGGATCTCGCCGCCCACGTGGTGGTGCGCGAGCGGCGCGCGGACGCGGCCGGGGGCCTGCTCCTCAAGCCGCTGGCGAGCCGCCTGGAGCGGGTGCAGCGGGAGTTCGCCGAGAAGCCGTACGACGAGCTGCTGCGGCTCATCCGGACCGGCCCGCCCCGGATGTCGCCGTTCGCGCTGAAGCAGATCGACGAGGCGTCGAACACCGTCGAGTTCTACATCCACGCCGAGGACGTCCGGCGGGCGCAGCCGGACTGGACGCCGCGCGAGCTGGATCCGGTCTTCTCGGACGCGCTGTGGTCGCGGCTGGAGAAGATGGCGCGGCTGCTGGGGCGCAGGTCGCCGGTGGGGCTGGTGCTGCGCCGCCCCAACGGCCAGACCGCGGTGGGCCACCGCGGCACCCCCGTCGTCACGGCCACCGGCGAGCCGGGCGAGCTGCTGCTGTTCGTCTACGGCCGGCAGCAGGCGGCCCGCGTCGAGCTGGACGGGGACAAGGACGCGACGGCCAGGGTGCTGGAGGCGAAGCTCGGTCTGTAAGCCCGCCGGGCCTTCGGCACGGGCCCGCCGTCCTCCGGGTGCTCACCGCGTCCGTTCCGCCCCGTCGAGGCCGCCGGGCGCCTCCAGCCCGAGGTGCGCCATCAGGATGCGCCGGAGTTCGCGGGCGGCCCGCGGCGGCGAGACGTCCCCCCGGTGGGCCACCGAGACCACCCGGTGCATGGCGGGGGTGGCGAAGCGGGTGACGCGCAGTCCGGAACGTGCGGCGACCATGCTGGGCACCACCGCGACGCCCAGTCCGGCGCGGACGAACCCCAGCACCGCGTCCATCTCGCCGCCCTCGACGGTGAAGACCGGCTCGAAACCGGCCGCCCGGCACGCCGCCACGGTGAACTCCCGCAGGTCGTAGCCGCGCCGGAACATCGCCAGCGGGTGGCCCTGCAGGTCCTCGACGCGCATCCGGCGCCCCCGCCCCACCGGGGTCGGGCGGTCCGGGGCGGAGACCACGACCAGTTCCTCCCGCAGCAGTTCGGCGGTGGCCAGCGCCGGGGCCTGTTCCGGGAGCGGCGTGATGATCAGGGCGAGGTCGAGCGCGCCGTCCGCCAGCACGCGGACCAGGTCCTGCGAGCCGTCCTCGTGGACGACCAGTTCCACGCCCGGGTAGGCGGCGTGGAAGATGCTCAGGACGTCCGGGACCAGGCTCGCGCACAGACTGGGCGGCGCGCCGAGCCGCAGCCGCCCGCGCCGCAGCTGCGCCACCTCCTGCACCTCGCGCCGCGCGGTCTCGGTGTCGGCGAGGATGCGCCGGGCCAGCGGCAGCAGGGTGCGGCCCGCGTCGGTGAGGGTGATGTGGCCGCGCGCCCGGTGGAACAGGTCGGCGCCCAGCTCCCGCTCCAGGGCCTTGATCTGCTGGGACAGCGAGGGCTGTGCGACGTGCTCGCGTTCGGCGGCGCGGGTGAAGTGGCGGGTGTCGGCGACCGCCGCGAAGTAGCGGAGCTGCTGGAGCTGCATGGCCCCGATGATAGGCGTCGATAGGCAGAGCCTATGGAGATCAGCCGTACCATGTCTTGGACTGATGGGCCGCTCGGTCCCTACCGTCGGGACCCATGGCACTGGACACCCGGACGGAACGACGGCCGTCCTTCGCGGGCCTGCTGTGGCGCTCGACCGTCGGCAAGAAGACCGCGATGGCGGTCAGCGGCGTGGTGATGCTGCTGTACCTGGTCGCGCACATGCTGGGCAACCTCAAGATCTTCTTCGGTTCCGACGAGTTCAACGGCTACGCGCACTGGCTGCGGACCGTCGGCGAACCCTTCCTGCACCACGAGTGGTTCCTGTGGATCGCACGGGTGGTGCTGCTGGCCGCCGTCATCACGCACGGGGTGGCCGCCTTCCAGCTCAGCCGCCGCGACATCAAGGCGCGGCCGAGCAAGTACGTACACAAGAAGGCGCGCACCAGCTACGCCACCCGCACCATGCGCTGGGGCGGCGTCATCCTCGCGCTGTTCATCGTCTGGCACATCCTCGACCTGACGACGCTGACGGTGAACCCGCGCGCCGAGGCCGGACACCCGTACCAGAACCTGATCGCGTCCTTCGACCGCTGGCCCGTCACCACGCTCTACATCGTGGCGATGCTCGCCCTCGGCCTGCACATCCGGCACGGGTTCTGGAGCGCCGCGCAGACGCTGGGCGTGGGCAGCGCCGCCCGCGACCGCGCGCTCAAGACCGTCGCCAACCTCCTCGCCCTGGTGCTGACGGCGGGCTTCGTCGCCGTACCGGTGGCCGTCGTGACCGGAGCAGTGAGCTGACCATGACCCAGTACCGTCCGTACACCGAGTACGCGACCGGAGAGCCGGTCGCCGACACCAAGGCGCCCGGGGGCCCGGTCGCCGAGCGCTGGGACACCCGCCGCTTCCAGGCGAAGCTGGTCAACCCGGCCAACCGCCGCAAGCACACCGTCATCGTCGTCGGCACCGGCCTGGCCGGCGGCTCCGCGGGCGCCACGCTCGCCGAACAGGGTTACCACGTCGTGCAGTTCTGCTACCAGGACTCGCCGCGCCGGGCCCACTCGATCGCCGCGCAGGGCGGCATCAACGCCGCCAAGAACTACCGCAACGACGGCGACTCCGTGCACCGCCTGTTCTACGACACCGTCAAGGGCGGCGACTTCCGGGCACGCGAGTCCAATGTGCACCGGCTGGCGCAGATCTCCGTGGAGATCATCGACCAGTGCGTGGCGCAGGGCGTGCCGTTCGCCCGGGAGTACGGGGGCCTGCTCGACACCCGCTCCTTCGGCGGCGTCCAGGTCTCCCGTACGTTCTACGCCCGCGGCCAGACCGGGCAGCAGCTGCTGCTCGGCGCCTACCAGGCGCTCTCCCGGCAGATCGCGGCCGGCAACGTCGAGATGCACCCGCGCACCGAGATGCTGGACCTGCTCGTCATCGACGGCCGGGCGCGCGGCATCGTCGCCCGGGACCTGATCACCGGTCGGATCGACACGTACTTCGCGGACGCCGTCGTGCTCGCCACCGGCGGCTACGGCAACGTGTTCTACCTGTCGACGAACGCCATGAACTCCAACGCCACCGCGGTCTGGCGGGCGCACCGGCGCGGCGCGTACTTCGCCAACCCCTGCTTCACCCAGATCCACCCCACCTGCATCCCGCGCACCGGCGACCACCAGTCCAAGCTGACGCTGATGAGCGAGTCGCTGCGCAACGACGGCCGCATCTGGGTGCCGAAGGCGAAGGGCGACCGGCGCCCGCCCGCCGAGATCCCCGAGAACGAGCGCGACTACTACCTGGAGCGGATCTACCCCTCCTTCGGCAACCTCGTCCCGCGCGACATCGCCTCCCGGGCCGCCAAGAACGTCTGCGACGAGGGGCGCGGCGTGGGCCCCGGCGGCCAGGGCGTCTACCTGGACTTCGCGGACGCCATCGCCCGGATGGGCCGCAGGGCGGTCGAGGAGAAGTACGGCAACCTCTTCGAGATGTACGAGCGGATCACCGCCGAGAACCCGTACGAGGTGCCGATGCGGATCTACCCCGCGGTGCACTACACGATGGGCGGGCTGTGGGTCGACTACGACCTCCAGACCACCGTGCCCGGCCTGTTCGCCATCGGGGAGGCCAACTTCTCCGACCACGGCGCCAACCGGCTCGGGGCCTCCGCCCTCATGCAGGGCCTGGCCGACGGCTACTTCGTCCTGCCGTCCACGATCAACGACTACCTGGCCCGCAACCCGCACCACGACGAGGTCACCGCCGGCCACCCCGCCGTCCAGGAGGCCGTGGCAGAGGTCGAGGACCAGCTCAACCTCCTCCTGTCCGTCGACGGCGACCGCACCCCCGACTCCTTCCACCGCGAACTGGGCGAGCTGATGTGGGAGCTGTGCGGCATGGCCCGTACGGAAACCGGCCTGCGCAAGGCCCTCGACCGCATCCCGCAGATCCGCGAGGAATTCTGGCGCCGCATCAAGGTGCCGGGCACCGGCGAGGAGTTCAACCAGTCCCTGGAGAAGGCCAACCGCATCGTCGACTACCTGGAACTGGCCGAGCTGATGTGCCTGGACGCGCTGCACCGCGAAGAGTCCTGCGGCGGCCACTTCCGCGAGGAGTCGCAGACGCCGGACGGCGAGGCCGCCCGCCGCGACGAGGCGTTCTCCTACGCCGCCGCCTGGGAGTTCACCGGCACCGGCGCCGCTCCCGTCCTGCACAAGGAAGACCTGGTCTTCGAGTACGTCCACCCCACCCAGCGGAGCTACGCATGAAGCTCACCCTGCGCGTCTGGCGACAGCACGACGCCGACGCCGACGGCGGCATGTCCACCTACGACGTGGACGGCATCTCGCCCGACATGTCCTTCCTGGAGATGCTCGACACCCTCAACGAGCAGCTGATCCTCGCGGGCGACGACCCGGTCGCCTTCGACCACGACTGCCGTGAGGGCATCTGCGGCGCGTGCAGCCTCGTCATCAACGGCGAGGCGCACGGCCCGGAGCGCACCACCAGCTGCCAGCTGCACATGCGGTCCTTCCAGGACGGCGACACGATCGACGTCGAGCCGTGGCGTGCGGCGGCCTTCCCCGTCGTACGGGACCTGGTCGTGGACCGCTCCGCCTTCGACCGGATCATCCAGTCCGGCGGCTACATCACCGCGCCGACCGGCGCCGCGCCCGAGGCCCACGCCACGCCCGTGCCGAAGCCGGACGCCGACACCGCCTTCGAGCACGCCGAGTGCATCGGGTGCGGGGCGTGCGTGGCGGCCTGCCCGAACGGGTCGGCCATGCTGTTCACCTCGGCGAAGGTCAACCACCTCAACGTCCTGCCGCAGGGCGCGCCCGAACGCGAGACGCGGGTCCTGGACATGGTCGCCACCATGGACGAGGAGGGCTTCGGCGGCTGCACCCTCACCGGGGAGTGCGCCACCGCCTGCCCGAAGGGCATCCCGCTGTTCAGCATCACGAAGATGAACCGGGAGTACGTACGGGCGGCCCGCAAGGGCAGGCGGTGACGCGGCCGTTCCCCGCGGGTCAGTCGAACGCGCCGTGCCGGCGCAGCCAGGCCATCGGGTCCACGGCCGACCCGTAGGCGGGGGTCGACCGGACCTCGAAGTGCAGGTGCGGTCCGGTGACGTTGCCGGTGGCTCCGGACCGCCCGATGCGCTCACCGGCGCCGACGGTGGCCCCCACCGGCACCCGGATCTGCGACAGATGGGCGTACTGCGTGTACGAACCGCTGTGGTGCCGGATGACGACCTCGTAGCCGAACGCGCCGCCCCAGCCGGCCTTGACGACGGTCCCGCCGCGGGCGGCGCGCACGGCGGTGCCGACCGGTACGGCGAAGTCCTGCCCGGTGTGCCCGTTCGCCCAGTGGCTGCCGCCGGCCCCGAACCCGGCGGTGAGGGTGCCGCCCCGGACCGGCCGGACGGCCTCGGCCCCGGCCGCGGCGCGCGCGGAGGACCGGGCGGCGGAGCGGGACGTGTGCCGCTGTGGGGTGGCGGCCGTACCGCTCAGCTTCAGTTTCGTACCGGCCTTGATCAGGTCGGGATCACCGCCGACCACCGAGCGGTTGCTCGCGTACAGCTTCGTCCAGCCGCCCTTGACCCCGTGCTTCGCGGCGATCTCGGAGAGGCTGTCCCCCGGGGCGACGGTGTACGTCCCGCCGTCCGCAGCGGAGGCGACGGACGCGCCGACGACCGGCAGTGCGAGGGTGGCCGCGGCGGTCGAGGCGCGGGTGAGTAATCGCCCCGCGCCGCAGCGGCGACGCGGGGCTCGGTGGCGGCCTGTCGGGGAAAACATCATGGCGAGGTTTCCTTCCGGTGGGCGTCCGGGATCCGAACGCGAGCACGCTATGGAGCCCCCGCCCATGAACACAAGCACCACGGAAGAATCGGACAGCGACTGTCCCGATAGGCCCGTTACGCGCGGCGGCCCACGCGGTCACTGTCCGCGCGAGCCGCCACTCCTAGGACTTCCAGCTCCGCAGCCGCCGCGCGGCGTCGAGCAGGTCCGTCCGCTTCTCACGGAGATCGCGTACCAGTTGCGACATGGCGCCTGGGGGCGGCGCAATGTCCTCGCCGGAATCCTCCATGTACGTCCAGGCGCACGCGGCGCCGATGATGCCGTTGTAATCCTCGAACGGCCGCAGGAGCACCATGGTTTCCAGCAGCGTGGCAGCCCGTGTCGGAACCTCCTCGTAGTAGACCTCACCTGCGAACCGTTCGAACCGGTGCCTTTCGACGACGGCATGCAGAGCGTCTCGTTAACTGAACTAGTTTAGTTCTTTCTGCAGGTCAGGTGACGCTTCGGGGATCTGGGCGTTACACGGTCCGTGAGTGAATCAGAGACGC